>CAZTCS010000053.1:0-24327 GCA_964611995.1 uncultured Sediminibacterium sp. | reverse complement strand
CCGGGTGGCAGAGCCCGCCAATTTACAGAAGCAGGTTTTACATTTGATATGGGTCCAAGCTGGTATTGGATGCCTGATGTTTTTGATAGATATTTTAAACAATTTGGGAAATCTGTTTCAGATTATTATCAATTGAAAAGACTCGACCCTTCCTATCGGGTATATTGGCCAGATGGCGCTACAGATATCCCTGCCGATTATCAATCATTAAAAAATATTTTCAACCAGATTGAACCAGGAAGCGGCCGGCAATTAGATCTTTTCTTAAAAGAAGCAGCGTATAAATATGAGGTAGGTATTAATAAGCTTGTTTATAAACCTGGACAGTCGCTCTCAGAATTCTTAGACTGGGAATTACTTACAGGTATTTTTAAACTGGATGTTTTTAATTCAATTAAATCGCATGTAGCAAAGCATTTTAAACATCCAAAACTCCAAGAGCTGATGGAGTTTCCCGTACTGTTTCTTGGGGCATTACCAGAGCACACTCCTGCCTTGTATAGTTTAATGAATTATGCAGATATTAAAGGTGGTACATGGTATCCTGATGGGGGGATGTATCAGATTGTAAAAGCCATGTATCAGCTCGCATTGGAACAAGGCGTAGCATTTGAATTTAACCAGAATGTAAAAGAAATACAGGTACAAAGAAATGCAGCAAAACAGGTAATTACTACCAATCGATCTTATCAGGCAGATGTTGTTATTGGAGGAGCTGATTACCATCATATAGAAATGAACCTGTTACCTGAAACAGCACGTACTTATACCCGCGATTACTGGAATGAAAGGGTGATGGCTCCCAGTTGTTTGTTATACTACGTAGGACTGAATAAAAGATTGAAAAATATATCACACCATAGCCTGTTTTTCGATACCTCTTTTGAAATACACGGTAAGGAAATATATACAACGAAAGAATGGCCTTCCGATCCGTTGTTTTATATGTGTGCTACTTCAGTAACTGATACAAGTGTAGCACCCGAGGGTTGTGAAAACCTTTTTCTGCTGATTCCTGTGGCAACTGGCTTAAATGATGATTCGACTGAAAGGCGGCAGTATTATTTCGACAGGATTATAACAAGGCTTGAACAGCAGATAGGACAAACTGTAAAGGATGCTATTGTTTATCAAAAATCCTTTGCCCATAGTGATTTCGTATCTGAATACAATGCCTTTAAAGGGAATGCATACGGATTGGCGAACACATTGAGGCAAACAGCCGTGTTGAAACCGGCATGTCGCAGTAAAAAGGTTAGAAACCTGTTTTATACAGGCCAACTAACTGTGCCAGGTCCAGGAGTACCACCAAGCCTTATAAGCGGAGAAGTGGTAGCCGGAGAAGTGTTAAAAGCATTTGGATAAAAATTGGAGGCAAGAAACAAAATAAATTATTGAATAAAACAACCACCCAATGATCGAACTGTTTCATGAAGTAAGTCAGGATTGCAGCAGGGTCACAACAGAAAAGTACAGTACAAGCTTTTCCTCTGCGATACGGTTGTTACACAAAGACCTCCGTACACCTATATTTAATATATATGGCTTTGTGCGGTTTGCAGATGAAATTGTTGACAGCTTTCATGGCTATAATAAACAGGATTTACTTGCTGAATTTAAAAAATCAGCCTACGATGCTATAGATAAAGGGATCAGTATGAATCCTATTTTACACAGTTTTCAGCTTACGGTTAACCAATACCAGATTGACCGTGAACTTATAGATGCATTTTTATACAGCATGGAACTGGACCTGAGTGAAAAGAAATACGATAGGGCGGGATATGAACAATACATTTACGGAAGTGCAGAAGTGGTTGGGTTGATGTGTCTTTTTGTTTTTTGTGATGGAAACAGACAGATGTACGAAACCTTAAAACCTTATGCACGTAGTCTGGGTGCGGCCTTTCAAAAAGTGAATTTCCTTCGTGATCTTAAAGCTGATTATGAATCATTAGAAAGGGTATATTTTCCTGGCTGTGACTTCAGTAATTTTACCGCATCTGATAAAGCGGCAATTGAAGCTGATATTCAGCAGGATTTTAACCATGCTTACGAGGGTATATTGAAACTGCCCCTTAAATCACGCTTTGGCGTTTATGTTGCCTATAAATATTACTTGTCGCTCTTTAAGAAAATTAAGAAAGTGAGGCCTCAGAAAATAATGGAAGAAAGAATCAGGATTCCTGACTATGGAAAAATATTTATTTTAGCCAAAGCAGGAATCAGAAGTCATTTCAATTTACTTTAATACCCGAATAATGGCGGGATCTTATTTGATGTATGGAACAAGTGATATTGGTGAATGAGCATGATGAAGTGCTTGGTGTTATGGAAAAAATAGAAGCGCATGAAAAAGCCCTCTTACACAGGGCTTTTAGTGTATTTGTATTTAATAGACAACACCAGCTATTATTGCAAAAAAGAGCATTAACAAAATACCATAGCGGTGGTTTATGGACGAACACCTGTTGCAGTCACCCCCGACCAGGTGAACCAACTGAAAATGCTGCCTTGCGCCGGCTAAAGGAAGAGATGGGTTTTGAAACCAGTTTAACCAAAGCCTTTACATTTATATACCAGGCTTCATTTGAAAATGGATTGACCGAAAATGAATTTGATCATGTGTATATTGGAGAATACGATGGCATGGTAAACCCCAATCCTGAAGAAGTAGCATCATTTGCTTATTATACTTTGGATGAAATTGAATCATCTATGCAAGAACATCCCGAACAATATACAGTTTGGTTTCAGATAGCTTTTCCTAAATTACGCAACTGGTATAAAGCAACACATAAACTTTAATCTGATGCAAGAAAAACCTGTTGCTGTAATCATTGGTGCGGGAGTAGGTGGACTGGCAACAGCTATCAGACTTGCAGTTCAGGGGTTTGATGTAAAAGTGTATGAACAAAGTGCTACTTATGGTGGCAAAATTGGCTATTTTGAATCCGAAGGATTTCATTTTGATACTGGCCCCAGTTTATTCACCCAGCCTGAGAATATAGAAGCATTGTTTAAGTTGGCAGGAGTTTCCATGCAAGACTTTTTTCGGTATAAAAAGATGCCAACTTCCTGTACCTATTTTTATGAAGACGGCACGGTAATTAATGCTTCTGCTGATATCAATACTTTCGCTGAAGAAGTGGAGTTGAAAACAAATGAACCAGCGGGGAATATCAAATCTTACCTGGATCAATCAGAAAAATTGTATCATGATGTAGCTGAAATTTTTCTGAATCATTCATTACATAAGTTTGCTCATTTACGCAAATCGCCAATTTGGAAAGCTTTAAAAAGATTTCGATTCTCACACCTGTTTAATAGTCTTCATAATTTTAATGCAAAGGCATTCGAACAGAAAAAAGTAGTACAACTATTCGATAGGTACGCAACATACAATGGAAGCAACCCATATGCAGCGCCAGGCATGATGAGCCTCATTCCTCACCTCGAACATAATGAAGGCACTTTTTATCCGGAAGGAGGAATGATAAGCATAGCAAAAGCCTTATACGAACTTGCCAAACTAAAGGGTGTTGAGTTCTTTTTCAATAGTCCAGTAGAAAGAATCATACATTATAATAATAGGGTAGCAGGCATTGTAGTTGAAGGGAAAAATATACCTGCGAACATTGTAGTGAGTAATGTAGATGCCTATTTTACTTACCTGCATTTATTGAAAGACCAACATAAAGCCCGGAAAATACTGAAACAGGAAAGGAGCAGTAGTGCGTTGATATTTTATTGGGGTATCGACAAATCATTTCCTGAGCTTGGCCTGCATAATATTTTTTTTAGCGAAAATTACGCAGCAGAATTTGCGCATATATTTAAAAAGGGAAAAACTTTTAGCGATCCAACGATCTATATCAATATTACTTCAAAATGTGAACCAGGTAAGCAGGCGCCTGAGGGAAAGGAAAACTGGTTTGTTATGGTGAATGTACCCGCAAATATTGGTCAGGATTGGGAACAGCTTAAACAAACTGTTCGAGCACAGGTATTGGAAAAATTAAATCGGGTGTTAAAAACAGATATTGCTTCAAAGATTGTAACAGAGCATGTTTTAGATCCAATAATGATTGAAGCAAAAACAGGTTCTTACAGTGGTTCATTGTACGGCACCAGTTCTAATTCAAGGATGGCTGCTTTTTTACGGCATCCTAATTTTTCCAGAAATTTGAAAGGTTTGTATTTTGTAGGTGGTAGTGTACATCCTGGAGGAGGAATTCCTTTGTGTTTGCGTAGTGCAAAAATTGCAGCAGAGCTGATTAGTAGTGAGCAGAATAACAATCATACCTGATGAAAAAATACCAGTTAACGATATCCCTGTTTCTGGCCATTCTATTTCATGTGAGTGGGTTGATTGGTATGCTTTTTACTGATTATGCGGATTGGTTCATCAATCTAACCCCCTTGAATCTGGTATTGATGTTCTTCCTGTTAATCTGGAACCAACCAAGGCCAGGTATTTTCTTCTTTTTTTTCCTGCTAACTTCTTTTGCAGTAGGTGTAGTAGTTGAAATTATAGGAGTGAATACTGGTTTGCTTTTCGGAAGTTATGCCTATGGTAAAGTACTAGGTCCGAAAATTTATGGGGTGCCCTGGTTAATCGGGGTAAATTGGTTTGTAATGGTTTATGGATCTGGTGTAATAATGCACCGTTTGCATGAATGGATCAGTGCCAGATTCGGAGCTTCTGATATTGGCATGTCTAAAAAAATCATCTTACTCTCTTTTATAATTGACGGCGGTCTTTTAACAGTATTCTTTGATTGGGTGATGGAACCAGTAGCCATAAAACTTGGTTTCTGGCAATGGGAAGGATCGGTTATTCCATTCTTTAATTATGTATGTTGGTTTCTGATAAGTTCCTTGTTACTGTTGCTTTTCAAACGGTTGGACTTTCAAAAAGACAACCATTTTTCAATACATTTGTTTATTATACAGTTGCTCTTTTTTATCATACTAAGATTGTATTTATAATATGTGGATATACCTCCTTATAACACTTGCTACTTTCTGTATCATGGAAGGAATTACATGGCTTACACACCGCTTTGTGATGCATGGGTTTCTTTGGTATTTACATGAAGATCACCATCAGAAAGGGCCTGGTTTTTTTGAAAAGAATGATGCTTTTTTCATCATTTTCGCTATTCCAAGCTGGCTTTGTATTATGTTAGGTAGCATGAATCAAGTTTACTGGGTGGTAAGTATAGGAGCCGGAATTGCGCTGTATGGTTTTGCATATTTTCTTGTTCACGAAATCATCATACACCAACGTATCAAATTATTTACAAGAAGTAATAACCGGTATATAAAAGCCATTCGTTGGGCGCATAAAATGCACCATAAGCACCTTGATAAACATGAAGGTGAGAGTTTTGGGATGCTGATTGTTGCAAAGAAATACTGGGATAAAGTGCGAAAAGACGAACAATTAAGAAAAAGCTAACAGTTCATCAGATTATTCACCATTCACTATTGACCATTCACGCTAACTACGACTATATTATTTCAGGTTCAGGTTGCGCAGGTTTAAGTTTACTTAAGCGCATGATGCAACATCCCTTTTTCGATGATAAACAAATACTTGTTATCGATAAAGCCCCTAAAGAAAAAAACGACAGAACCTGGTGTTTTTGGGAACAAGGTGAAGGTGTTTTTGAATCGCTTGTGTTTCGTAAATGGCAGGATGTCAGTTTTTACTCAAAGTATTTTTCCTCTTCCCTTCCTTTATCACCCTATCAATATAAAATGATCAGGGGTATTGATTTCTACCAGCACACACAAGAACTGGCCAATCAAAGGAGTAATATCCATTTTTTGTATGAACCGGTTTTAAAAGTTGGGACAGCAGGTGATAAGGCATTTGTGGAAACCGCAACCTCCATATCTACAGCAGAATATGTGTTCAACAGTATATTGTTTGAAAAGCCTGAAATCAAGAAGGGTGAATACATGCTGCTGCAACATTTTAAAGGATGGGTCATAGAGACAAACGAACCGGCTTTTGATCCTGGTAAAGCCACTTTCATGGACTTTAGGGTGTCGCAGGATGAAGGAACAACTTTTATGTATGTCTTGCCTATTTCGACTACTTCAGCTTTAGTAGAATACACGCTGTTTACCCCAAATATATTGGAGCAGGAAAAATATGATACGGCATTAAAGTCATACCTGCAGAATCACCTTAAAATTAACCATTACACTATAGAGCACGAAGAATTTGGTATTATACCTATGACCAATCATGTTTTTCCTGCTGCAGAAGACAGGGTTATAAATATGGGTATTGCTGGCGGACAGGCAAAAGGAAGCAGTGGGTATGCGTTTCAGTTTATACAAAAAAAGACTGATAACATTATTGCTAATCTGGTTAAAGGACGTTACCCATCCTCACGTACCAGCATAACGGAAAAAAAATTCCGGTTTTATGACGCGGTATTACTGCACGTATTATATAATAAGCAATTAAATGGCGATGAGGTCTTTGCTTCCATTTTTAAAAAGAACCCAGCCCAAAGGGTATTAAGATTTTTGGACAATGAAAGTAACTTATGGGATGATTTACAAATCATGAATAGTGTACCAACCACCATTTTCCTAAAAGCCGCCATCAAGGAGTTATTCCGTTGAGTTTAAAAGGATTCTATTATTTTTGCTGCGTTTGAATGGCTTGGTTTCGTAGTATCCGCCTGAGGCGGAGATAGTATAAGAGTAAATCTTTTATATTGTAATGAGTAGTTTTATTGACATATTGGCCTCGTAGTACAATGGATAGTATAAGAGTTTCCGAAGCTCCAGATCCAGGTTCGATTCCTGGCGAGGCCACTAGAAATAAGAAATAGAAAACAAGGAATAAGAAACAGGGGATTCGCTGTTTCTTATTTTTTTTGTGGATAGTATAACCCCCACAGTACTGTGGGGACGAAGCTCCAGATCCAGGTTCTCCGCCTTAGCGGATGTCGAGGCCGGGAGATATAATAAATAGGAAACAGGAAATAAGGAATAAGAAACGGAGGATTTACAATTTCTTATTAAAGAAACTGTGGTTGCAAAATTAAATCGTAGTATTATTCTTTGATCTCAAACTATTGACTGAGTTGTCTCCGTGCAACCTTTGGAAAGTTTCGGAACTTTCCAAAAGTTACTGCTAACTGTCGTTATGTAGAGGATGGTAACTGGACTGGATGCAGGTATATTAGTTAAACCTGTATAACTGGGTTTATCGAACGGTAAGTTCAACTTTTTTACCCAATCCGAATTCTAAAAGCCGGTATAGCGTGGATAATTGTATATCACTCTGACCATTTTCAATTCGGGAAATAAAACTCTTCTTAGCGCCAATTTTTTCAGCCAATTGCTCCTGTGTAAGTTTTGCTAAACGCCTTTCTTCTTTAATTACTTCCCCAATCAGGAAGGCTTTTGCTTTAATCTCAAATTCTGTTCTTTTTTTAGTACCACGTTTGCCGTAACGATCTGTCAGGTGTTCATCGAAACTTGTAATATTTTTTTTCTTGACTGCCATAGGGCTATTTTTTATGTGACAAATATTCAGCCATAAGTTTTACTGCGTGATCAATTTCTTGTTTAGGCGTTTTTTGACTCTTTTTTTGAAAGCCATTTAATAAGATAACAAGTTTTCCTTTATCAAAAAAGCAAAATATCCTGAAAATATTATTGCCTACCTCAACTCTTATTTCATATAATCCTTTTTGTCCCTCAATATGTTTTAAGAACTTTTCAGGTATCCGTTCAGCATGCGTAAGTACAAAAAGTACATAGTCTATCTTTTCCTTCACTTTTTCAGTCTGTGAAGCAAAGAACTCCTGAAAATAATGCCGATAGAATACCAATTCACGTAGCTGATCCATAACCAATGCTACGATGCAAAGTTAACTTAAAATGGAACAAGAAAAATACTATTTCCTATTTTTTTATGGGGGCGATTGCTGGTTGTAGTTAAAGAAACTGTGGTTGAAAAGTTAAATGGGGGTGCAATGCTTTGAATTAAAACTTTTAACTGGACAAAACTGTCCAAAAGTTAAATCACAGTTTCTTTTTTAAGTATAGTATAATTCCCACTGCAACTGCTGATTCAAATATTAATTGAATCGAAAGAAGTACTAGTTGGATTTTAATAGCTTAACCAGCATGCAGCCAATCTAATTATTAGCTGCCTAAAATTACCCCATAGCATGCACCATTGCTAAACTTTCCCTGGCAACCTGACTATTGTATTCGAAAGTGAGTTGTTTATGATTAATGGTGTCTACAATGGTTCCAATCAGACAAAGGCCACCAGTAAAAAGGTATAAAAGTCCCATACCATTTTGTCTTACCATGAATCGTTGTACGCCGGCAATGAGCACAAAACCTAAAATGCAGCCAATTAAAACCTGATCAGATTTTCTGCGGTTGCCATTATATACTGCAATAAAATTGTGCAATCTTTCGTCGGTTAACCCGGCAGTTAAATTTTGAATATATACTAATTCTTCTCCTTCAAGTGCAGGGATAAGGCTATACAGGTTTGGTCTCATGGTTTTTAAGTAAAAGGTGAGTGAGTTGTTTTAATCTGATAAATATAATAATAATTGCAAATATTCCCAGCGGATGATGGTGAAAAGAGGAAGCAAATCGAAGATGAAGTGCATCATGAATAGCATGACCTATGCCACATCCTGGACACCTTCCCAATCCAATTAAGGTTGAAATGCAAAGAGATTGTCCCTCTTTGTAACCTGGAAGAAAGTACAGTAATAAAATTGCAATGATCCAGAAAAACAGTTCATTATGTCTAAACAATTTCTTCATGAATCAACTATTTACCAAAAGCGGCAATATTGCTACTGAATATTTTTACGGCAATAGCGAGCAGGATAACCCCAAAAAACTTACGTACAGCCAATAAGCCGGCCTGTCCAAGTGCCTTTTCAATCACTTTAAGTGATTTTAAAACACCATAAACCACTACCAGATTAATCAGTATTCCGCTGAGGATATATAATTCATCGAAGTTTGCTTTTAAAGACATAACAGTGGTAAGCGTTCCGCTACCTGCAATAATCGGGAAGGCGATAGGTACGACTGATCCCGATTTGGCATCCTTATCTCCTTTAAAAATTTCATGTCCAAGTACCATTTCAAGTCCAAGTAAAAATATTACCACAGAACCCCCAACGGCGAAAGAACGGATATCTAGTCCAAGTATTTTTAGAAAAGCCTCACCAGCAAAAAGAAAAACAATCATCAATAAGCCAGAAATTAATGTGGCCTGGGTAGACCTGATCCCACCCATCTTATCCTTAAGTGAGATCAATAATGGGATCGATCCAACAATATCTATTACTGCAAATAAGGTGAATGTAGTAGTCAGTAAATAATCCAGGTGAAAGGTCATGTTGGCTGGTTTATTAGCAAGATACAAAAATGTGAATTGTGAATGGTGAATTGTCAATAGCTATTGAAAATTCACCATTCACACCTCTCTAAAACCTAAACACATTATTAACCACCAGCTTATACTCAAACTGAAGTGCTTCCAGGCAATTTCTGCAAAGGCAGTCGGTAAACTTTGCTTCAATATAAACCCTTTCTTCATGTGTGAGTTTGGGGCCGCTGCACTGACAGGCAGGTATATTGCCCACTTTGCATTCAAATGGCTTTGAACAGCGTGGACAATTTTTTATTTCATGCTTTTGTGTCATAGTAGTGAATGGTCAATGGTGAATTGTGAATGGTGAATGGTCAATAGCTATTGACCATTCACCATTCACAATTCACGCCTCTTTACCAATTAAAAGTTACCCCTGTATTAAACAGGAATGGAATTGCATTGAAGCCTCTTG
Source organism: uncultured Sediminibacterium sp. (assembly GCA_964611995.1). GTDB lineage: Bacteria > Bacteroidota > Bacteroidia > Chitinophagales > Chitinophagaceae > Sediminibacterium. Next base: position 14,464 of record CAZTCS010000053.1, on the reverse strand, counting down.
CATCAAAGAATTTTTTCCCGGTAATATTTTGTGCATCTGCAAAGAAGCGAACATTTTGATTGAGCACATAATCAGCAGAAGCGCCCATTATAAAATAAGAAGGCAGAGAAATGTCTGCACGGCGATAACCACCAATATCATAGCGACTGCTTACATACTTTGCTGTTACAGCTACATTTAACCCTTTACATACATCTATATTGGCACCAAGGTTAAGCTGATGTTTTGGTCTACGCAATAAATATTCGTACGTAACTGTATCTTTTGTGGTAGTTCTATTTTGGGTAACTTCTTCGCTAAACAATAAGGTATAATTAGCACTGATGCCTGCTTTTCCTAATTTAGCAGCAAGCTCCCATTCTAATCCATTCACTACCTGCTTAACATAGTTGAAATAATTGAAAGTGATGTAATTATAATCGATTCCGTTATTGATCTTTCTATTGAAATAAACGAGCCTTGTATTAACCTTTTTTTCCTGGAAGCTGATACCTGCTTCATAATTTACCGCCTTCTCAGCATCAAGTTTACTATTAAGACTTAACTGGTAAAGCGATGGCGCTTTGAAACCGCTTGATATACTACCAAACACACGAAACTGCTCATTAAAACGATAAGACGGATTGAAGGTATAAGTGCTGTTAGAGCCATAACGTGAATGATCATTATAACGGCCTCCTATTTCAAGGTTGAATTTTTTATCCGGGCTATTATATATGAATGATGCATATAAAGCCGTTTGTGAAAGTGATGTGTCTTTGAACTGACTAGCATAAGGCCCAAAAGCACTTACAGAAAAGTACTGCTGGTTATATGAATTGTAACGATAGTCTGCGCCGGCTAACAGGGTTAATCCTTTTGCAATGCTGGTGCTGGCATAGAGTTCAACAAATTGTGATTTGCCATTGTAGGTATTATCCTCAAACCAGGTACTCGTTTTATGCGCACTATCATTGTGGTAGTTGCGTCTTAATTCACTGTACTGATAATTACCTGTGATGGATAAACTACCTTTTTTGTAGTGTAAGCCAGTTCCTGCAATCAGTGATTTGTTATTGATGGTATAGTCGCGGTCGTCACTGAATACTCCCGCATCAATTCCCGCCTTATACTGGCTGTGCATCAAAAATGTTTTGAAAGAAAGTTCCTTGCTGATTTGGTAGGATAGCTGACCGCTTGAAACAATTCCGTCGTATTTGTCGTTGTCGAAATTTTTAACACCAGTGCTATCATAAGCAGAAGAAAATCCATTGGTAAATAATCTTGCAAAACGGGCCGCATAGGTAAGCTTATTGGCTTTACCGTACACCTGTACATTGTTTTTTGAAGTGCCAAGGTTGCCCTGACTTAAGGTTGCCTTGATATTAAAGGCTTTGTTGCTGTCTTTTTTGGTGGTAATAATATTTATAACACCTGCAATTGCATCACTGCCATAAAGTGTAGACTGCGCACCTTTACAAACTTCAATTCTTTCAACATCATTAACAGAAAAAAAGTTGAGGTCGAAATCAGTAGTAATGGTTGATGGATCGTTCAGCGGGATGCCATCCATCAGAATAAGTGTTCTGCCAGCAGATGCGCCACGGGTATACACTGTTTGTACACTGCCTGTATTGTTCAGTGCGCCATTGATGGTGATACCAGCTTGTTCATTTAGTAATTGGGCGATTGACTTACCACCGCTTTTTTCAATCTGTTCTTTTGTGATTACAGTAATCACTTTGCCGGTTGAACTTTGTTTTTGTTCAAATTTGTTGGCTGTAACTACTACTTCATCAAGTACAACGGTGTCTTTTTGTGCAAACAGGAATTGACCTGTTAGCATGCATGCGAGGAGCGAAATTGTTTTGCTCATTGTTAATGGTTAAATAGTTGAACAATGAGCTTTCAGGAAACCAAAAAACGGAGAAATATAAATAGCTGCTGCAGACAGCATTTACATTCCATGCTTTTCACCCGAAAGCCGTGAATGATCGTCTGTATTATGGCAGGTCTTCTGGCTTACTCTCTGATGTTGAACCTTCCCATCCCGTTTTTGGAGACAGTGGTTAGTAGAAACATCAGTGGTTGTAGTGAATGGTCAATGGTGAATGGTCAATAAAGTAATATAAACTACTATTCACCATTGACTATTGACCATTCACCACCCAAGAGCTTACAGCTACGGGGATAGCGCCGGTAATATGTAAGGCAGAATCAGGAAATTAAGTTTTACACCAGCATGGGGAAAAGAGCAGAATGCAGATGGCAGATCTCTGATCTCTGATCTCTGATGTCGGATTTAGGAGGGTAGATAGCAGTCGCTTTAATTTCCCAAATCAGAGATCAGAGATCAGAGATCCGAGATCTGACATCTGCCATCTGCGATCAACTATCTTTTCCTTACATTTATCACCATATCATATAATTTTTATGCAGGGAAATCAAAAATTAAATCTTTTTAGCTTCACTATGATCGTTGTGGGTCTGGTGATTGGGATGGGTATTTTCAGAACGGCTGCTACCAGCGCGAAAGATGCCATCGAGCCTTCCGTTTATTTTACCGCCTGGATATTGGGCGGTTTTGTGGCGCTGTGTGGTGCCCTCACCTATGCAGAAATTGGTAGCCGTTATCCGGTTACAGGTGGATATTATAAAGTGTTCTCCTATGCCTATCACCCCAGTATTGCATTTGCTATTAACTGTATCATCCTCATAAGCAATGCTGCCAGCTTAAGTGCGGTAGCATTAATTGGAAGTGGTTATATCACTAAATTATTTCCTGGGTTTGAGTGGACAGATATCCACAAGGCCCTGATTAGTTGTGGTGCCATAATATTCTTTTATGGGATTAATCTCATGGGATTGAAAATGAGTTCCAGAGCGCAGAATATTTTGATGCTGATTAAGATCGGGATGATTATTGTACTCATCCTCGCTTTGTTTTTCCCGCACGAAACAGTAAGTGCCGTTGCTGCTACAACAACCCCTCCAAGTGAAGTAACATCTATGAGCTGGATCCAGAGCCTGGGAATAAGTCTTATAGCCGTTTCGTTTACCTATGGGGGATACCAGCAAACCATCAACTTTGGCAATGAAGTAAACCAGCCAGCAAAAAATATTCCACGAGGTATATTTATTGGGATAGCAATTATTATCGGACTTTATCTGCTGGTAAACCTTAGTTATTATACGATAGTTGGTTTTGATCAGATGAAAGGAGAAAGAGAAATAGCTTATGTAGTGATGGAGCGTACTTTTGGTCAACGTGGGGCAGACATATTCTCTTTCTTTTTGTTCTTCGGCGTATTGGCATATGTAAACGCTTTGTTGATGAGTAATCCAAGGGTTATGTATGCAATGAGTGAAGAAAAAACACTGCCTTCTTTTTTTGGTAAGCAAAACCCTAAAAACCAGGTATTTACTATCTCGCTTACCGTGTTTGCAGCAATGTGTATCGTGATCCTGTTTTTTGCGCAGACATTCGACAAGATCCTCAACTTTACCATCTTCCTCGATTGTTTTGGAATGGTTGCATCCAGTGCTACTATTTTCATTTTACGCAAAAGAACCAAGCACCTTGATGGAACGGGCATCTTTAAAATGAAGTTTTACCCGATTGTGCCCCTTATTTTCATGTGCGCATATTTGTTTGTAGGCATCAGTATTGCGATGCAAACACCAGATACTGCGTTTGTCGGGTTTTGTGTACTGATGGGCTTTATGCTTATTTACTATATCAGTGTAAAACTCAGGAAACCAATTGTTGAACATAAAGATTAGTGTTGTTTTATGGATTTATCGTACATATTAAATGAGCTGGCTGAAGACCGCGATGAATATTTTAGGGCTGTTTCTCCTCCCATCGTACAAACCAGCAATTTTGCTTTTAAAAAAGTTGATGACCTTAGGAAATCTTTTGAAGATGAATATTCAACATGGTTGTATAGTCGTGGATTAAATCCAACAGTTGAAATACTTAGGAAAAAATTAGCCGCACTTGATGGCGCGGAAGATTGCCTGGTATTTAATAGCGGGGCAGCCGCCATTTTTGCTGCAGTACTGGCTAATGTAAAAACAGGTGACCATATTGTTAGTGTAAAAGATCCCTATACCTGGGCACGGAAAATGTTTGATGAAATCTTACCACGTTTTCAGGTAACAGTAACCTATATCGACGGCAGTTCAATCGAAAATTTTGAAAGGGCTATTCAGTCAAATACTACGGTCATTTACCTCGAATCGCCTAATAGCTGGATGTTCGATTTGCAAGACCTGCAAGCTGTCGCCAAACTGGCAAAATCAAAAAATATTGTCACAATTTGCGATAACAGTTATTGCACCCCAATTTACCAGAAACCTTATGAAATGGGGATCGACCTCACGCTTCAGTCCGCAACCAAATATATTGGCGGCCATAGTGATGTAGTTGCAGGGGTATTAAGCGGCAGCAGTAAACAGATTACCCGTATCTTTAACAGCGAATACAATAATATAGGGTCCGGTATCCAGCCCTTTAATGCGTGGTTATTGATTAGGGGACTTCGGACATTACCAACAAGGTTAGAACGTATCACACGTAGCACCCAGGAAGTAATTACATTTTTGAAGTCGCACCCGCTTGTAGAAAGGGTTATTTTTCCTTTAGACCCTGATTTTCCTCAATATGAGTTGGCTAAAAAGCAAATGAAGGGCTCTTGTGGATTGTTGACATTTATTTTAAAAACCAAATCCTGTGAAGCTATCGAAGCGTTCTGTAATAGCTTGAAGCATATACTAATGGCTGTTAGTTGGGGTGGACATGAATCCTTGATTATCCCAAAATGCGCCGGAATGCCTCGGAATCAATTTGATCCCGGGCAGGCATTACATCGAAGCCTGAGGCTGTATGTGGGATTAGAAGAGCCGGAATACATCATTTCTGACCTGGCCCAGGCACTGAATGTAATAAATGACCATTCATAACGACTTATGAACGGTTTCCATTAGTGCTTCTCCGCCTATCAGAAAATTATCGCTAAGGCTTGGGAAACTGTTATTTTTGTTATATATGAAGAAGTTAATTGCCATTCTGGGAACTGCCTTTTTGATACAGGCGCAGGCTCAGACAACTAATGAAAAGTGGGATCTGCGTAAATGTATTGACTACGCAACACAGAATAATATTTCTGTGAAGCAGGCTGATATACAGGCAAGGATCAGTGCGTTACAAGCTCAACAGGCAAAACTGGGTCAGTACCCAACATTAAATTTTAACTCTGGAACAGGTGTGCGTTTTGGTAGATCAATTGATCCTACAACCAACCAGTTCTCTACCAACCAGTTTCTTTACCAGAACTTTGGTCTGAATGCCGGCATTCAGATTTATAATGGTGGTGCCCTGAAAAATTCAATCAAAGCAGCTTTCTTTAATGCACAGGCCGCACTAGCAGAGGTTGAAAGAACTGCCAACGATATTTCCCTGAATGTTGCTAATTTTTATCTCCAGGTACTCGCTACCCGTGAGCAGGTGAAAATAACACAGGTGCAAATTGCCCAATCGCAAACACAGTTGGAAATCACCAGAAAAAGAGTAGAAGCTGGTGTTTTACCTGAACTTAACCTCGCAGAAATAGAAGCTCAACTGGCTACCGACAGCAGCAATTTTGTTGCAGCATTAACCAGTTATGAACTCAATATATTAAACCTCAAAGGACTACTAAACCTGGATCCGGCAATTGGTTTTGAAATTGAAACACCACCGGTGGAAAGTATTCCACTTGAAACTTTTGGCGACTTACAACCAGAACTGGTTTATCAGTTGGCACTTACTTCACAGCCATTGCAAAAGGCAAATGATTTCAGGATTCAGGCCGCACAAAAATCTGTTTTAGCAGCGAAAGGTCAAATGTATCCAACCCTGAGTTTTGGTGGTAACCTTGCAACCAACTTCTCTAATTCATTCAAAAAAACAACGGGCTTTACCTTCCTTGGATACTCACCAGTAACAGGGGCAGAACCAAAAGTTACGATCAGTAATGTTGACTACTACGTTCAAAATCCACTATACCGTTTTAGTCAATCAAGCAGAAGCTTTGGTGGTTTATGGGAAGGATGGACAAACCAAATAACCAATAACTTTGGTCAGAACGTAGGTATTAATTTGTCTGTACCCATTTTTAATAGCGGACAGGCAAAAACTGCTTACCGTCGTTCTAAACTCGACCTGCGTAATGTAGAACTCCAAAAGAACCAGGCCGATCTTAAACTCAAGCAAGACATATACACTGCATATAATAATGCCACAGCAGCATTGGAGAAATTCAATGCAAGCAAAAAAACAGTGGAAGCAACCCAGAAAGCATACGATTTTGCGTTGAAACGTTATGAAGTAGGTTTATTAGGATCATTAGACCTCATTACCAACCAAAATAACCTGCTTCGTGCAAAAGTTCAGCAACTGGCAAATCAATATGATTATGTTTTCAAAATGAAAGTGCTGGAATTTTATAAGGGACAGGGATTAAAACTCTAACGCTAACAACAACCAGTTACTAATACGAAATACAATATCTATGAATAAGAAATTACTTTGGATCATCATCGGACTTGTTGTAGTTGTAGGAGGCTTTATTGGGCTGAAGAAAAGTGGTGTAATCGGGAAAGACGAAGGCTTAAAAGTTTCAGCAGAAAAAGCTGTTACCCGAACCATTATTGAAACCGTAAATGCAAGTGGGAAAGTATATCCAGAAATTGAAGTGAAGGTAAGTCCCGATGTGAGCGGAGAAATTGTAGAGCTTAATGTAAATGAAGGTGATAGCGTTCGCAAAGGTCAGGTATTGGCAAAAATATATGCTGATATATATTCTACACAAAGAGATCAGGTAGCAGCCGGAGTTGATCAGGCCAAAGCGCAACTCTCTAATTCAAGTGCAAGCTTACCAGGACTAAAAGCAACACTGGATAACGCAAAAGCAAATTTTGAAAGACAAAGAAAACTTTATACAGAAAAAGTAACTTCTCGCCAGGAATACGACCAGGCAGAACAGGCTTACCGCACCGCTGAAGCCAATTATAATGCAGCAAGAGAAGGATTGAAAGGAACAGAAGCATCCATCATGGGAGCTGAGGCGCAATTGGCAAGGGCCAATAAAGATCTTTCCAGAACAACACTGGTTGCGCCTATGGATGGTGTTATCAGTTTACTGGCTGTAAAAAAAGGAGAGCGTGTTGTTGGTACAGCTCAAATGGCAGGTACCGAAATGATGCGCGTTGCTGATATGCGCAGCATAGAAATAAGGGTTGATGTGGGAGAAAACGATATCCCTAAAGTAAAAATTGGCGATACAGCACTCGTAGAAGTAGATGCATATACCAATCGTAAATTCAAAGGGCTGGTTTATAAAATTGCCAATCCCAACACACAGGCCGCAACCACTACTTCTACCGAAGTAACAAATTATAAAGTACATATTCGCCTTATCCAGAGCAGCTATAAAGACATGGTAGTACCTGGAAGAGCATTTCCATTTCGTCCGGGCATGACAGCTAGTGCTGATATCCAAACCAATACCAAGGATAATGTTTTAGCAGTTCCTTTAAATGCTGTTACAACAAGAGAAAAATCAGAATCAGGTAAAAAATCATCTGCTGAAGATAAGCCTGCATCAGGAAATCCGGCCGATGATGAAGCTGTTGAAGAAGTTGTATTTGTAATTGGGAAAGATAAAAAAGTTAAAAAAGTAAAAGTAAAAACAGCCATACAGGACCTGACTTATATAGAAATCCTTGATGGATTAAATGAAGGTGATCAGGTAGTAACCGGCCCGTACAATACCGTAAGTAAAATACTGAAAGACGGCAACCTGGTACAGGTTGTTGCGAAGGATAAGTTGTTTGAGGAGAAGAAGAAGGAATAGCAGAGTCCGAAAGTCCGGTGTTCGGGAGTCCGGAACAGGGATGTGTTGAAAGAATTTATAAAGCGTTATTATTTTATAATAGCGCTTTTTTTATTTACACTTTCAATACACTACTAACTTAATCATATCATCAATCTCCCGGACTTCCTGACCCCGGACTTTCGGTCTTCTAGTCTCCACCCCGCTATCCCCCAACTTCCGTATGTTTGCAACAGAAAAACAATTGCCTTCATGCAGTATGGAATAATTGGTAGTGGAAGTTGGGCTACCGCCCTGGCAAAAATTTTGACGGATAACGGGCATACTATTTATTGGTGGGTAAGGAATGCGGAGTCGATAGCCTATATGGAGAAAAGGAAGCATAACCCGCATTACCTAAGCGCCGCATATTTTAATCCACAACAACTTAAACTCAGTAGTAATCTGCAGGAAGTGGTAGCCGCCTCTGAGGCCCTTGTGGTAGCGGTTCCCTCGGCTTATACGGAACAGGTTTTTGAACAACTGAACGAAGAAGCCTTAAAAGGAAAGAAAATCATTTCTGCCATAAAGGGCATCATGCCTACCGATAACAGGTTGTTGCATGAATACCTGCATTCGCATTATAATGTTCCGCTCGATCAATACTTTGCTTTGCTTGGGCCTTGTCATGCAGAGGAAGTAGCGTCTGAAAAACTTTCCTACCTCACTTTTTCCGGGAAAGACCATGCCAGCACAGAAAAAATTGCAAAGGACTTTACTACTGAATACATCAATACCGTTGTGAACGATGATGTAGTGGGTGTTCAGTATGCCGCTGTTCTGAAAAATATTTACGCATTAGGTGCAGGTATTGCCCATGGATTGGAATATGGAGATAATTTTTTGAGTGTTTATATAGCCAACAGTGCGAATGAGATGGTTACTTTTCTGCGGAAGTTAAGTGAGCAGGAATCCCAGCCTGCTATCATGGAGCCCAACTATGCCGCATCTGTTTACCTGGGTGATTTGCTGGTAACCTGCTATTCACTGTATAGCCGAAACCGTACTTTCGGAAACATGATCGGAAAGGGCTATTCCGTTAAAGCTGCTCAACTGGAACTTAATATGGTGGCAGAAGGCTATTACGCCGCAAAGTGTATTTACCGTACAAACCAATCAGTAAATGCCCTAACCCCCATAGCATCAACGATTTATGAAATTCTCTGGAACCATTGTCCTGCCGCTGATGGATTTAAGAAAATAGAAGGTTTTTTGGTGTAAAAAAAGAGGTAACTTTATTGTATGCCAGTTTCATTCACCTTATTAAGCCCTATGGTACTTTTAGTACTGCTTGGAGGTGTAGTTATTATTAACCTTCTCAGGAAACTGTTGCATCACTCAAATCATACGGGGAAACATTAATCGCACTTATTTTCAGGAATGGTTGCAGTAACTGCTAATTCGAAACGAATCAGGCTATTGAAACAGATTTGCTGCAATCCCATCAGCTAGAAATTTACCTTTTGCGCTTAATACCAAAGTGTCGTTTACTGATATTAAATATCCTTCTATCAGGTATTTTCCGGCAGCATTATTAATAGCTGATTTCATTTCCGTTCCCCATTTTTCTTCTATCAATGTAAGCGAACAGCCTTCCATGGTTCTAAGACTGGTCATAATATATTCATTAAGCTGTTGTACAGGTGTGAGTTGCTCAGATTCAGCAGGTATGGAGTCTTTTTCTATGAATTGCAGGTAAAGTGCATTATTCGAAATATTCCATTGCCGGGTAGTTCCATTAAAGGAATGCGCTGAGGGGCCAAGACCAAGATAAGGTTTGCCCTGCCAGTAGCTGCTGTTGTGTTTGCTTCGAAAACCAGGTTTGGCAAAGTTTGAAATTTCATAATGCTCAAATCCGGCTTCGGCTAATTTTTCTGTCAGTATTTCGAAATGGCCAGCTTGTAAATCCGGATCAATATCTTCTTTCTTACCCTTTTGAATCAACTGGTCCAAAGCTGTTTTAGGTTCAACGGTTAAAGCGTAGGCCGAAATATGTGGAACGCCTAATGCAATAGCGGTCTCGATATTACTCAACCACCGATCATTAGTTAATCCAGGCGTACCATATATAAGGTCGATAGTAAGGTTGTTGAATCCATTTTCCCTAGCCAGCCGAATACATTCTTTACCCTGAATTGCTGTATGCGCACGATTCATCCAAACCAGGTCTTCTTCAAAAAATGACTGTATGCCAATGCTTAGCCTGTTGATGCCGGCCTGCTTCCATTCCAGTAGTTTATCGCTGGAAATATCGTCAGGATTGGCTTCCAGCGTTATTTCAGCATCATTGGTAATGTCGAAATATTGGCGAATATTATGGAGAATACATTGAAGTTCATCGAAAGTCAATAGGGAAGGGGTGCCACCGCCAAAATAAATGGTAGTAACGGTATCGGTTAAATAATCTTTCCTGAGTGCTGTTTCTTTTGCAATGGCAGCAACCATTGCAGGCTTTGTGGCTTGTGTTGTTGAGAAATGAAAATTACAGTAATGACAGGCCTTCTTGCAAAAGGGAATATGAATATAAATGCCTGCCATAATTACAAAGATACAACGAAGCTGTCGGGACTCTTGTATTACAGATAACCTAAAAGCTTATTTTTGTTGCAATGAATTTGCTGATGCGTTTTTTCTTGTTGTTTATAGGAATGATTTCCTTTTTATGCGGAATTGGTCAAACCGATACACCAGGCGTATCCGGAAAGGTTATTCAGCCAAAAGACAGTCTCGTCAAACAATTTTCAAGAATTGATTCGGCTACTAAAACTGGCGATACTTTATCATTGGCCGATAGTAATCAAGCAGGTTTAAGTGCTCAAATGCCGCCGTCTCTTCCTTTAATTGATACCACTACTTACCGCAAGTATTATACACATCCATTCTTACCGCTTTCCGGAACTCCGCTATTTATGATTTCCGATTTCAGGGAAAGAAGAACCCTCGATGATATGTTCTATCTGTTAATGGGAGTTGTTTTATTACTTGCTTTTGTTCGTGCCGTATTTCCTCGATATATCAAGAACCTTTTTGTCTTGTTTTTGCAAACTTCACTTCGTCAGAAACAAACAAAGGATCAGTTGCTGCAGGATAACCTGGGTTCATTATTCGTTAATTTCCTTTTTATTGTAACTACCAGTATTTATGGGGCCTTGGTAATAAGGAATAATGATTGGCTGGATTTTCCTTTCTGGCATATAGTATTTTTTGGGGCTGCTTTGCTTACTGTTGTGTACTTCGGAAAGTTTATCTTTTTACAGTTTTCAGGATGGATTTTCAATTCCAAGGAAGCAGCGGGTAACTATACTTTTACCGTGTTTCTCGTAAATAAAGTATTGGGTATCATACTGGTACCTTTTCTTTTCCTGATGGCTTTTGCCAAACCTGGGTTAAGAGAAATTGCATTTACCGTATCGATCGGGTGCATGATTATACTGCTGTTATATCGGTATATCGTGTCTTTTGCAACGATCAGGAACACATTGAAGGTGAATGCTTTGCATTTTTTTCTTTATCTTTGCGCCGTTGAAATAGTTCCGTTGATGCTTATTTATAAGCTGATGACGGATTATATCGGTGGAAGGTTTTAATTTTGCAAAATCTCAGACAGCAAGCAAGCATGGTAAAGAAAGGAGCCAAACAAGCGGGTACCCCTAAGACCTTAAAAAAGATCCTGATCTCCCAGCCCAGACCTGAAAGCGATAAGTCGCCTTATTTTGATCTGGAAAGGAAATATAAGGTAGAATTGGTCTTTCAACCTTTTATTAAACTGGAAGGTATCCCTGCCAAAGAATTTCGCAAACAAAAGATTGATATCTCGTATTATTCTGCGGTAATCTTTACCAGCAGAAATGCCATCGATCATTTTTTTCGTACCTGCGAAGAAATGAAAGTGACTATCGGTCAGGATACTAAATACTTCTGTATCACTGAAGCAGTTGCGCTATATCTCCAGAAATTCATTCTATATAGAAAAAGAAAAGTTTTCTATGGTGCCGATGGTACCAATAAAAGTATGTTTGATGTAATCAACAAACATAAGGAGAATGAAAAATTCCTTTACGTATGCAGTGAGAACCAGCAGGATAATGAAATTGTGAACTGGTTAAAGTCTAATAACTGCGAGTTCCAACTGGGATTCATGTACCGCACCATCAGTAATAATATCAAAGAAATAATTGAAGAACAGGAGTTTGATGTGATTTGCTTCTTTACGCCAAGCGGTGTAAAAAGCCTTTTCGATAACCTCCCTTCATTCCAGCAAAATGGAACTGTAATTGGTGCATTTGGAAACAATACATCTAAAGCAGTAGAAGATGCCGGTTTGAAACTGGAAATTAAAGTGCCTGCTCCACAAAGACCAAGTATGGTTGCTGCACTCGATCATTTCCTGGCATCTGCCCAACCAAAAAAATAAACCAATTTTAATATTCACCTTATTATTATAAACCCTTGCTTTTGCAGGGGTTTTATTTTAGTGTTAATTTCAATAAATGTCAGCCACTCATCAACATACCAACAAACTGATCAATGAAACAAGTCCTTATTTGTTACAACACGCACATAACCCCGTAAACTGGTATCCATGGGGTGAAGAAGCCCTGATGTTGGCGCAAAAAGAACAGAAACCAATATTGGTAAGTATAGGTTATGCTGCCTGTCACTGGTGCCATGTAATGGAAAGAGAGAGTTTCGAAGACGAATCAACGGCGGCAATAATGAATGATTTGTTCATCAATATTAAAATAGATCGAGAAGAACGTCCCGACCTTGATCATATTTATATGGATGCCGTGCAGGCTATGACTGGTAGTGGGGGATGGCCCTTAAATGTTTTTCTAACTCCGGATGCTAAACCTTTTTATGGAGGAACTTATTTTCCACCGGTAAGGGCACATAACAGATCATCGTGGAAAGAAGTATTAGCAGGAATTGCCAATGCATTTAAAGAGAAAAGAGAGGAGATAGACCAGCAGGCGGTTAAACTAACAGAACACATCAAAGCATCCAATGCCTTTGGTTTAAAGCAAGGGGTAGGTACGGAAGAGCTTTCACTGGAGATGGTGGAAGATATTACCACCAATATGTTGAAACAGGCCGATACTGAATGGGGTGGGTTTGGTAATGCCCCTAAGTTTCCGCAAACCATGGCAATACGGTTTTTATTAAGGCAGTTTCACTTTCACCAAAATGAAGCTGCCAAAAAGCAGGCTTTGCTGAGTTTGGATAAAATGATTGATGGCGGAATCTACGACCAGTTAGGCGGAGGGTTTGCCCGTTATAGTACGGATACCGAATGGCTCGCACCGCATTTTGAAAAGATGTTATACGATAATGCGCTGATTGTTTCTGCCATGTGTGAAGCATATGCACTTACTAAACTTGATAAATATGCAAGAGCAATCAATGAAACGCTTCAGTTTGTTGAAACAGAGCTGATGCATTCGGAAGGAGGATTTTATAGTGCGTTGGATGCAGATAGCGAAGGTGTGGAGGGAAAATTTTATACCTGGTCGAAATCGGAGATCGAAGCTATATTGGGTGAAAATGCCGAATTGTTTTGTGCCTATTTTGATATTTCAGAAGGCGGTAACTGGGAGCATACAAATATCTTAAGGGTAAAAACCCAGCCTGGCCCTTTTGCGGCAATACATGGACTAACGGAAAAAGCCTGGCTTGAGCAATTATCTATAAATAAGGTAAAACTCATGCAGCATAGAGCTAATCGGGTGCGTCCTTTATTAGACGATAAACACTTGCTGGGTTGGAACGCAATGATGAATATCGCCTATGGACAGGCTTATGCTGTTTTAGGTGTTGAGAAATACAGAGGAATTGCCATACAAAACATCCATTTTCTCGAAAATAACCTGAAAAATGGGCCGGATGGAACCTGGTTGCATACCTGTAAGGGAGGAAAAGCACATATCCCGGCTTTTCTGGATGATTATGCATGCCTGATTCAGGCGTATATTCAGCTTCAGGAGATAACGGGTGAGGGTCAATACCTGTTGAAGGCAAAAGAAGTGTTGGAACTGGTAAACCGCCTGTTCAGTGAAAATGAAAGCGGCTTTTATTTCTATACCATGGAGGGTCAGACGGATATAATTGTACGGAAAAAAGAGGTATATGATGGGGCTACACCCAGCGGAAATGCTCTGATGGCAGCTAATTTACAGTACCTGGGAAGGGTATTTGACAGACCCGATTGGCTGGAAAGGATGCGAAAAATGCTGGGAGGTTTACAACAGGCAGTGGTGAAATACCCCACTTCCTTTGGGTTATGGAGTATGGTTGTACAGGCAGAGCAAATGGGTTGGAAGGAAGTAGCATTGGTCGGTAAGGGGGCAAAAAATTATCTGCCAAGGGTGTTGGAGCTGTATTCGCCCAATAAAATACTGCAGACGGAAGAAACTAAAGAGGCGGATTTTCCGTTATTAGCTGGAAAAATGCCGAAAAATGAGGGGGTAATGTTTTATGTCTGCCAAAATTTCACTTGTAGTGATTACACTACCGAGAAAATAATTGATTTTTTAGCAAATGTGTAACAAGAATTACGGTAATTTGCTGGC
>CAZTCS010000052.1:0-24731 GCA_964611995.1 uncultured Sediminibacterium sp. | reverse complement strand
CATCTAAACCGGGGAGGAGCAGTTATGAAAATAATGAAGTTCGGCGGTACAAGTGTAGGTAAGCCGGAACGCATGCATCAGGTATCTCAGTTGATTACCAAAGATGCAGAATCTAAAATTGTGGTATTGAGTGCGCTTAGTGGCACAACCAATGCACTTGTTGAAATCAGTAATAACCTTTCTTCAGCCAACAGGGATATTGCCAAACAAAAGATCGATCTCCTCGAAGCGCATTATAGAAATTTTGTACTGGAACTGGTAAAAACCGATGCTGTAAGGGCAAAAGCAAATGCAGTAGTTTCTGAACATTTTGAATTCCTGAATATTATTCTTCGTATTTCATTTAGTGAGGCATTAAATAAAGATATCCTTGCACAAGGTGAGTTGATGAGTACCAAGCTTTTCTCTTGTTACCTGGAAGAACAGGGTATTGACCATATGTTATTGCCTGCATTGGAGTTTATGACCATTGATGCTAATGAAGAGCCACAGCTTGCTGTAATAAAAAGTAAGTTGAGTCATATCTTACAACAGCATACCGATAAAAAATTATTTATTACTCAGGGTTATATCTGCCGCAATTCGAAAGGTGAAGTTGATAACCTGAAAAGAGGTGGTAGTGACTATACTGCATCCTTGGTTGCAGCGGCTATTAATGCTTCTGTATGCGAAATATGGACCGATATCGATGGCATGCACAATAATGATCCCAGGATTGTAAATAAAACAGTTGCAATTGAGCAGCTTAGCTTTGATGAAGCTGCGGAGTTGGCTTATTTCGGTGCTAAAATTCTGCACCCTACCTGTATCTGGCCAGCACAACAGGAAAATGTGCCTGTGAAACTATTGAATACCATGCAGCCAGAAGCTGCAGGTACTGTTATTACCAAAGAAGCTGGAAGTGTAGGTGTAAAAGCAGTAGCCGCAAAAGACGGAATTATTGCGATTAAAATAAAAAGCAGCAGAATGTTGCTTGCTTATGGCTTTTTGAGAAAGGTATTTGAAGTATTTGAAAAATACCGTACTTCAATTGATATGATCACTACTTCTGAAGTAGCAGTATCTGTTACCATCGATAATGATGAAGCACTCGCGGGTATTGTAAAAGAATTAGAACCTTTTGGAACTGTTGAAGTGGAAAAAGGACAAACCATTGTTTCTATTGTAGGTAATGAAATCGCGAAAACCGATCATGTACTTCAAAGACTCTTTAATGCCATTCAGGAAATTCCGGTGACTATGGTAAGCTATGGAGGAAGTCCACATAATATTTCCCTGCTGGTACCAAGTGACCATAAAACAAAAACATTGCAGCTATTAAACAGCGGTTTATTTGGTCTGTAAGAATGTTAAATAAGGTTAATATTTAAGCCATCCTTTTTACAGGATGGCTTTTTTAATAGAACTTGGTTCTTTAAATATGCTTATGAATCTTGGGAAACTGCTGATCTTCTGTGCTATCTGGTTAATTCCATCCTCAATTCTTGCACAACAAACACTTAAAGGAAGGGTGTTAGCAGCAGATACCAAACAACCTATTCATCTGGCAAATGTTTTTTTGAGTAATACATCGATCGGAACTGTTACGAATGCTGAAGGGTATTTTACCATTGAACATTTCCCTCAGGGAAGGTATGATGTGGTTGTATCCTGTATTGGATATGAATCTTTTGTAACTACTATTCAGAGCGCTCAATTACCCAAAACAATTGATATTAATCTTGTTCCTAAGGTGAATATTTTACAGGAAGTAATTGTAGAACCCTACGAAAAAAATGGGTGGGATAAATACGGTAAATTTTTCCTTGATAATTTTGTTGGTACTTCCGCACTTGCTAAAGAATGCAAATTGAAAAATCCCGAAACCATTCGGTTTAGATACAATAAAAAAGAAAATATTTTAAGGGCATTTGCGGATGAGCCAATAATGCTTGAAAATAAGGCATTGGGATATATACTGAAATACGATCTTAAAACCTTTGAATACAATTACAGCACCCGTATTTTTTATTTTCAGGGATATCCTCTTTTCGAAGAAATGGAAACAGGGCGGAAAAGGTTACAGGAAAGATGGGAAAGCAGAAGAGCTGATGCCTATTATGGATCGCTTATGCATTTTATGCGTTCCTTGTTCCGTAATCAATTGGTTCAGGAAGGTTTTGAAACGAGGAAACTGATTAAGATAAGTGAGGAAGAAAAGAAAAGGGTAAGAACACTATATAATAAACGGGCCTATACAAATGGAGTTGGTCAGATTGTGGTAAACGACAGTATATTAGGACAAGGAAATGCAGATAGCGCAGCTTATTTTAGAAAAGTAATGAGGCAACCAGAAAAAATGAATGTATTGATTGATAAAGTATTGCCTGGAGATAGTATTGCATTTGCAATAGATAGTCTGACAGCCGGACTTTACTTCGAAGATCATTTACAGGTTATTTACCTGTACAAGCAAGTGCCAGATGAATATGTGCAGGCAAATGGGTTATCGGTAAGGGCTAAATCTCCAGTGGTTTCAGAAATATTTCTAACCCGTAAAAATACCATAGCGGTGCTTTCTAACGGCAGTTACTATGAAGGTATTGACCTCATTTCATCAGGTTATTGGGGATGGTGGGAAAAGCTTGCAACCATGTTGCCATATGATTATAAGGCACCTCCCAGGAAAAAATAAAGACTTAGTGTAAAATTCTCTCGAGACAAATTACTTCATCTTCTTGCTTCACAGATTTTTTCCGAACGGCAGTGTTAACACAGACCTATACCTGGTAAATTTATAATGCATGCAGTATTTCTAAAATACACGCTTCAATTTTAGTAAACTCTTCAGTAGTTATACAGTAAGGTGGCATCAGGTAAACCGTATTACCCAGCGGTCTGATATATATACCTGATTGCATGGCTTTCATGGTAATAGTGCCGCTAATTTCATTCAGGTATTCTTTTTTTCCTTGTGTAATTTCAAAAGCAAGGATGGTTCCTAGTGTGCGTACATCCTTTACGGGAAAATTACCCTGCCTTATTTTATCTGCCAGCATTAATTGTTGTGAAGCAATCCATTGAATCTGCGATTGACAGTTTGGAGCTTCCAATAAATCTAAACTGGCTATTGCTGCTGTACAGGCTATTGGGTTTGCAGTGAAGGAATGGCCATGAAAAAAAGTTTTTAAAGCATCTTCATTCACATAAGCCTGGTAAATTTTATCAGTACAGGCAGTTACGCCAAGCGCCATTGTGCCTCCCGTTAATCCTTTACTCAGACAAATAATATCTGATTTATTTTCCATGTAGTCACTGGCAAAAAACTTTCCCGTTCTACCAAACCCGGTCATAACTTCATCTGCAATACAAACAATATTATGTTCTTTGGCTTTACCTAATAATTGGTCCAGTAGAGCGGGCTCATACATGTTCATTCCACCTGCACCTTGCACCAGGGGTTCATAAATAAATGCTGCTGTTTGGGGTGCATGGGCATCTATGGTTGCTTTTAATGCTGTTATATTTTCAGTGGTAGGGGTATCAATAAAAATCACATCAAATAATAAATCGTGGAATGCGAGGGTAAATACACTCCGGTCGCTAACACTCATGGCGCCAAATGTGTCTCCATGATAACTATTGTTGAAAGCGATGATTTTATTTCTTCGCTTTTCTTCCTTGTTCCACCAGAATTGAATGGCCATTTTAAGGGCCACTTCTGTAGAAGTAGAACCATTGTCGCTATAAAAAATCCGGGCAAATTCACCAGGTAAATAAGGAATTAATCTTTCTGCAAGGGTAACGGCTGGCCGATGGGTAAAACCTGCGAAGATTACCTGCTCCAGTTCAAGTGCCTGCTGGTATATTTTTTCGGCAATATAGGGATGGCCATGACCATGTAGGGTAACCCACCAACTACTGATGGCATCAATATAGGTTTTACCATTTTCGTCGAATAAGAGGCTTCCTTTTCCTTTTATGATAGGAATAGGCGCCGCCATGTTTTTCTGCCTCGTAAAAGGGTGCCAGATATATTTTTGGTCCTTTTCAATTATACTCATACGGCAAATGTAATATGTAAACGGCAGCAGAACAGCCTTTCTACGGGGTAGTTTTGCGCTGTTTTAAGGTTGATGCAACGTAAGTGCATAACCATGTGTCAAAACCTCGAATTCATTGCATGCAGGACGAACAAAAACTGGTAAAAGACTGCCTGAGACAGGTGCCGGCGGCCCAAAAGCTGCTGTATGACTCTTATGCGGAGCAGATGCTCGGTACCTGTTACCGTTATACGAAAAGCATGAATGATGCGGAAGAAGTATTACAGCAAGGTTTCATTAAGGTATTTCAGAATCTTCACCAGTTTAGATCGGAGGGAGACCTGGGTGCCTGGATAAGGCGGATCATGGTAAATACTGCCATTAATTACCTTAAAAGAAAGCCCCGTTATCAACTCGACCTTGCTTTTGAAGACGCTCAATTACACCCTGTAGATACACAACAACCGGATATTCATCTGAATATGAAGGATTTGTTGAATTTGATACGCCAGCTACCAGCAGGTTATCAGACCATATTTAACCTATATGCAGTAGAAGGATATTCACATGTAGAAATCGCAAAAATATTAGGCATCAGTGAGGGAACCAGCAGGTCGCAGTATGCGAGGGCCAGGGCTTTATTGATCAATTGGCTGGAAAAACATTCGCTAACAGGAAAAAAAGATCGTTATGTCCGATAAGTCTTTTGAACAACAGGTTCGGGAAGAACTTTCTGACTTGCGCATGAAGCCAAATGCAGCAGTATGGGATTCTGTTGCTGCAAGTTTAAAGAAAGAAAAAAAGCGTCGCTGGGCTTTATGGATGTTTTTTCTATTGGCGGGGTTATCTGTTGCCTCCATCTGGTGGATGAGCCAATTTAATCAGAAGGAAGAGGTAATTAGTCAACAGAATCAATTTACAGAACCGAAACATAATAAAGAAACAATTTCAGCACCGTCTGCAACTTTACAACCTACAATAGAAAAGTCAGGTATAGTTACTGGCAATATTCAACCTGCGAAAGATCTTACATCAAATGGCCGGGTCAATCATACTGTATCAAATAATACTTCGAAATCATTTACAGATGTGCCTGCTGGCAATCTTGAAACTACTTTGAAAAAAGATGGATTGGTTACCCAAATTCCTGTTACAGAAAAACTAACAGAAAGAACGTGGGCAGATACATCTATGAATAAAATTTCGACTGAAAAAGAATTACGCGAGGAAACATTTACAAATGCTACTTCAACGGGAACAACTGACTTCCCCACTAATACATCCAAACAAAATATTAATAAGGCTGATTCTACTATAACCCAGCAAGAAAATGAGCCACAAAAATTAACAGAGCCTGCAGATTCGGTTGCTTCAAAAAAAGAAACGAAAAAAAATAAATGGCAATTGCGTGCCGGAACGAATTTGGGTTTTAGCGGTATTCGTAATTCATTACGTTCATTGTTTGAAAAGACAAATGAAAATGCTTATAGCAATGCATTCATGGGTAACGGTTCACCAATAATTACTCCACCGGGATCAGCCGGATCCAGTGGTTCAAATAATAGTACCCCTGTAGTTAGGGATGCATTTTCATTTGGGGCTTTTGTAGAACTTACAAGGCCATTCGGAAAACGTTCGCAGCATGCGATTAGTTTTATTTCAGGCTATCAATTGTACACAACAAAAACAGGTATAGGAGCAATTAATAATGGTACGGTTCAATTTAATAATGTAAACCGTACAAATGAAGCGAACCGTTATTTTTCTATTAAAGACAGTGCTTCATACACATCCAATTATCATTTTCTTCAATTAGGGATTCGTTACACCCATACTTTGAACTGGTTTAAAAAAGTCGATATGTATTGGTATGGAGGCATTGGTACCAATATACTTATAGCCAGTAATGGACTGCATCTGGGGAATAATGGATCAGGTACTTATTTGTTTCAGAATAAGTCGTTGATTCGTCCGGTGCAATTGGATATATCCGGTGGTATCGATATCGGATTGGGTAAAAAGAAAACAATTTATGTAGGTCCACAAGTGCAATATTTCCTGAGTAATTTGTCTAAGCAACCTGGTGTAAACCAGCATTTATTTCGTCCTTCTATTAGAATGACCTTAAATATTAGTCGAATCAATCAATAATCATGCAACGGTAGTAATAATGGTGGAGTCAGACAAGTATAAAACATATTTGTATGAAAACACAATGCTACTGCTTATTAGCCATCCTGATTTTTTTTACCGGATGTATGAAAGATACGGTGGAAGAATCATACAGTTTTTATCGACCAGTTTACCAAACGAAAGACGAAGTAAAAGCCGGTATCCGAAATGCTCCATCCACTGCCATTGAGAACCCGGGTAAAATTGTTTTGCTGGGAAATTATTTATTTCTCAATGATGTAGATAAAGGAGTTCATGTAATTGACATTGCTGATATAACGAAACCACAAAAAATTGGATTTATAAACATTCCTGGATGTATCGACATGGCGGTTAATGGAACTACCTTGTATGCCGATTGTTATACCGATCTGGTAACCATTGATATTGCAGACCCACACCAGGTAAAAGTGAAGCAATTTCTGAATGGGGTATTTCCGCATCGGTATTATGGTTCATTTATTGCAGATACTTCACAGGTAATTCAAAAATGGGTAAAAGTAGATACCACCATAAGAAGAGATTATCCAGGACCTGTAAGGGGAAATAATTTTGAATTTAATTCCGGTGGTTTAATGTTTTTCTCTTCCTTCCGTTCCAACACTGGAGCATTTGCCGGTACAGCGGCAACAGGTATTGCAGGATCAACCGCACGCTTTGGTCAACAACAACAACGCTTGTACACGGTGAGTCATGATGACCTTAAAGTATTTAATGTAACAGTACCGGATGCTCCGGTATATGTTAAGGAAATAGCACTTAACAGGGGCGATATTGAAACCATCTTTCCTTATCAGCAAAACTTGTTCATAGGTGCACAAACAGGTATGTATATCTATAATGCTTTGAATCCTGATAACCCACAACCTCTTGGTCAATTTGTACATACCAGGGCCTGTGATCCCGTAATTGCAGATGGCGATTATGCATTTGTAACGCTAAAAGGAGGCGGTTTTTGTGGTGGAGCAAGTAACCAATTAGATGTTTTAAATATCAAAAACCTACAATCGCCCCAGTTAATTAAATCCTATCCACTAGCTGGTCCAAGGGGATTGTCAAAAGATGGAGATGTATTACTTATTTGTGACGGAACCAGTGGTTTGAAAATATTTGATGCCAACAATGTATCAGCGATCAAGCCAATAAAAACAATTGTCGGGTTTGATGCAGTAGATGTAATTGCATACCAGGGTGTGGCCATTGTTGTAGCGGTTGATGGTATATATCTGGTAGATTATCAAACACCTACAGATGCGAAGCTGGTTAGTAAAATTCAGGTTTCGAAAAATTAATTAGTTAAAAGCAGCTATATGAAATATTTATTTTCTCTATTGCTTTTATGCTTTTGTGTATTGGCTGAGGCCCAAACATCGAAACAAAATAAATCATACCTGATGCCCCAAATAGGGGTGTTAGATGGAGACCATTCAACAAGTATGCAATTTCAGGTAGTTGGTGGTATTCAAAAAAATAACTGGCAATTTGGTATTGGAACGGGATTAGACTATTACAAGATTAGGTCAATGCCGTTGTTTCTGGATATCAGGCATTTCTTTGGTAATAATAAAAGGGCATTTGCATTGGTGAACCTTGGGTACAATATTCCATGGCCATTGGAAGAGCAATATAAATTAGTTTACCAACCAAGTGAGAACCGAAACCTGAAAAGTAAATTTGAAATGGGTTTGTATTCCGATATTGGCATAGGATATCAAATACCTTTAGGAAAAAAGCAAATACTATCACTTAGCTTAGGTTATTCTGTAAAAGAAAACACAGAGATATATGATGCCCGTTACGATTGGATTTGGGGCTGGCCGATAACCCAGCCAGGTGCAGAAAATAATGAGAAAAGAGTTGATTACACGTTTCGGCGATTGTCGTTTAAAACGGGGATCAAACTTTGGTAAAGTGAGCGCTAATCTTTTTGTTTGGTTTTGAAGCGGGTCAACCCTTTTGATGCATTTGATACAGTAATGGCAATGCGATCAATTCGGGTTGATTCTTTTTTTGCGGCCTTGATCCAATCAAGGTATTCCTTTTGAATACTTTCTTTGAAATGAATAAAATTTTCAAAAGCAGTTGGTTCATCTTTTAAACAGGTCACTAAGTCATCAGGTAATTCCAATGGACCATCATCCGGGTAAATAGAAACGGTGATATAGTCCCCTGCCTGTTTGCCTATTTTTTTTCTCAGAGCTGCATTTACCGGTAAAAATAACTGTCCATTACCCATCGGCATTAGCTTGTATTTTTCGAAGGGAACACCATCAATGCTTCCTTTAACCGTAACCCATCCAAACGGTTTGCTTTTATCTTGTTTAATTTCAGGAATGCGGGCGAATGTCCAACCTCCTTTACCCGGAAACTTTTCCAGTAAATATCTTTTATGTGTGATGGCTTTCATCTTTCAAAAAATATAAGTTTCGCTGTATTCCTTTGAACTTGCTTCTTTTTAATGGAGAATGCTTGAATACTTGTTTAAAACTTTCCTCCGTCATAGCTTCCCATTCTTTGGTACTAAGGTTTAAGATAGCTGGAATTGGATTAAAAGCTGGTTCATGGTGTGGTTTACTGAAGCGGTTCCATGGACAAACATCCTGGCAGGTATCGCAACCAAACATCCAGTTGTCAAATTTACCTTTCATTTCAGCAGGTATCAGTGCATCTTTTAGTTCTATCGTAAAATAGCTGATGCATTTACTTCCGTCGATGGTTTTATTATCGAGGATGGCGTCTGTTGGACAAGCATCTATACATTTTCTGCAGGTGCCGCAAAAATCTTTGGCAAATGGGTCATCATAAGGAAGTGCGATATCTACGATTAATGTTGCAATAAAAAAGAAGGAACCATTGTTCTTCGTAATCAGGTTGCCATTTTTACCGATCCAACCTGCACCACTTCTGGTAGCCCAGCTTCTTTCAAGCACTGGTGCAGAATCAACAAAGCCCCGACCCTGTATATCGCCATATTCCTTTTTTATTTCATCGAGGAACTCATGGAGTTTTGCACGGATCACTTCATGGTAATCATTTCCCCAGGCGTATTTAGATATTCTGGGGCTGTCCGGTAACTGCTTTTCATGGGGATAATAGTTTTTCAACACAGTTATAACAGATTTAGCACCCGGTACCAGTTTTGTTGGATCAATTCGAAGATCGAAATGATTCTCCATATAATTCATGCTGCCATGGTGGTGCTGGTTTAACCATTTTTCCAGCCTACGCGCATCTTCATCCAATACAACAGCTTTTGCAATGCCACAGTAGTCGAAGCCAAGGTTATATGCTGTTTGTTTGATCGTCATAAAAAGTTCCCGATTCTCTATATATGTTTCAAAAATTTATATATTTTCGGTATGATTTAACTAAAGTAAGAAACATGTTTGGCAGATAGTTAAATTATGTTTTAAGAGGCTTTTCCGCGATAAAATTTGACAACCCCCTAGTCATTTTTATACTAGTTAAACTATTCCTTAAATAATCAATTATCTATTATGCGCATGCGATTAATCGTGCTTGTAATTAACTTCTTGAATATTTTTGCAGTAGCTGCACAAGTAAAGCAGAATATTCAGTTCGGAAAAATCAATCCCGCAGAGTTTAATACCCATGCTATTTTTGAAGATAGTACTACTCCCGCTATCGTATTATCAGATATTGGATCAACTGAGTTTGAAGGAAATAGTACGGGTAATTTTACGCTGGTTTACAAACATCATAAGCGAAAAGGGTTTGATGCTGCAACAATACTTATTGCATTATATAATGGGGATAATTCTGCGAGTACCGAGAAACTGGATGATTTTGAAGCAACTACCTATACTTATGAGAATGGTAAAATTGTTTCAACTAAAGCTAAGAAGAGTGATGTGCTGGTTGAGAAAACTTCGAAAGAAAGTGTTTTACGGAAATTTACCTTTCCAAATGTTCAGGAAGGCTGTATTTTGGAATTTCGATTAAAAATTAAATCGCCCTTTTACGACCGGCTCCGATCCTGGAATTTTCAGTCTGAATACCCGACAATATGGAGTGAATATAAAGTAGTGATACCTCCATTATTTGATTATTTAAGTTCATCTTACGGATATCTAGACTATGCAGTTAATGAACTATCCTACTTGCCTAAAACCTATACAATTCGTGATCCGATAAGTAAAGTGCAGGATAATACCACCTATTCTATTTCTGGAGAGGCACTTGTAAATGTTTGGGCAGTAAAAGATGCCCCTCCCTTTAAAAGAGAATCATTTGTATACTCACACTTGAATCATATTAAACGGATTCAATTTCAGTTAAAGGCTATTAACTATTCAGCCACCAGTTCAGAAAAGAAAATCAAGAGCTGGCCTGAAGTGGCAAAGGATCTATTAGCTGATGACGATTTTGGTGCTGGGCTAGCTCAACCAAATAATTGGCTTAATGATGAAATAGGTAGAATAAACAATGATAAATCACTAGAATCTTGCAAAACTATTTACGAATATGTTCGAAATAATTTCATTTGCACAGATTATGAGTCTAAATGGTTGTCACAGCCAATCAAAAAAACTTTTGATACAAAGACAGGTACTGCTGCAGACCTTAATATGCTATTGATTGCAATGCTTCGGAAAGCTGGGTTTCAAGCTGATCCCTTAATTGTTAGCACAAGAGAAAATGGGTTTACAAATCCCAATTATGCACTGCCCTCTCAGTTTAATTATACTCTTTGTATGGTAAAATTTAAGGATAAAACTTATATACTTGATGCTTCCCATAAAAGAATTGGGTTTGGAGATATTCCAATGTATTGTTACAATGGTATGGGGAGGATAATCAATCAGGAAAGTTCCTTCATTTCCTTATCTCCAGACATGTTAATGGAAAATAGTTCGATTAGTGTGAAAGTTACCAATGAACAGCACCAAATGAACGTTGCAATTACCATTAATTATGGGAAAATCGAAGGTTTACGACTAAGAGAGCAAATAGCAAAACAAAATGAGTCTGAAGTGGTTAAAAATATTACCGCAAAAATTCCCACTGAGTTTAAACTAATCAAATTCTCCTTTGATTCTTTGAATTTGTTTGATAAAGCATTACAGTTAAGGATGTTGATACAATATACACCAGAGGCGGAGGGTTCTACTATTTATTTCAATCCTATTTTATTAAATGAGTGGGTTAAGAATCCGTTTATTTCAACTACAAGAAATTATCCTGTCGAGCTACCTTATAGAATAAAAGAGGCCTATCAAATAGAAATTGAAATACCTAGTGGTTACAGGGTAGATGAACTGCCTGTTAGTATGAAGCAAAATCTGAATAATAGTGATATTAAATTTGAGTACAACTCAAAAGCTGATGAAAAAGCAATTATTATAACATCTTCATTAATAACAAATAAAACAGTTTTTCAAAAAACAGAATACAATGCTTTGCGCACCTATTTTATGAATTTGATAAAGAAATATGAAGAACAAATTGTCTTCAAAAAATAAAATATACGAATTATATGAGACTATTTACAATAAAGGTTATTTTATTAGTTGTGTTATTAAATACACAAAATGTTATTTTGGCTCAGCGGCAAGAAACTAAATTTGGCAAAATTAGTACAAGTGATTTTTCAGTTATTTCTCCTGTAGTTGATTCCGGTTCTGCTGCTATAGTATTATCAGATATTGCTAGCTCGGATTTTGAGGGAAACAATAATGGAGATTTTACGTTGGTTTATAAAAGACATAAAAGAGTACTTATTCGTACGCGTGCAGCATTTGATGAAGCTACAGTATCTATCCAATTATACTCAGGTGGAAATTCAATTTCAACAGAGCGACTTTCAGACCTAAAAGCGTCCACTTTTTTTATAATGGATGGGAAAGTAGTTGAAAAAGAATTAGGAAAGGATGGGGTATTAACGGAAAAGGTAAATAATGAAGTCTCTCTCAGGAAATTTACTTTTCCCGATGTGAAGGAAGGATGTATAATTGAGTATGAGTATGTGATAAAATCTCCATATTATACCAGATTAAAGTCGTGGCAGTTTCAAGATAATTATCCGGTATTATGGAGCCAGTATACGGTTACAATACCTTTTATTTTTGATTACTTGATATCTAAATTCGGATATCATCCATTTACTATAAATGAAAATTCAAAGAAATACAAGACCTATACCCTTCGTTTACCCACCACAAATGCAGGGTATACCTCAGATGTTTTTACATTATCTGGTGATGCAGTTACAAGCACATGGGCAATAAAAGATTTGCCGGCATTTAAAGCTGAGGCTTTCATTTCAACTCCCAGTAATCATATTAGCCGTATTCATTTTCAACTTAGATCTATTAAATATTCTGAAACAAGTATTTCTTACGCGGTTAAGGATTGGTTTAGTACGGCTGATGATTTAATGAAAGATGCTGATTTTTCTAAAGAGATATATGAGGGTGCTAATTGGATAAAAGAAGAACTTAAACAGATTACCAAAAGTAGTGATGCCGAAATACAAAAGGCAAAATCAGTATTTGAATTCATAAGGGATAAATTTATCTGTACGGATTATGACGCCAAATGGCTATCACAACCACTTAAAAAGACGTTTCAATCTAAAACAGGAAATGTTGCTGATATTAATATGTTGCTTACTGCAATGCTTAAATCAGCGGGTTATCAGGCAGTACCTGTATTGTTGAGCACGAGAGATAATGGTGTTGTTAATGAAGAGGTAGCACTTTTAACACAATATAATTATGTGATTTCTCAGGTTAAAATTGGGGATCAATATTACCTGTTAGATGCTTCCAGAAATAAAATCGGATTTGGCGATTTACCACCAGACTGTTTTAATGGCTCAGCTCGAATTATAGATAGAATACCTTCATTAATTCCACTCACCGCTGATTCAGCTAAGAATACAGATATAACAAGTATTCAGTTGACAAATGCTGAAAGCGGAAAAATGAAAGGTAATTACTATAGCCTTTCTGGAAAATTTGAAAGTTTAAGTCTGAGGAACAAATTCTCGGATAAAAAAAAGGATGAAATTTTGAACACTTTGACTGAAGGTTATCCGCAAAGCTTCACTTTTCAAGATCTCAGTATAGATTCACTTGCATTATATGAATTTCCTCTCGCAATTAATTACGGTATAAAGGCCACTATCAGCGAGGACGAGGATATTATTTACTTCAATCCCATGTTAAAGGAGGGATATAGTAAAAATCCATTTGTTTCAGCTGAGAGACTTTATCCTGTAGAAATGCCTTATTGCATAAATGAAACCTATGTGCTTACAATGGAGATCCCAAAGGGATACCGTATTGAAGAGTTGCCAAAAAGTGCAAAAGTTAATTTTAATGATAATGAAGGGGGCTTTGAATATATAATAGCAAAACAAGGTGAGTTTATTATGTTGCGCAGTAAGTTATTCTTTAATAAGGCGATTTTCTTGCCAGAAGATTATGAAGTCCTTAGAAACTTCTTTGGGTTTATCGTTAAGAAGCATGCAGAACAAATAGTATTCAAGAAAAATTGAATTTCATGGTTAAATATGTGTATTGTTTTTTTATGATTTTGGTAATTAATGCCAATGGACAAGAATATGCTTCATCGCTTATTGCAGACTCATTATTAACAAATGCAGATGTAATTAAGCGCAATGAGACCATTTCAATAATAATCAAATCAGTCTCAAAGGCAGTAGTGAAACATAAGTATGCTGTTACGATTCTTAATGAGCGAGGCGATGATTATGCAACATATACAAATGATTATACAAAATTTATATCACTTAGCGACATAAGTGGGAAACTGTTTGATTCAAAGGGGAAGCTAATAAAAAGTATCAGAAAGAAAGATATTTCTGATATGAGCGTTGGCGACGATGTTAGTCTACTTACTGATTTACGGTCTAAGAGTTTTTCATTTTATCATAAAACCTATCCCTATACGGTAGAGTACGAAGATGAACAGGTTTATGACGGTATATTTTTTCTCCCAAAGTGGGTGCCTGTTGAAAATGATAGAATGGCAATTCAGGAAAGTAAATTTATTGTTGAAATCCCGAATGATTATACGCTTCGATATAAGCAATTTAGTTATGATGGTGAGCCTAAAATTAGCGAAGGGAAAAGCAAGGTTTATACATGGGAGCTAAATAATTATCGGTCAATGCCTAATGAAGTGTTCAGACCTGATTGGCGCGATATTACCCCAACTGTTTACATTGCTCCTGCTGAATTTGAAATCGGTGATTATAAAGGGAATATGGCCACCTGGAAATCTTTGGGTAAATTTTTTAATGAACTCAACGCAGGTAAGGACGAATTGCCAGAGAATATTAAACAAGTTGTAAAGGAAATAGCCGGAAAATTTACCAGTACAACTGATAAAGTGAGAGCATTATATGAATATCTGCAAAAAAACACCCGATATATAAGCATTCAACTTGGTATTGGTAGTTGGCAACCTTTTGATGCTAAATATGTAGCAACAAATAAATATGGTGACTGTAAAGCATTGTCTAATTTCATGATCAGCATGCTCAAAGAGGCTGGTATAAGAGCACATTATGTCCTTATTAATTCAGGCGAAAATGCAAAAGGATTGGTGGAAGAATTTCCATCTGTGAATTTCAATCATGTCATTGCCTGCGTACCAAATAATAGAGATACAATTTGGTTAGAATGTCCCAGCCAGTATAAAGCAATGGGTTATATGGGTACTTTCACAGGAAATAGAAACGCTTTATTAATGAATGAAGAAGGGGGCCACGTAGTAACAACAAAAAATTATACCAGTAATGATAATCTGCAACATAGAAGAGTCGATGCTACAATAGATGAAATGGGTAACCTGAATGCAACTGTACATACTTTATTTTCTGGTGAACAACAAGAACTTCAGCATTCACTAATTCATGAAGCCACCAGCGAACAAAGAACCAAATACCTCAATCAGGTAATTAGCTTACCAACATACAAAGTATTGAACGTTACATACAAAGAGGAAAAACAGCAAATACCCATAATATATGAAGAATTAAAGATCGAGTCGCCAGGGTTTACATCAGTTTCAGGTAAAAGACTGTTTATTCAACCAAACCTTTTTAATAAGACTGGAACCAGATTACCAGAATCCATATTCCGTAGATATCCTATAGTGTTTAAAGCTAATTATGAGGATATTGATACTGTAATTATTACCATTCCCGGTGGTTATAAAATAGAAAGCGTTCCGAAACCTGTCCAAATAAAAAGCGATTTTGGGGAATATTCAGTTACTTTCAACGTGACCGATAATCGAATTGAAATGATTCGAAAGAATAAACGAAATAAGAAAAATTTACCTCCCGAAGCATATCAGGAAGTGGTAAAATATTTCGATACGATTCGTAAGGCAGACAATGCCAGGGTAGTTTTTGTAAAAAATGAATGAAGCGTAAAATCCTATTTACAAACCGAAGGAATCACCCCATCAATCATATCTTTTAACTGAAGAAACAAAGCCCTTTTTTCTTCTCCCAATTTTCCTTCGGTTAAAAATATGCAGGCATAATTTCTGCAGCGGTCGATCATGGGCCATGTGCCAAATAAACCTGGTGAGGTAAAAGCTGTGCCTTTACCATTTACATCAGTACTCATGATCCATTGACCAAAGCCATACTGAAAGCCTTGAGTTGCTTTAGGGGCATACTTAATCATTTCAGTTGTGGTATATGGCGTTTCCATTTGTTCGATGGCTTTCTCACTTAAAATACGCTTGCCATTATGAACACCTTTATTCAGTATCATGGCAAGAAAAGTCATATAATCAGCTGCTGAAGACTGTGCGCCACCAGATGGGTTTACTGCATTAAAATTGCTGAAATTGGTATTGCGCATCTGCATCGGTCTGGTTATTCTCTCTGCCATCAATTGCTCAAATCCTCTGCGGGTAATGATCTCCAAAACCCTGGCAGCCATATTTAATCCAATATTATCATACCTGAACTCTAGACCTGGATTCGATATTATTTCTCTGTTAGAAATGATATCAGTTATCTCTTCCTCCAGGTTACTGTATTTTTTCCTGTTTAACTGTTCCTTCAGACTTTTTATCGGATCAGACTCAATACCTGTTAAATGTGCCAGGCAATCGCGAATGGTAATGTATCCTTTTGAATACTTATTGAGTAATGGTATGTATTTACTCACTTTATCATCCAATGTTATCCTTCCTTCATCAACATAGGTCATAATAAGTGCTGCGGTAAGCCATTGACTCGCACTGGCAATCGGTGCCTGTGTTTTGGCATTAAAATCTGTACCGATTGCTTTCTGATAAATAATCTTTCCATCTTTATAAATCAAAGCCACCACATGTCCATCTAACTGTTTTTTTTCTGCTTCTAGTCTGCTGTCAATGGCACTAAAATCATATTGTGCAAAAAGAGACTGAAAGAATAACAGGAAAACCATAGCCAGACTGACTTTCATACAGGTTATTTTACGATTTACAGACATAATTACAGGTATTTGGGAACTATTTCAAGATTTATAGGATTAGAACAGTTTTTGCATACAATTTATCACTTGATGCGCAAATTTGGACATAAGTTTTGATAAGCATCAGTTAAAACAAACAACGATATGAATTTAAATAATTATACCATTAAAGCCCAGGAAACCATACAGGCGGCCCAACAATTGGCATTTAATGCCGGGAACCCTGCAATTGAAACTGAGCACCTCTTAAAAGCATTGCTTTCTGATAAAGAAAGCCCGATTGTTTTTTTACTTAAAAAGAACAACGTAGCCATTCCTTTACTGGAAACAAAATTGGAAGAAGCCTTATCTAAGCTGCCTAAAAATCAGCAGGGCGAACCGGCTCAATCAATCAGCCGCGACCTCAATACTGTTTTCCTTAAAGCAAATGCAAGTCTTAAAGATTTTGGAGACGAATTCATCAGTCCTGAACACTTTATGCTGGCATTGTTGCAAACAAATGATGCTACTGCAAAAGCTTTAAAAGATGCCGGATTAACCGAAAAGGGATTAATAGCAGCTATTAAAGATTTACGCAAAGGTGATACCATAAAGTCTCAAACACAGGAAACACAGTTTAATGTGTTGAACAAATATGCGCGTAACTTAAATGAAGCGGCCCGTCAGGGTAAACTTGATCCGGTAATCGGCAGAGATGAAGAAATCAGGCGAACCCTGCATATTTTATCGCGTAGAAGCAAAAACAATCCCATTCTTGTTGGTGAACCCGGAGTAGGTAAAACTGCCATTGCCGAAGGGTTAGCTATGCGTATCATCAATGGCGATGTTCCTGATAACCTTAAATCAAAAACCATTTTTACACTCGATATGGGCCAACTGATCGCAGGTGCCAAATACAAGGGTGAATTTGAAGAAAGATTGAAAGGTGTAGTAAAAGAAGTGGCAGCAAGCGATGGTGAAATCATTCTCTTTATTGATGAAATACATACACTGGTAGGAGCCGGCGGTGGCGATGGCGCAATGGACGCAGCCAACATACTAAAGCCAGCACTGGCCAGAGGTGAATTAAGGGCAATTGGTGCGACCACTTTAAATGAATACCAGAAGCATTTTGAAAAAGACAAAGCACTAGAACGCAGGTTCCAGAAAGTAATGATTGAAGAGCCTGGTATTGAAGATGCTATTTCAATATTGCGTGGTTTAAAAGACAGGTACGAAGCCCACCACCATGTGCGTATTAAGGATGAAGCGATTATTGCTGCGGTGGAATTATCGAACCGTTATATAACCGATCGCTTTTTGCCTGACAAAGCTATTGACCTGATTGATGAAAGTGCGGCAAAGCTTCGCCTTGAAATGAATTCAATGCCCGAAGAGCTGGATACACTTGAACGTCAGATTCGCCAGCTTGAAATTGAAAGAGAAGCCATTAAACGTGAAGATGATGAAGAGAAACTCCGGGAACTTAATATCGAAATCAGCAACCTGAGTGTGCAGAGAGATACGCTAAAAGCCAAATGGAGAAATGAAAAGGAAATAGTGGAGAAAATACAACAGGCAAAAACAGCCATTGAATCCTTAAAACTCGAAGCTGAACAGGCGGAAAGAAATGGAGAATATGGAAAAGTGGCAGAGATCCGTTATGGTAAAATAAAAGAGCAGGAAAGTCAGATCGCAGTATATACAGAACAGCTTAACCAACTTGGCGAGCAAAGCAGGCGTTTGATGAAAGAAGAAGTGGATGCAGAAGATATAGCAGAAAATGTAGCCAAAGCAACAGGCATACCTGTTAGTAAAATGCTACAAAGCGAAAGAGAAAAATTATTGCACCTGGAAGAGGAATTGCATCAGCGTGTGGTGGGTCAGGAAGAAGCAATTACCGCTGTTGCCGATGCTGTTCGCAGAAGCAGGGCGGGTTTGCAGGATCCTCGTAAACCAATTGGGTCATTTATTTTCCTAGGTACGACTGGTGTAGGTAAAACCGAATTGGCCAAAGCACTTGCTGCCTATTTGTTTGATGATGAACACCTCATGACCAGAATCGATATGAGCGAGTACCAGGAGAAACATACTGTTTCCAGACTTGTAGGAGCTCCTCCGGGATATGTTGGTTATGATGAAGGTGGACAATTAACAGAAGCCGTTCGCAGAAAACCATACAGTGTAGTATTACTGGATGAAATTGAAAAAGCACATCCAGATGTTTGGAACGTGTTGTTGCAGGTGTTGGATGATGGACATTTAACCGATAATAAAGGTAGAACGGTGAATTTCAAGAACACCATTATCATCATGACCAGCAATATTGGTAGTCACCTTATCCAGGATGCATTTGAAAATGTAAATGATGAAAATGTAGCTGCAGTAACTGAGAGGGCCAAAAATGAAGTGATGGAATTATTGCGGAAAACAATCCGACCAGAATTTTTAAACAGGGTGGATGAAATCATCATGTTTAGTCCGCTGCTCAAAAAGCAGATCATGGGTATCGTTAAGATACAGTTGGATGGATTGAAGAAAATGGTTGCCAGTTCCGGCATACAACTCGAATTCAGTAAATACCTGTTAGAGTTTTTAAGTGAGCAAGGGTACGATCCACAAATGGGGGCAAGACCATTGAAAAGACTTATTCAAAAGCAAATCGTAAATGAGCTGAGTAAGAAAATCCTGGCCGGCGAAATCGATAAAACTAAGAAAGTACTGGTGGATGCATTTGATGGAGTAGTAGTTTTTCGAAACGAAGATTAATAACACAAATACACTAAAGGCCCCTTGGGGGCCTTTTTTAATGTCGTATTAACGACTATTTGTATTTTAGCTATTGATGATACGATTCGAAACCATCTTACAGCAATTTGAAGAAAAAGGGGAGAAGACAGGTTGGACCTATATCCAGGTACCTCAGGATATAGCGGAACAATTACAACCTAACTCGCGAAAGTCATTTCGGGTTAAGGGCAAACTCGATCAGTATCCAATCAACGGAGTGGCACTGATGCCCATGAAAGATGGTTCTTTTTTGATGCCGGTAAATGCAACAATGCGAAAGGGAATTCAAAAAAAGAAAGGTGCAAAAGTGATTGTATCAATTTCGGTTGATAAAGAACCGTTACAAGTACCCCCGGCTTTACAGGAATGTCTTGATGATGAACCAGCAGCAGCCCAATTCTTTAAACAACTACTTCCATCACAGCGCAACTATTTTATAAAATGGGTTTCCGGCGTTAAAAACGAAATGGGACAGGCAAAACGCATTGCACAAGTGATTGATGCACTGTTGCTTAAGCAAAATTTTGTAGAAATGATCCGGGCGCAAAAGGCAAAGAAACAAAACAAGCCAGACTGGTGAATAAAAAAACTTACTAAGTAGTAAGTTTTCGCTATTTTTATACCGTGACTTCCCGAAACAAAGATACCAGAGAAGAAATTGTACGCATTGGTACGGCATTGATTAAAAGTCATGGGTATAATGCTTTCAGTTATGCAGATATCTCTCATAAGTTACAGGTAAAGAATGCGGCTATTCATTATCATTTCAGGGGTAAGGAAGACTTGCTGACAGAAATCATTGAACAGTATATATCGTTATATACTTCATTAGATAAACAGCTTAAAGCTGCCGGAGCCAGTGCAACTGTTACCCTGGAGAAATTCATTGATAGGTATACTAGTTTAGTAGATGCAAGCAGTATTTGTATTATCGGATCAATTGCATCTGACTATAATACACTACCGGATTCTGTGAAAGAAAAAGTACAGGAACTGGTAAACCTGGTATTAAAACTGGTTGAACAAACGCTCGCAACCGGGAAAAAAAGAGGGGAATTTAACTTTAAAGAAACTGCCCGTACACAGTGTCTATTGGTTATGACCAATCTGGCAGGAGGAGTGCAATTAGCCAGGATTACCGGAAAGAAGGATTATGATACAATAAAAAAGGCGATCATTCGTCAGATCAAAGAAGGGTAAAATTTTTTTGTCAATAAAACTTACTTATTAGTAAGTAAATATTTACACAAACACTAAAACCAAAACCATGAAAAAAGTATTGATTATGCTGACTTTCGTTCTGGGAAGCTCAGTGATCGTTGCATCCGCACAAACAGCTGCCAAATCGATGATTACCACTTCGGCCAACGAAGTGTTGGAAGGAACCATAAAAGATCAAATGCAGAAAAAAGGGGAAATCATTTTTACCGATGCTTCGGGATCCAGTAAGCGTTATTCACCCGCAGATATCAGTGGGTTTACTATGGAGGGGGTTAAATATATTTCCTACGCCAACGATTTTTATAAAGTTGTGTCAACAGGCACTAAAGCAAGTTTATATGTTCGGGTAACCGACAACAGCGGCAAAACTATTTTCAACGGTGCAGAACCTGTAATGTTAACCACCGCCGAAGGTCGCAAAGGAGATTATTACCTGCAGATTAAAGCAGATGGAAAATTTAATCACGTTAACAAGAAAAATTTTCTGGAAGTAGTGGGAACAGCCTGTGCCGATTGCAGTCTTGTTCAGAACAGTATTAAATCTGGTCAATTAGGATACGATCAACTGGCTAAAGCAGTAGAGCAATACAATAATTGTTTATAAGTAAGCATTTATATAGCTCTTGGCGCTTGGACCATAGACCTTAGACCATGGACCATGGACCATGGTCTATGGTCTCGCCTGTAGGAATCCTTAGGAGCGAGTAGCTTGCAGCCTAGTTTTTCCGGACAGAGCTCCCGAACCAATGTCTTAAAACCATGAATAACTATAAATCAGAATAACTGGTGGGGTGTAATAGTATGATATCTAATTTACTCACTGTATGCTGGTATTCTGGTAAGGCAGATAGTTTCTTCCATTCAGGATCGTCGCCAAAGGTTTTCCAGTGTTTGTTGCGTTCCTCAATATTGTCGAAGCTGGTCATATACATAAGGTTTGGCATACTGCTACCTGCGAGTACTTCTGCATAAAAAACGGCATTAAACCCTAATCTTCTGAAAAGCGTTATTTCGCCTCCTTTATTAAACATTTCTACTTTTTTGCGATAGAGTTTTTCTGTTGCTCCTTCATAACTCCTCAACTCATAAATACGCTCAGCCGGGTTTCCTTTAAGGGAAGGTTTTTCATATTTAGGCATATCAGGAAAAGCCCTTAATAGAATTGTTTCCATACGCGTAAACGTTGGCTGATCATAGGCTGCATTTAGAAAGTTCTCTCCCTTGGCTAAATATTCAGCATCTTTCAATAATGCATCATCCAACTGGTGAATGGCATTGATGGATGTTAGTGGAATAAACAAGTAAAGTTTTTTTCTCGAAGCAGTATCATTACCTATAGGAGTAAATGCACCTATTTGTTTTACGCCTTGCTTGTGCATGGCAGGAATCCATGCTTCTTCCAAAAATTTTGCAGTTTTTTGAAGTTGAGTCTCATCATTGAAATGGTAGACCCTGATCTGATAAAATGAACGTTTGTCTTGTGCTTCTGCTGAAACACATAATAGAAGGCATAATGCCAGTATTATATTTCTCATATACATTATTTAATTGGCGTTACTGAGCCGGTAAATTAATAAAGCGGCTCTTTGTATTAATAAAGGTAATTCTTTGAGGTTAATCGTTTCTCCAGCCGCGTGCGCACCTTTGCCAGAAGCACCCAAGCCATCAATACAATCAATGTATTTTGCAACATAAGAAATATCACCCGCACCTCTTGAACCTGGGTCACCAGCATTTGCAGGACCCATACCAAGGTCACGGGAAACTTTATCAACCCATAACCTTAATGCATCGTTCCCCTTTGTTGGTTCCATGGCGGGTATACCGTCTGTAAAAGAGATAGTTGCCGATGTTCCCTGAAGATTTTGGGTTGAAACAATTGTTCTCATGTTCTGTCTGGCAAGCTCCCTTTGTTTCTCTGTAAGAAAACGCAGATCACCTTCCACTACCACTGAGGGAGAAATAATATTTGTTTTGCCGGAAACAGCAGCCTGCATTTTTTCTTTGTTATACACCATTTCGGATCCACCAGCAATGATACCTGGATTAAACGTAAGGTATTTTTCATGTGAAAGCTTTTCCCTGAATTTGGTCAGGATGCGTGAGGTTTCATAGATTGCTCCATAACCAGATCCTTTGCCAAAAATACCTGCTGAATGACCTGTTTTGGCTGTTACATCAAGTTTCCAACTACTGAATCCCCTTCTGCCTATAGCAATGGTATTTAATCCTTGTGCGGTTTCGAAACCCAATGCGAGATCACAGTTTTTTGCCCTTTCAATAAAATCTTTTCTGCTCACACTTGTTGGCTTACCTGATTCTTCTTCATCTCCGGTAAAATAAACGGTAATAGCAGCATCTTTTAAAAGATCCATTGCTTGTAATGCCTGAAGTGCCATTACAACAATTACATCGCCTCCTTTCATATCATTTACTCCCTGCCCTGTGGCAGTAGAGTCGTTTATTCTGGTAAATGGTCCTGCAGGCATAGCCGGTTCAAAAACGGTATCAAGATGGCCAATGATGAATATCTTTTTGCCTTTCTTGCCCTTTGTGGTTGCAACCAGATGTCCTGCTCTTTTAAGTGAATCAGGTAATGTTACCCATTCTGTTTGTAACCCGGCTTTCTGTAATTCTCTTGCAAAAACTTCTCCGGTCTCTCTTACTCCTGCTATATTGAAAGTACCACTATTGATATTGACTACTTCTTCCAATAGTTTTTCCGTATCTGAATGGTGTGATTTGATCCACGCAACTATTTTTTTTTCAATATCACTCAGTGACTGCGAAAAAATATTATTACACAGAAGCAACGCAAGTACAAAAGCCGGTATCTTTTTCATGGATTCAGTTTAATGACGACCAAGTTAAGTAAGTTTTAACAGTCAGTCAAAGCCAAGCTACTGCTGCAACGCATTGATAACCCAATGCAGAGAATTACCTGGGAAATAGTGGGAACAATAACGGCATGGAAATACGTTCAGGCCGATCAGGTAAATATTGTCTGATTATGAAAATATTTATGTGAGATCATAAAAATGCTTTAACAAACTCTTAATAAACAATTGGCATTCTTTTTGGCTCTAAAAACAAACAGGAAATAAATGCCGATGAAAGAAATGTTACGCTAAAAACCAAGCACACATGAAAACAAAACACGTATTCCTCGGATTAATGCTGTTCATTGCAACAGCTATGGCAATGACATCCTGTAAAAAATCAGATTCAGCCCAGATCCCGGCTGGTAAACAGAACCTCAGCCTATATCTTACAGATGGCCCCGGTTTTTTTGATCAGGTATTTGTAGATATCAAATCGATTCAGGTATTGGTCGACACAACCAAAGACACACGTAAAAATGATACCTGCAACTGGGATCGTTTAGGTGCATACATTGGTTCTACACTGGGTAACAGAAAAGATTCTGGTCTGGTTTGGACAAACCTGAATATCAATGCAGGTGTATATGATATTTTAAACCTGCGTAATGGTGTGGATACATTATTGGCATCAACGGAAATACCTAAAGGTGCCATTCGCTTAATCAGGATTGAGATCGGTTCAAATAATTCCGTGGTAAAAGACAGCGTTACCTATCCATTATACTGGCCTGATAACATGCAAAAATATATCCTGATAAAATTGAAAGGACATGAATCAGAGGAATACCTTCCGAATAAACTTCGTTTATGGCTCGATTTCGATGTTAACCGTTCCATCATAGTACTGAACAATAATAAGTTTTACCTGAAACCAGTGTTCCATTTCTTTATCGAAAAAACAACCGCAAGTGTTTCCGGTAAAGTAAAACCAATGGATGCAAAAGCAGTACTGACCTTATTCAATGGCACTGATACAGCTTATGCATTACCAAACCGAAATGGAGAGTTTAAAATGAGGGGATTGAAAAACGGAACTTACTCTCTTTACGTAAATGCATCTAATAATTATAAAGATACCACCATCAACAATATCGTGGTTCAGGCGCCTAAGAATACCAGTGTGGGTGTAATTGAACTAAAAAAATAGTAGGGTTTTTCAAGAGCAAGGGTTAGGAGGGGCTTTCGTGCCCCTC
>CAZTCS010000051.1:0-24988 GCA_964611995.1 uncultured Sediminibacterium sp. | reverse complement strand
CCTGACCAACAAACAGCACAGGTTCAATTGCAGTGATTATTTAAGCCACAGATTCGCAGATTAATCGTTCATAATCTGTGAATCTGTGGCTTAATTTTTTTCCAGGTGTTACACAATTAAAATCAATTCCATCCTAATTACCACCATGCTGCCAGCAATATCCATTGGCTTTTGCTTTCCGCTTACACTGTGCTCCTTTTTTGGTGATTCCCTGGCAACGACCATTTTCTGTAACGATACTCTTATTGACCTGATCTCCAGAGAGGGGAGTTTTCGTATTGGTTAAAGAATCGATTCTTTGCTCGAGGCGGGTAACACGCTGGTTCAGTTCATTTGTTTTGCTATCCGTATCAGCGCAAGAAGAGCAGATGATACACAGTAAAATAGCAGCTAGAACTTTCATGGCAAATCGTTATCTGTTGGTTAGACTTTTAGTTTGTGATTCGGCTGATGAGTCCGCAGCAGGGGTTGTAGTTTTCCGAAGGTATGTGTCGTACATGTGCTGTGAAAGCTTTTTCAGCGTGCGGGTAATATCTAAAGGATAATTACCTCCTTCTGTGTAACACTCAATATCGTTGTTATTCTTTATGTAGTATAGTTTTCCAATAGACCATTCAGTGATGGTGTCTTTACGTGTGATTCTTCTAAAGCTCTTTACCTTTTCCTGATCTAACGGTATCAATAAACCTTTTCCCTTTTCGTTACAGGATACCGGTTCGTAGCGATCGCCCGCCCAATACATACAATCTTTGTTCGAGTTACTATAAATTTTTCCAGCTATATAGCTTCCTCCAAATAGCGTTGCAAGAACCAAACTGATAGTAGCAGCTATTGTTAGTTTCTTCTTCTGATTAGTTTTATCAGAAGCAATACTTGCATACAGTACAGGTTCAACTTGCGCTTTGTCTTCTTCTTGCGAAAGGTTTTCCGTGTCTTCAATTTTTTCTATCAAATCTGGTTCATCCTGAATCAGATCAGGTTTTCCTTCATGGTTATCCGTCAGCGGATTTCCTGGGTTGTTAATACCTAAGATAGCTCCATGTATTCTTTTCGCATTAGACAGGGGCCTGGGATTAAAATCAATTAACCATGCCAATAAGTCTACTGTAGCAAAAGAAGGATTCTTTATTTCTCCTTTAATAAGTTTTTGAAATGGCCTGAATTTATCAGGAGCATATTTTGAAATAACATGACCAAAATTTTTCCCTGCTGGTGGTACACCAAAAAAAGCAGTTAGGATACTTTCTTCTTCCTTTTGCCCTTTATTCATTCTGTCGTGATAAACATTGAGGCATTGCTGCTTGATATTGGCTGTAGTAGGATGCGTCATCAATGCGAAAAACGGGTCGTTATTCCGTTTTTCGTCATACGCTTTTAATACCATGTCGGTATAATCTTTAAACAGCAGCTGCATTGGGAGTTATATCAGGTTAAGATATATAATTAGTGGGGATATCGGAATTGCACTGGAAAATTACCGCATAATTGGAATAATTATTTACGGTTTCCCGGAATTTCTGGAATCATTGGAATTATTGGAACCCTTTGCTGATCAGGCTTTTAGCCCATCCTATGTTTGCATTGTGATCGTTTGATTCCCGTAAAAACAATCAGATGATCTGTTGAGTGCCGAGATCGCAGGGAGGTTAGCAAGGATGGGAAGTTGCTGACCAAACTGCGATCAAAGCCCCCTCCTTCCCATCGTAAGAAGCGCTTCTTACAAAACAGTCTCTGCCAGGATCGCAACCCGGTAAGGGCAATCATTTATCAACTTTTAAATTTTTAAAAATGTTAGAACTATTAATATGGTTTGCATCATTCTTATGCTTTAACCCAACACATACTGCCGAAAATCACGGCAACTGTAAAAAGGCACATACAACAACCGTTTCTACTTTCGATGACACAGGTGGAGAAACGGGAAGTAACCCCAAACCACCAGTACCTCCTCCACCCCCACCACCATCTGGGAATTAAGGGGTACAAAAAGGGTAGAAGTTTTTCTACCCTTTTTTATATATTTAAAAAAACAAATCCTTGAAATTATCAAAAGGGTTACTCTTTGCTATAATCAGTATGATTATTTGGGGCTGTAGCAATAAGAAAGATCATGCTGCAGAGAAATATACTGACTATGAAAGAGGCAATTGGTATACTTACTTAGGCAAACTGGATTCTGCCTTCCTCATGTACAACAATTATGTTGGCAATGCTGATGATACACTTAAAAAAGCAGCAGCATACCGCTACATGGGCGACATGCAATGGGAAGCGGGCGACCTGCATGGTGCCGAAGAAAGTGCTACAGGTGCCATACGAACCCTTGATACCCTCAATACCAAACATTACAGTGAGCTTTGTTATACCTATCGCCTCCTCGGTAACCTGAATGTTGACCTTCAGCATTATGATGAAGCGATCAACATGTATAACAGAGCCATGCGTTTTGCAACAGACTCCAGCTTCCCCCTGGAGTTAATGAATGATAAAGCCGTTGCACTTCAGAAAAAAGGAGCCTACAATAATGCCATCGCTGTTTATGATTCCATCCTACAACTAAATAATAATAACCCATCACTCTACGCAAGGGTTCTCGATAACAGGGCCGCTACAAAATGGCGGTTTAACTCCGGTTTTCCGGTATTACCCGATTTATGGCAGGCACTACAAATACGCACCGATAGCCAATACCTCCGCGGACTAAATGCCAGCTATGCCCATCTCTCCGATTACTATGAAAAAACAAATCCCGATTCTGCTTTATGGTACGCTAAGAAAATGTTTCAACAGGCACAGATTATTCAAAGTCCTGCAGACAGACTCGAAGCAATCGATAAACTCATCAGGGTCGACAATGCCTCCGCTTCCAGGAAATGGTATGCTGAATTTAAAAAACTGAGCGATAGTCTTCAACTTTCCAGAGACTCTACAAAGAGCAGCTTCGCTTATATAAAATACGATTCCCAAAAAAGCAAAGCAGATAACCTCGAATTAAAAACCCAGGTTATTACCCAGCGTATCTGGTTGTATGGGTTTATAGCTTTCGCTACAATTATCATTACCCTGCTCTGGAATTGGTATAAAAAACGCCGGCGCCGCATTAAACAGGAAGCCGAAATAGCCATTAGAGACGCCAAAATAAATACTTCCCAAAAAGTACATGATGTAGTTGCCAATGGACTTTACGGCATAATGAATATGCTGGAACATAGCGTGGAAATTGAACGGGAACCCTTACTGACAAAAGTCGAAGACCTGTATGAAAAATCAAGGGATATTTCCTACGAAGAACTTGCCGACGCAGATGATGTAGATTACGATAAACAAATACACGACCTGCTCGATGAATTTACCAACGACCAAACCAAGGTATTTGCCATTGGCAACCAACCCCTGTTCTGGAACAAAGTAAGTGGTATTCAAAAAAGACAGGTTTTGTTGGTCCTCCGGGAGATTATGACCAATATGAAAAAACACAGTGGTGCAACTAATGTGGTGATAAAATTCAAGGATGACAATAATACCGGTACAA
This sequence comes from uncultured Sediminibacterium sp., assembly GCA_964611995.1. Classification (GTDB taxonomy): domain Bacteria; phylum Bacteroidota; class Bacteroidia; order Chitinophagales; family Chitinophagaceae; genus Sediminibacterium. Next base: position 21,456 of record CAZTCS010000051.1, on the reverse strand, counting down.
TCAATTACAGCGATGATGGAAAAGGATTTCCTGCAGATTTTAAATACAACAATGGATTAAACAATACGGTTAACCGTATTAAGTCGTTGAACGGGGAGATTAATTTTGGAAAAAGCGATAGAAATGGTGCATCAATCGCCATAAGCTTTCCGCTCCAACCAAGAAAACTATGATTGATAAAGTTATTATAGCCGAAGACCACGAGTTTGCCAACCTTTCGGTGCAGAAGACAATGGATGACCTGAAAGTGAAGCAGTATGATTACGCCTATTATTGCGACGATGCCTTAGCCAAAATTAAACTAGCCCTACAAAAAGGAGAACCCTACGATTTACTGATCACCGACCTTTCTTTTGAAGACGATGGAACCGCTCAACATATCAATGATGGCGTTGAACTTATTCGTGCAGTGCGTGCGGTTCAGCCGGGTATCCTGATCCTTATTTTATCGGGGCAGCATCGACCGACAGATATTCATAACCTGTTTGAGAACAATGAAGTAGATGCCTATGTACGCAAAGCCAGACATGATGTACAGGAACTAAAATCGGCCATGACTGCACTTTCAAAAAGTCAGCGTTATTATCCCAGGTCATTGGCCCAACAAATCAAGCGATCAAATACCTACGAGTTCACAGATTTTGATATCACCATTATCCGTTTGCTGAACCAGGGCTACCAGCAAAATGAAATACCCGACTATCTTAAAGAGCATAATATCAAACCTTCCAGCCTGAGCAGCATAGAAAAACGCCTGAACCAAATCAGGGATGAGCTTGGTTTTACCAATAACCAACAGTTGATGGTGTTTTGTAGTAATGCAGGGTTGGTGTAGGGGTTAGGTGTTAGGAGTTAGGGGTTAGGTATTTTCCAAAGCCAAGTATACCGTTCTTCAACCCTTGATTTATATTATTCAAATTTAGTTAACACTTCTTCCTAACTCCTAACTCCTAATGCCTAACTATCAATTCTCCCCTTTACGGTTTGCCGTAATAAAAAGATTTTCCTACCAGTTAGTTTTGGATTGAGCCTGCTTTCATCAACCAAAACGAATACTATGCTCACCGCATTAAAACAACAAAAGCTCTTAAGCTCTCTCAAAGCCTATCGCAAGGATTTTTTGGATGGCACTATCAAGGAGCTGGATGAATCAGGCACCCGGATCATGATTAACCGCTTTCTTTCAGAAGTATTGGGCTATAAGCAATTGGAAGAAATAAAAACAGAATACATGATCAAAGGCACTTATGCCGATTATGTGATTCAGGTGAATAAGACAAGGCATTTCCTGGTAGAAGTAAAAGCCCTCTCCTTTCAGTTATCCGAAAAACATTTAAGGCAAACCGTAAACTACGGTGCCAATGAAGGCATTGAATATGCTTTACTCACCAATGGAAAGAATTTTGAGTTCTATAAGATCATCTTTGAACAACCCATTTCATCCCGATTAATATTCGCTATTGACCTGAGTGATGCTGCCTCACTAAAAAATGCAGTCAATCATTTACAACACCTGCACAAAGAAAGTGTAGTAAAAAACTTGTTTAAACCACTCTGGAATAAATGCGAAGCTACCGACCCATATAATATCGCTGGCATCATCTGTTCCGATCCTGTATTGACATGTATTAAGAAGCTGATCAAAACAAAGTACAATGAAAAATGTGAAGACGAGATCATACTTGCGGCTGTGCAAAAGATTATTAGTGATAAGATGGATGTGGGGTTGATAAGGGCGTTTAAGGTGGGGAAGGTGAGGGTGAAGAAGGAAGTGAAAGCTTCAACCGATAATCCGGAAGAGCCGCATTCCACTGTGATCCCGGATGTGTAAAAACTCATTAAAGATTTCAAAATAAAATATTCCGTTTGCTTTTATCTCATAATCCATTTAATACCATTAACGCTAAACAAATCATATCATGACTGCAGAACTTCAAGCGCATTTTTTGAACCTCTACTCTATGGCATTGGCTGATGCAACATTTGATGAGAAAGAGATAGCTGTACTATACAATTTGGGAGAAGAAAGAGGTATTCCCAAAGAGAAGATCGATACAATGCTTTTAAATCCAATTACTTCCACAGATGTACACGTGCCAGAAGCCCTCTCCGAAAAAATTGAGTGTCTATATGACTATGCAAAAATGATACTGGCTGATGGCGTGGTGCATGATGCTGAAATAAAAACACTTGAAAAATTTTGCAGCAAATTTCAATTTGAAGAAAATAATATTCCGCTAATAGCACAACTATTAATCGAAGCTGCAAAGAATGATCTGCCAAAAAAAGACCTCATCGATTTTGTAACCCAAAATAATTAATGCTATGGCTTTTGATATTTCAAAATTTAAAATCCCTGGTTTGTTTTCACAGAAAGCTAAACCAGTTGCTGCTCTAATGCCGGAACAACAGCCTGATGAAAAAGTTTCCTACCGTCGTTTTGGGTTTGTGCAGGCGGGTATGATGAAGGGGCGTACCGAGGGTTTGAGGATATGCCTCGATGCTGTATACGAACAGCACATGGCTGAAATGGAAAGGGATGAAAATAAACAGGAAGAGCTTCGCAAACCTTTCAAAGTAACCTTACAGGAAATAATCGGGTTAAGTGAGGGAATAAAATCGCAGATCAGCATGTATGAGTCAGAGCTTATACCTGCCAGGAAAACAAGGATAGAAGAGCTGAGAAAAGAAATTACCGACATAAGGAAAAACCCTGAGCATTATACCGGCGTTCACGTAGGTAAAGCAGGGTTTTATATCGGTGTATTTATTTTGTTACTGCTGTCCGTCTACCTGTTTATTTTTTACAGCTCTGCTTCATACTCTGCTTTTTTTAAAGAATTTAAAGTAGATGATATTGTAGTTACCAAGGCGATCTTTGATGCCAATGCACTGGGTAATGCATTAAAAGATGGCATCACCGAATTAATCTTTATACTCACCATTCCTTTTGTATTTATCGGGTTAGGTTACCTCATTCACAAATTTCAGGAAGGGAAAGGTCTTGCTAAATATGCCAAGATAGCTGCTCTCCTTATTATTACGTTTCTGTTTGATTCGATCATTGCTTACGAGATTACTGAGAAGATTTATAACATTAAAAAAGAAAACGATCTCGCAGGTAATCTTCCGGATTTTTCTGTAGGGCTTGCTTTTCAAAGCGTAGCCTTTTGGCTGGTGATCTTTGCTGGTTTTGTGGTGTACCTCATCTGGGGCTTTGTATTTGACTTCGTAATGGAGGCACACTCTAAGCTTGATATTGTGAAGGTAAATATTAAAACAAAACAGGAGCAGATTGTAACGTTGGAGCAAGAGATTAATCAATACCAAAACAGCATTACTGAATTAAGAATAGCTAATGAAAAAAATAATGCCGAGATCAAGAAGTTGAAACAGGTAATAGATAGCACCATCATTCATCCCAAAGCGGTTAAAGAAGTGTTGTCACAATTTATGATGGGTTGGTATTCCTGGTTATCTGAAGGAAGAGAATATAACCGCAGTGAACACAATAAAATTTATGAAGATTTTCTTGTGGGCAAGATTTCAACGATTGAATCAGTGCTCAACGCAAACTAAATTTTAAACAATGAAACGAATTACCCAACTACTTATACCAATAGTTTTATTAAGTTCCTGTTTTTCGGCTTCTAATGAGCCCGAAAAAAATAATAAAGTTGAAAATTCTAATTCAACTACCGTAAAAGCTACCGACCGGCAGCTAAACATAAATATTCTCTGGGATCTATCAGACAGAATTGACCCACAGGTAAACCCCGCTTCGCCGCAGCATTACGAAAGAGATATAGAAATAATAAAAAACATAGCCTCCTTTTTTAAAAAAGATATGGAAAAGCGGGGAGCTTATAAAGCAAAAGGAAGGATGAAAGTATTTTTTACACCCACTCCTGAAAATGAAAGCATCAATGCCATTGCCCGCAATCTCTCCTGCGATCTTTCAGCCTATACCGGAGAAGGAGCCAATGTAAAGAAGAAAGAAGTATATGACAGCATTGAAAGCCGTTTTGTAAAAAATGCCAATAAAATTTATCAGATTGCCTTATCGAACAATAAAGGAAAGAGAGAATGGGATGGCTCCGATATCTGGCGGTTTTTTAAAAATGATGTGAAAGAATATTGTGTGGATGCTTCGGGCAATTACCGTAATATCCTTATTATCCTAACTGATGGCTATCTGTTCCATAAAGATTCAAAAGACAAGCGGGCAAACAGAACCGCTTATATACTACCCGAAATTTTAAAACCTTTCAGGAATAACCAAAACTGGCAGAATTTGTTTGAGAAAGGTGATTACGGATTGATCAGCACAAGAAAAGACCTGCAAGGCTTGGAAGTGTTGGTGCTGGAGATTACACCATCAAAAAGCAATAAAAATGATGAAGACATTATAAAAGCTTACCTGGCAAAATGGTTTGAGGAAATGGGTATTAACCAATCAAACTATGTATGTCAAAACACTGACTTGCCAGAATATACCCGGAAAAAAGTAGAGGGTTTTCTAAACCGCTAACTGGATTTATAATAAGTTAAACCCCATGTTATCATAAAATGCAAAAGCTTTTTATTTTACTGATTGTATGTCTTCTAGGCTGCAGTAACGACAACACTGTGTACCTCTGCAATGGTCCGCAATCAAAAGCTTATCATAAAACAAGCCACTGCGAGGGATTGAGAAGATGCAGTACTGCTATTGAAGCTGTGGATATAGTTACTGCGAAAGCGAGACATAGGAAAGCATGCGGATATTGTTATTAAACTAAAAATCCATACCAAGAAAATAACCCAAGGCTGCCTGTATCTATGACAACAAAAAAATCAAATGAACCGGAGCAACTGGGTTTCTTAAACCTACTCATCATTGTACTTTCCGTTTATGTGCTGCTGGCTTTATTAGTAGATACGTTTTTTAAGCTACCGGTGGAAGTGTCAAGGATATTGAATATTACAGACAATGCTATTTGCTTTGTATTTCTAATAGATTTTGGTACAAGGTTTTATAAAGCAGAAAATAAATTAAAATTTATGCAATGGGGATGGATCGACCTCATATCCAGCATCCCGACCCTTGATTTTATGAGAGCCGGAAGAATGCTACGGTTGATAAGATTATTACGGATATTAAGAGCCTTTCGCTCTACCAAACATCTGGTGCAACATATATTCAGGCGTAGAACCCAGGGTGCATTAACGGCAGCAGCCATCATTGCTGTTTTAATGATCGTATTTTCTTCTATTGCAATTTTGCAGGTAGAAGTAGATCCCAATAGTAATATTAAAACGGCCGAAGATGCTATTTGGTGGGCCTATGTTACTATTACCACAGTTGGCTATGGTGATAAATTTCCTGTTACAACGGAAGGCAGGGTGATTGCGGCTTTATTGATGACAGTAGGTGTGGGGCTGTTTGGGACGTTTACTGCGTATTTGGCGTCGTGGTTTGTGGGGGGGAAGAAGGAAGGAATGATGATACGGTGAAATAGATAGTTATAATTTGATAAACAATCTTTTTAATTAAAAAAAAGAAACACCTACTCGAAGTCAATTTCTTCTAATTCTGGATCATCCTGATAATTATAATCTTCCATAAATACCTGGTTTACTCGATATTTTATTTTTTTATCCTTTTCGTTTTTGGGGAAGCTAATAGCATATCCGATAATTGGAACTTCAATTGGTGAGTTCTCCCAATTTTTTGGCTTAGGATTAAGTGGGTATATAAGTAACAAGCCCTCGGTAACTTTCCGGTTTGCACGAATGTTTTTTCCAGATGGTATAACAGGAGGCTCAGGGCGTTTGTTTTTCCGCTGGCTTTTTTCCCAATCCTCAACTGTTAATTGAAGTGCTTTTGCAAAAACAACACTGTTAGTATCAAAATCTATAAATTCATGGGTGGGATCGATTATATGACTTCTATTGATTTCATAATAGTTGCCTTTCCCTTTTTTTACATCACTTCGCATAACTAAACCAACAGACGCAGCTTCTCCGTTAATTTTAAAAAAATCGGCTGTCTGATCATGTTGATTTGATATGAGAACTATTGTCCAGTTATTGAGAAAGTTTATTTTTGCTTGCTCAGAAATGTATTCTATTATTTTTTCATGCTCTAATTTATTGTCAGCTTTATATCCATTAAGGAAGTCGATAACATCTACACTGTTGTCTTCTTTGTACCAGACATAGTCCTGTCCGTTTTTTTCCTGAGAAGTACCTAAGGAGTTAATAAATGCAGCAGTATGCCTATAATTATCTTCAAAGAGTTTTTTATCTCTTCTGAAGCACCATGTTTCTCTCAGTTTATCTGAAAACGTAAGCTCCATTTCTTCACTGCTCCTCATTTTGTTGGTCGCCGTTATTTGTAAAACATCAGGATCCTGGCGAACCTTAATTCCAAACTGTTTCGGACTTTTCCGTTGCATCTTCATTTCCTCAAATTCGTTCCGAAGCTCTTCAGATGCCGCCGTAATGTATTTATACCATTTAACAAGTTCTTCACTAGTATAAAGCCTGCATAAGTCTATATAGCCTGGCCGGTAACCAAACCACCTGCCCATTTGCATAAGTGTATCATACATTTTGGTAGCCCTTAAATAATAACTTACTGAGAGACCCTCAAGCGTAAGCCCTCTAGATAATTTGTTACCACCAACAGCTATTACAGAAAGCCCTTTTTTACGATGCTCATAATAATCTAGTGAGCTGATGTTGTTATATTCTAGTCCTTCCTGGGTTGTATCCCCATGTATGGCACGTACTTGGATTTTAGATGCAGCCTTACTTAACTGCGCTTCTACTTCAAACCAGTCTGCTATAAATACTGCCTGATCACCAAACTGTGGAATTGCCTTAACTACCTGAGTGGTTGATATAAAATCACTTTCGTAAAGCGCTTTAAGCTCAGAAATGACTGAACCTTGTTTATATTGAATCTGTTGCTGATAAAATTTCAGTATGTTATTTATCAGGCTTGCCGTAGTATTTTGCCATCTAACAAAACGGGTAACATGTACCAGCATGGAATTATGAACATCTATCTGGCCCCGGACTCTCCTGATTGCACAAACCAATATAAATGATTTAATAGCCTCTTTAAGCTCTTCCGGCAATCCTTCCGGTAATGTATCATTCTTTTTGTGTTTATCAGGAAAATAATCCTGATAAGAAAAAGCACTAAAATCCCGTATCAGAGGCAGGCCCGAATATACACTTGAAATATCTGTACCTATATCTTCACTGATGCCAAATATTTCTTTGGGACCTGTATAGTTTGATGGCGAGGGAATATTAATAATAAAGTCTCTGGGGAAAAGATCTTGTCCCGAATATTTCCAGAACTCCGGAAGCCTGATATTTAACCCTCTTGAAACGTAGTCGTCGCCTTCTGTGAGTGGAATAAAGACATTGGCGAAAGGGGTAGCTGTATAACCAACATAAGCGCTTTGCTGGAAAAGGGATAACAATGATCTTATCAATCCATTAATGGTCGAAACACTTTTGGCTGATACATTAATTGAAGCATTATCTGCTTCATCATCAATTAAAAGTAAAGGAAGGTTTTTGACAATTTTTTTTCCATCGGCCAACTCATCTCCAATATCTGCAAACCATCGAATAAACTCTTTTAAAACAGTGGGGTGCTTTTTAACAACGACGATTACGCTGCCTAATCTTGGATTGGTACCGCTTATATATCGGGTTGTAGTTTTAAAATCTCCATCCGCAGCACTTGTAGTAAGATAATGGGCTTGTGGGCGATTATCATATTTGCTTACTCCGAAATTTCTGCTTTCGTTGCCTTGCCTTTCCACTTGTGTATCCCACCCCAAAAAACCGATATCAGTTCTTAGCTGAGTTTGAGAACGCAAATCATTAGTTGTACCGGCAAGTACTACGATGATTTTGTATCCATAGTCCGCAGCCTTGCACATAAGACCTGTATAATTACTTGTTTTGCCAGATTGTACCTGACCGACAACCAATCCTCTTTTATCCCAATCTCCCCGGCTTGTAGGGTCTTTCAAGTGATCGAGAATGTCATCAGTGATGTCATCTAGTTTATTAACAGTATCTGGCGCCCATTGCTGATCTTTTTGTAAATATTGTATATATCTATCCCAGAAACGCTTTGTAACAGATCCTTTCCTGTTATGTATCCAAGGTTCATAGCTATTTTCCTCTTCAAGCGTAATATGTTTCTCCGATTCAATACTAAATTGCTTCTCGAGATAACCACGAACATATTTAAAATTGATTTCTCTCCTTTCAAAAGATCTGGCAGCCCGGCTAAGGTCAGCTTCAATTTCTTCCCTTTTTACAGGGCGTGGTCGGTTGTTGAGAAAAGTAAGTGCATTTTGTATCAGGCCCTCATTTTCTGTCTTTATCCTGTCAATTTCTGTTTTTAGCTCTTCAAGCTCTTCTCTGATTTCATCGGGTACTTCTCCTTCGAGTGCATATTCATATAACTTCTGAGCTTCAATAAAATCAGCATTGTCTAAAGCAATATAGGCTGCACTTCTGAATAAGACAGAACGGGAAGGCTCTATATGCTGATTAAATAAACCGAGAGCAGCCTTTTTTTCATAAAGAAAAGCATCAGCAGATAATTGATGAAACTTTTCTGCATCACCATTATGCAATGCAATCAATGCAAGTTCTGAATTATCCATCGCCATCCGATGAAACTGTTCTAATTCTTCGTTTGTCATGATATATTTCTTAAACCGGTTTTAACTTTAGGGGTACTAAATTCAACAACGACTACCAGAGCCGGCAACCCTGTACCGTCAGACTTTTTTGATTGTTCCATCTTGGTTTCAAACCGCTGATGCAGTTGCTGATTTGTTCCTTTTCTTATACCCGAAACCTCCAGCCTTACTTTGTCCTGAAAGAGAAAATTATCTTCTGTTCCCAGCCAATAATCAATTCCAGTCTTTTTCCTTGATTTCTTAATAGCTTTAACATTCATCTCGCCAGATGCAACAAGGAATGCCACTCCGTATGCACCTTGTTCTGTAGTATATTCTTCGTCGCCCCATGTACGCTTCATCTGATCATTTACGTCATAACGGGTAGTTGCATATGTTTTAATATAGCTTCCTTCACCTGCCATATCAACTTTCAAAGCATGTCCCTGGCTTTCCAAACATACTGAAGCAGCATGCCCGAAATTCGCACCGGCAGCAGGAGTTAAAAAATGGTGTTTTTCTGTTTCAAGCTCAGTCAGATTGATATTCATTTTCTATCTTTTCTGTTAATTCAGGGTAATGGTTAAATGGTTCTGTACGCAATATTTCTTCGATAGCTTCTTCATGCGAAAGGCCATTATTAATAAATGACTTATATAATTCAGTTATCATAGCTACTAAATCTGCAACTGACTTGCCTTCAAAGGGGAGTTGCTGCATATCCTGATATTCACTCTCATTTACAATAATCATTGCCAGCGGCAATGTTTCCTCGATCAGATGAAAAAACCGATTGAGTTTTGCTCTGTTGCTCCCGTGTTCAACAATAAATGCTTGGATAACCGGATGGTCCCTGTTAATCTGGTAACATCTTCTACCTTTCCTTTTGTGGTGGCTCCAAACAGGGATATCCTCTTTTGCAGACTTGTTTCGTTTTGCTTTTCCTATCTGCCGGTATATTTCCACAGCATCTTTTCGTGATTGATCAGCAATACGCTTTAGCTCTTGCCGTATATCATAAGGAATCTGTATAATAGATTTTTTTATATCCAGTTGCCATTCGGTATCCAATTTTGAAGTGTTGGGGACATTGACCATAATGCGTGAAAGCTTACTATGTTCTTCCTGTTTATACAATCCTAGCCAGTCGCCAGCAATAATTATCCGGTTGTTTCGGTATATGTAAAAACCTTGATGGGCATTCCAGCCTTTAATTCCTGATCCTGACTCAAAGTCTTCACGTGAAAGCTGTGAATGATGAGGCAATACAAAAGCTTGTACAGTAATATTATCCCGAAGCTTTTTTATGGCTGTTTTAGTGGTAGCCTGATTGTTGTTAAAATAAGGATTCCATGCTTGGACTTTGCTGCTATTAATCCAGATATTTAGTTTTTTGTTTTCGATAAACAAGTGAAAAACCATGGAAAGATGTCTCTCCATCTGCTTTATCTGTGCTAAGAATATCGTCAGGTGCTCTTCGTTATCAATACTCGTATCTTTTACCAAATGATCAATATCCTGCCATATTACCGTTGTCCCTTTTTTAAGATTCTGTAATCTATCAACCAATCTTTCACCATTAAGCCAGGCAAGTAATTTCCATCCTGCTTCGTGCACATAATCCATATTCCAGCATCTGTAGACTATATCTTTATTTACTTGCTTTGTCGCTACAGTTAGAATACGGCATTGGGAAAATGATGCAGTTTTTAAGCCTAACCCAAATCTTCCCAGATCATCCATATTTCTATCTGCCAGCGGATTTTTAGAAGCGGGCCGCATAGCAGTAATCAGCTCATCTAGGCTCATGCCTGTGCCGTCATCTGTTATGGTGAGTATAGTATCGGGGCCTTTCCACTCAAAGTCTATCCATACATTATCTGCTTTCGCTGCTATACTATTATCAATAATATCGGCAATGGCAGTTTCCAGAGTATAGCCTATGGAACGATAGCCTTCTATCATATTGCCGGCGTGAGGGGCGGCATCTTCAACTTCATATTGTTTAAGTTGTTGTATATCCATATTGATAGCTATAAAAAATTCTTACATCTTATTTTCTTCCAATACTCGACGAATTTCTTTAGAAGAGATCGTCCAGTTGATCTGAATAATAGTTTGCAGGTTTCTTTTCGGAGAAAAATTTTCATAAGGATTATTAATAATCTTTATTACAGGAACACTACTAATGTTGCTTACAAAAACAAGATAGTAGTCTGTTTTCATAGTACATGCCGTTTCCCATTCTTTTCCCGTTATCAATACACCACCTTCATCCTCAGAAAGTCCTTTCACTTCAATTCCATATACTTGTTTGTCTGAAACTACAATCTGAAAATCATACCCACAACCATAGTCTCTCATATCAATTAAATCTTTTGTAGTAGAAAATATTTCTTTATTGTTACTAAACCAGTCCTTAAATATTTCTTCAGCTTTTCGCCCAATAATATTTCTTGGAATGTACAGTCTTTTCTGCTTGTTTTTTTTACTCTTTTCTTCCGGAATGATCAGCGTAAGTGGTTCAAGGTCATCTGATACTTCACTCTCTAAACCTCTTGACAAGATATCCAGAACTATAGTACGAAGGGCTGGTTCATTAATGTCCTGTAAAGCATAAATCGTATTAATAATACTCAGAGTCATAGGTCGCTTATGCCAACCTTTACGATATGGATGTGCAACATCAAATTCATCACGTCTGAACTTAATGTAATTAGGTAATATTCCAAGAGCGTGAGCAATTTTATGAAATGCTTCTTTGTCGGTTTTACACCCCAAATGCCTTAATGCTTCTTTGTCAAATCGGGATAGATAGTATGCAACAATATGAGCTAGTTTTCGTTCTTTATCCATCACTAACCATTTTAAAGTTCTTATTAATTAACAGGTGAATCTTATCAGGTTTTCTCTCAATTTACAGCTCAATGACAGGCCTGTTTTTATCAATCTTTTGTTTTGAAATCGTATCAGCTTTTTTTCAGAAACTGCTTTATTTTATCAAACTTCGGCAATATCATAACGTTTAATATTTAAAGCAGGTATACTGGTAAAAACTTCTGCAACAACATCAGCAATCTGATATGCCAGATATGGCGGTACTGCATTACCTACCTGGTGAAATTGCTGAGTGCGTCCGCCATAGAAATAATAGTTATCAGGGAAGGTTTGAATACGCGCTGCTTCCCTTACAGTGAAACTACGGCATTGGGAGGGGTCAGGATGAATGTAGTAATGTCCGTCTTTGGAAATATGGCTTGTAACAGTTTTCGATGGACTGTTACTGAGCTGTACTCTAAAGCGATCTGCAAATTTCTTCTCATTAATTCCTTCTTCTACGTTCTTATGGTCAGGAAGCAATGCTACTGGAAAGTTTTCCAGTTTTGGTGAGACGTCATGAATTTTTCCAAAACATGCCGCAAAAAAGTAACGCAGAAGATCACTATCCATGTGGCCTCTTGATTCGTGATTGGCAATCCCTTCAAGTTTTTCATCAAGATACCACTCAGGCTTGTATGCAATTTCTGCCTTATGCGAAATATAGTCAGCTCCACATCCCTGACGGGGTATAGTGAGTTTGCTTAATTGTTTACTGATCTCTTCCCTAACAGCAGCTTCAATTCCAGTAAGTATTCCTCTTTTTGTGATTTGTGTTATTGCATCCCGCCAGTTTTCTGAAGTGTTTTTTGTTTTGGAAAGCGAACTTCTAAGCCTTGGTAAACCGTCAAGCACTTTAGATATTGGAATTTTATCAGCAGGCTTCAGTGTTTCCGGAATAAAATCAATATCCTTTCTTACGCCCAATAAAATTACACGGTGCCGTGTTTGCGGTACTCCATATTGCTCCGCTTTAATTAAAAAATCTTTTTGTGTATATACAGGATTACCCTCAATGTCAAAAGTAATAGGAGAACTTACAAGAGAGTATATTTTATATCCCGGACAATCTAATAACTGCCCATTTTTTTTATTGTCCTGTAGATATGCTGATACGGGGTCTTTCAAATCATTAAGAATGCGGGTAAACACGGGACTTTCTTTTGTAGTGGCAGAAAGGAGTCCTTTCACATTTTCCATTACAAATACAGCCGGATTATGTACGGCGAGTATGCGCAGATATTGCTTATAAAGTCCTACACGCTCATCCTTACTCTCATCAAGTATTTTTTCCTGTCGGCGTGAACGGCCAACAACTGAATAGGCTTGGCAAGGTGGGCCGCCAATCAACAGCCAGTTGGTCTTACCATTAAGTGCCTGTCTGATTCTCTCATCTACTATTCGATAGGGTGTAGCGTTCTCCCCATCCCCTAGAGTAGCATGCCACGCTTCTTTTTTGGCATGTTCTGCTTCTGTGGGCCATTTACTATAAAGCTGATTAAGTGTAATATTGCCCTTTACAAAATCATAGTAATCCTGCGGGACTTTTCCGTGTTTAAACTGCCTGAAAAAACTGCGAAGTGTAAGAGTAGTATGGGCATAACTATCTTTTTCTATAGACAGGGCAATCTTAAAAACTGAAGAGCCTGTTTTGTTTAACAGAGCAGAAAACCCTTCACCTAAACCACCTGGCCCGGCAAAAATATCTATTACTGGTATTGAGTTAGCCTCAGTATCAGGCATTGTCTTCTTTTTTTAATGTTGCGATAAATTCATTCATAGTCTGAGTCAATTGTCCAGACTTTAACTGACATTCAAAAAGCACTGCTACTTTCCATCCCAATTCCTGCAGCTTAATAATGTTTTCAATATCTCTTTTCTTATTGCTCTTAATTTTATTAAGCCACCAATCAGTTCTTGTTTTGGGTACTACATAATATTTACATCCCTCATGACCATGCCAGAAACAACCATGTATAAAAAGAATTGTTTTGTATTTTGGTAAAACAATGTCAGGTTTTCCTGATAATTTTTTATCATGTAGCCGATACCTGAAACCATTTGCAAAAAGAAATTTACGAACCAGCATTTCAGGATTGGTATCCTTTGCCTTTATACGGCTCATATTGTAACTTCTTATTTCTTTCGAATGCACATCGGCCATAGGATATTTTGCTTATTTCTTTTCCAACAACTTCTCCAATCGCCCCATCATCTCATCCTTCTCTTTCAACATCCTTTCATACAAAGCAATCTTTTCTTCATGAAGTTTAATTATTTGTTCTACAGGATTGATTGTTGAATTATAAAAAACAGAAGCAGATTGATCATGATTATTTACAGTCTGTGCAATAATGTTGATAGCGTGTGTCTCATCAAAATTCTGTATCGCTTCCACCGGTATTTTCAATGCAGCAGAAATTTGTTGCAACAGGGGAGCATCAATGCTTTCTTTTTGTTCAAGCAGGGAAATTTTTTGCTGGTTCCAATCATCACCAAGTTCATTGGCAAGCACATCCTGTTTAATACCTAGCATTTCACGAAATCGTTTAACGTTGCGGCCCTCATGCACTTTATGGTTGGTTTTAGTATTATGTAGCATAGGAAAAGTTTCAGTTTACAATAAATGGAAAATTACAATATTTATCCGAAAATATTATTGTAAAATACATACAACAACCCGTAAAATACACGGTAGCTAAGTAGCATACAAGGGCTAAGTAATAGTGCTTTGCTGCATAAAATACTTCTTATGCTAACAGCAAAAAAAAGACGACTCACCGTATGCAACAAAAGCTTTATTCGCCAACCTAGCAATTGTGTATACTTCCCCAGCATATTGCTATGTGGCAAATGGCTGCGAGATGTCGGTTTTAAGGCCGGCCACACTATCGACATTGCTTGTGAGAACGACAAAATAGTAATCACCAAATCAGCATCGCAGCGATTTGATGTAAAGTAAGTATGTGTTTTTCATACACTTACGGTTTTCCGTAATTCTATAAACCCAACAGCCGATATTTTTAGTCTTAGGCTATCATAAATGCTATGTATAGCGACACAACAACTAAAACTTTTCAGCTATGGCATGGAGTTACAGGCGGCGGATAAAAATTATCCCGGGTGTACATTTAAACTTTAGTAAAAGTGGTATTAGTACTTCTATTGGAGTAAAGGGTGCTAGTGTAACCCTGGGTAAAAACGGCACTTACCTGAATGCCGGCATTCCCGGCCTGGGTATTTACAGTAGGCAAAAGCTTGGCGGAAATAAACCACCTTCTTCAGACAATGTTCCGGTTCAAGACCATGAACCTGAAATTGCACCAGTGTACAGCCCCAACCGGCCGGTTGGTAATATTTTCAGCGCAGACCCGCAGGAAATCACCTCACAGGATATGCAAGGCGTGAAAGAAACCATACTTGCCGCTCACGAACAACGCCTTTCATTGGCAACTGATTTGCAAGAGGTAAACAGATCATTAGCCAAATCAAAAAAACGGCTACTGTTTAGTTATGTATTTCTGTACGGAATCATTAAAAAATCTATTGCCCAAAAAATAAAAGAAGACATATCCAATCAAAAAGAAGCGATCGGCCAGATACAGGAGCAAATAGAAAACAGCGCCGTAGAACTTGATTTTGAATTTGATGATGATTTGCTAAACGGCTATACCAGCGTGCTTGAATCGTTCAAAAAACTATGTAGCTCCATTAAAATATGGGATGTAACAAGTGCTTACGATCAGGACCGGGTTATCACAAGATCAGCGGCTTCGATAGTGGTAAGCAAGAAAGAAGTGCGTCTTGATGTAAAAGAGATTCCCGACATTAAAGCAAATTTTAACCCACTTTATTTTCAAAACGGCAACGGGGCAGATATCTACTTTTATCCCAACTTCATTATCGTGTATTCTTCAAAAGAGAAGTTTGCCATTATAGGATTAAACGAATTGCGACTAACATTTACCCCTGTGCGGTTTATTGAAACCGGAAACGTTCCTGCAGATAGTAAAATTATAGACCGAACATGGGCCAAGGTAAATAAGAACGGAACACCAGATAAGCGGTTTAAAGACAATTATGAAATACCCATTGTACGTTACGGCAATATTGCATTAAAAACTTCCACAGGACTTAATGAGGAATATGAATTCAGCAATTATGAGTTTGCTGAGGATTTTGCTGATGCATTTTTGAGTTATCAAAATACGATAAAAGCATTGCGAAGTAATTAGGGGATGAACGGTTTAGGTGGCTGCTTCTTCACTTTTGAGCTGCTATTGTTCTTGATAATAGAAGCCTGCTTGCGCATTCCGTCTAAGGAAAGCCTAGACTTTAGTGCATTTGCTTTTTGAGCCAGACGATCCATTTCCAAGAATGATATGTTATAATTCATTTTTGACATGTTCTTTTCACATTTCTTTTATATGGCAGTATTTTTTGGTTGGTTTTTAATAACAGGCATTTTAGGTTTAATGAGCGGAAAGTTATATAAGTTATTCCTGTATACCCGTATGTTAATCGGTTAATGGTTTCCCGTAAAATTTCCTGTTTACTAACAATTACTTTCGATTTCATTAAAATTTATCACTATGAAAAAGTATTATGTAAACAAGAATGCTCAAAGCAACGGCGATCATGAAGTGCATAACGAAGACTGCAGGTATCTCCCCTCTTCAGAGAACAGGAAGTATTTGGGTGAATTTTCAAGTTGCAAACCCGCTGTAACCGAAGCAAAGAAACATTATGACCAAGTGAACGGATGTAAAACCTGTTCGAATGAATGTCATACTCAATAAGTAACAACAACTAAAAACACTGTTTTAAAACATTTTTATTAATCCTAAAATCTACATTATATGCCACAAAGAGTTTTAAACGAAGATTGGTCTGATTATGACAACAAAAAGAAAAAATGGGAAGATCGATTTTTCTTTTCATGCGATGAATCATGGGAGGTTGATTACCTAGTTGGTAAGATCAGAAAAGTCTACCCGACAAAAACAGAAACCGCTATTCGATCTGCAATAGCGTCCTGTTGTAAAGAAGTACCTGCTCCAAGACTCAGGGAAAAATTTGTTCGTTGTGTTATGAGTAAACTTTAAGAAACTTACTACTAAACTTATAGTAAGTTTAATCCATTGTATTTAAGTAGGAGGCCTTCTTGCAGAAGGCCTTCGTATAAAATGAAAATTAAATCATGGAAATGATCTTATACCTCATCATCGGAATAGCCATCGGCACTATCATCGGATTGTTAGTAGGCAAATCAAAAGCCCGTACTGATTGGGACCAAAAAAACACAGAGACACAAAAACAGCTTACGGAATCAGGTGGTTTACTTGCAGTCGCAAAAGCCGACCTGGCAGCGGCTAATACAATGATAGCAGAAAAAAACAAAGCTGCAGAAACACTGAAAGAAGAACTGCAATCATTAAAGCAGGAGTATGCTCAGGTATCGCAGCGGCTTGCTACACAAACTGCCAATAACGAGGCGCTGCAGGAAAAACTCAGCACACAGAAAGATGAAATAACTGCACTAAACAAAAAATTCAACTTAGAGTTTGAGAATATTGCCAACCGTATTTTAGAATCAAAAACAGAAAAGTTTACTGAGCTCAATAAATCAAACCTTAATTCAATTCTTGAGCCTTTAGGAAAAAATATTACTGAGTTTAAAACTAAAGTAGAAGAGGTTTACCAGAAAGAAGCGCAGCAGCGCTTCTCTTTGGGGGAACGCGTAAAAGAACTTGCCGAGCTTAACCGTAAAATCAGCGAGGAAGCCAACAACCTTACCCGTGCCTTGAAATCTGAATCTAAGACACAAGGCGGATGGGGTGAAATGATATTGGAAAATATATTGGAACGCTCTGGTCTTGTAAAGGGCCGGGAATACTTTATGGAACACCAGCTATATGATGAGCAAGGTAACCCCTTGCGATCAGAACTGGCCGACAAAAAAATGCGGCCCGATGCATTGATTAAATACCCCGATAACCGCCATGTGATCATCGATTCTAAAGTATCTATCAATGCCTTTACCCGTAGCGTTGATGCAACAGACGAAGCCACCCGTGTAAATGAGTTGAATGAACATGTGGCTTCCATAAAAAGACATATACAAAATCTTAGTTCCAAAGGATATGATGATTATAACAAAACACTTGATTTTGTAATGATGTTTATTCCGAGTGACCCTGCCTATATAGCCGCATTACAAGCCGACCCAGAACTGTGGAATTTTGCTTACGATAAAAGGATATTGTTGTTAAATCCTACCAACCTAATCACTTCACTTAAGCTGATAGCCGACCTCTGGAAACGAGAATACCAAAACCAAAATGCCAATGAGATTGCAGAACGTGGTGCGAAATTGTATGATAAGTTCGTTGGCTTTGTTGCCAACCTACAGGATGTAGGCGACCATTTGCAAAAAGCACAAAACAAATATGGTGAAGCCTACAAGCAATTGTCAACAGGGAATGATAACCTGGTTACACAGGCCAATAAGCTAAAAGAATTGGGGGTGAAAGCGAAAAAAAGTCTGTCAGAAGAATTGGTAAACAAGGCGAATGCGCAAATTCCTCAAACAGATTAAAATAAAACACTTCATCACTTGAAAATATGAGAACCCTAACTAATGCTAAAATACCAAACCCTTTGTTTAGAATAACGCCAATAATCAAAACACATAAGTGAATGGTTAATACCGGGGGGTACTTTAAACCTTAACTGTTTTTGATGCATTAGCTATTCTAACAGAAAAAACCTCGACAAATTGTCGGGGTTCTTTTTTGTTGCCCTTTGTTGATGGGTGCAACTAAAATGCCTTGGTTGAATTTATACGTATTAGTAAGTGGGTGGCTAAATATTATATCCGTTTCTGTATCTGCCAGAAATGCCCAAATGGGTCTTTGAACATTCCTTGCCGGTAGCCATAATCGTGGTCTACCACTGCATCAATTTGAGTTGCTC
This sequence comes from uncultured Sediminibacterium sp., assembly GCA_964611995.1. GTDB lineage: Bacteria > Bacteroidota > Bacteroidia > Chitinophagales > Chitinophagaceae > Sediminibacterium. The sequence goes on along the minus strand of CAZTCS010000051.1, from coordinate 2,899 downwards.
CGGCTTTAATGGCGTTTTCCATTACTGTATGTACATCTGGAACAAATAATCCAATAACGGCAGTAACACCTTTTGCGCTTAATGGCTCAATTGCATTTCTGCCTGTTTCGTGCAAATGAAAAATTGCCCCATTTATTTCCAATTCTGCCACATGAATACTTCCGTCTTCATTTCTAAAACAAAAACGTTCTTTGGCTCCGAATTTCAGGTAGAAATCTATATTGAATGTTCCGTTGGGTATATAAAGTTCCGGAGCAAAAAATGTTGGTGCTGTATTTTCCATTTGTACAAGGTATTGTTATCGGTTAAAGTGATGTAAGGATAACAGTTAAAAGATACTGATTTAAAATGGTGTTATTCTTAAAATATTGCATTCAATAAACAAGAGATACAATTCAACAGTAACACTGGTAGACAAAGAAAAAACTACATTTCCGATGGCTTGTCTGGAGAGATGCCTAGAACTGAACTTGCACCAGCGAGTCTCTCAACTAATTGTCGGGATGCTTTAAACCTGAATAGGTGGGTAAAATAACAGAACCCGCTACATTGCTGTAAAGGGTTCTGCTTTTTACTAATGAAAGGCGCTGTTCTTATTAAATCGAACCAACTTTCTCTAATGTTTTCGGTTTAGCCTTCAATATTCGTTTGGTAATTTTTATGTCTCGGAAATAACCGATGGTTCCTATATCTACATAGAGACCTACTCCACCAGTTTTATGCTTCCCCAGCATTTTATCAACAATAAAACTGGAGTATTTCATATTATTGATAAACATTTCAGCCGTTTCTCCATTTACTTCAATCCGCATTGTGATCCATTCATTCAATGCCACCGGAGCAGAACCCTCATATTTGAATGGTGCTATTTTACGCAGGGTGTCGAATTTGGCATTCGGGTACGACATATATTGAACAGCATGGTTTCTAAACAACTGATTGGTATGTCGGCCCACTTTAGGTCGTACATAAATACCCTCAAACGCCGAATCATCTTCTTTGATCCTGAAATAAACTCCAATAAAACCAGCAATACCCGAATAAGGAGCAGGGTTTTGAAGCTGGCTATACATCTTTACTTCAATTGTTCCATTTTCAAAATCTTCCAAATTAATCAGCCGCGCATAATGCGGCTCATCAACTGTTTTTTCAATGTTATTGGAATCAAATGGAATGGCCTTTAAATCTCTTTCAATTTTCAAAACTTCTTTGCCCTGAAATTTTATGATTTCACCTGTTACATTATGCAGTTCAAAAACCTGCTTTCCCAGATTTACTCTTTTCCTTTTTACAGGTTCCTTATCTGTTAACTGAGAATAGGTTTCTGCTGTTACACATAAGATACTACAGACGATTAAAAGAGATTTCAGGATTTTCATGATTCAGTAATTGATGTATGATTTTATGTTCATACCATTTTAGAATAATTTTTCTGCAGGTGGTGTTGCTCCTGCTAATCTTATATAAACCGTTGCCTGACCCCTGTGGTGTGTCTGATGTTCAAAACATTTTTCAATAGCTAGTTGTCTGCTCATCTCAAAACGACCAAACAGTTTTACTGTTTGAGGTAAATTTTCTTTAGGATAATTTTTAATGGCATTAATAGCAAAATCGTATGCAGCCATTACTTTGTTGGTTACACTTGTTTTGTTTACATCGTTCGATTTTTCCAGTTCGCCAAAACCAAAAGTTGGTTTTACGTCAGTTGCCGCTGCAATAAATCCATAAATAGCGTCGCTCAGGTGTAAAAACTGTGCGGCGAATGAACGCATTTCTTTAGTGGGTTTTAGCTGATAACCACTTTCAGGCATGGCATCTAAATATTCTTTGGTATAGTTTTTAGCCCGCTGCCATTCTTTAACAATGTCTTCATTTGAATTTTGCGCCTGCATATTGGTCATGATTAAAATGCCGGAGAGAAGTGTAAATAGTTTTTTCATTGTTGATTTTTTTTACAAAGCTAACCACAATAGTGTATTTTTGTAACTGAATTAGTGAATAGTAGTAACTTCCAGGTAACCTGTTTTTTATGCGATCCATCACAAACCCATTCCAGTGCCCTGTTACAAGAACTATGTCGATTATAGGTGGCAAATGGAAACCAATTATTTTAAGCTGTATAGGCGATAAATCGCTGCGTTTTGGAAAGCTTAACCAGTTAATACCGGCTATCTCCAATAAAGTATTATCGAATGAATTGAAAGAACTGGAAGAATTATCATTAATCGAACGCGAGGAATTTAAAGAGCTTCCCCCGAGGGTGGAATATCGGCTCACCAAATCGGGTAAGAGTTTGATTCCATTATTACATGAGCTGGCAAATTGGGGTAATACGAATCTGGCTAAAAAACTGGAAATGGAGATTTCATAAAAGTTTTAGTTTTTGATAGCTGGATTGGGTTGATAAACACATTAAGCCTGGCAGTACAGCAGGAGAGAAAGTACAGGTAGCACTTTTGCTGATAAAACAATATGAAGATGTTCATTATCCTATTCCTGTACCCGATCCTATAGAGGTAATTAAATTGAAAATGCAGGATCTTGGTCTGAAGAACAAAGATTAGTTGGCAGTAAAGGATATGTATCCGCATTGCTTAATAAGCGTAAGCGGCTTACACTGGAGCTGTTTCATAAAGAGTTAAGTATTCCTGTGGAAGTATTTTTGGCGTAAGAAGATTTTTGAGTTAGGTAGATCGGAGCATTAAAACTTATTCTTTAATTAGCTGATGTTTGGAGGTTCCTCCTGCGTCGGAATGACGTTGAGGTGAGGTAGATGGGAGATTTAAAACTTATACCTTAATTACCTGATGTTTGGAGGTTCCTCCTGCGTCGGAATGACGTTGGGGTGAGGTAGATGGGAGATTTAAAACTTATACCTTAATTACCTGATGTTTGGAGG
>CAZTCS010000050.1:0-25047 GCA_964611995.1 uncultured Sediminibacterium sp. | reverse complement strand
AGCCATTGCTGTCCGGTAAAAAATCAAATTATTGCCCAGTCTCCTGTAATTGCTGTATTTGAGGGGTCAAAAAGGTTATTTTGAGTATTCCAAGCCCCTATGTTTTAAATAGATCAGGTGGTTGCCAGAGGTATTTGTGTTTGCGGATCTTATTGAGTAATGATTTTTCTGGCCATTTTAGGAACGCCCGCAAATCCATATAGGTCATTAAATGTAACCTGATTAAGCCTGTTAGGTTGGTGAAAGCCATTTTAGATTTACTTCCTTGTTTGATTATTTTTAAAATCAGATCAGCGATTAGTGCACACCAAATCTGTATTTTGATAGCATTAGCATTGTCTCCTAAAAAATATTGGAGCTCATAATTCTGTTTGATGCGCTTAAAAAATGTTTCAATCTGCCATCTTTGGCGGTAATAATTAGCCACAGTTATGGCTTTTAGTCTTCTGTTATTGGTGATAAATTCAAATTCTTTTTGTGTAACCGGATCCTTGAATCTCACTAATCTAGCTCTAACCTGTACTGCCTTTTTAAGGTAAGTATAGCCTAATGTGATATTAGCATCACTCAATACCCCTTGTTTTATCTGTTCGTCACAAACAGGCCTTGGTTCGTCTATTTCATAGACCGACCGATTTATCTTTCTGGTTACAAAAGTTACCTTATCAGCTGTAAAACGATTGTAGGTGCGATAGTCACAATAACCTCTATCGAAGACAAGTACAGAACCAGCACAGAGCTTTACTTCCTTTAAAAAACGCACATCAGTATCTGCAGCAGCACTATAGCGGATCATTACCGGAACATCCTGGCCACTGTTAAGCAGAGTATGTACTTTGATGCCTCCTTTATTTTTACCATCTGAGCGGCGTAATCCAGATCCTTTAAGTATCTCCTGGAACAGTGCTATGCTGGTTGAATCGAATATATAGAGATTATTTTTCTTGCTACGCTTGCGGCTGTCCGGTAAAATTGACCGGTATTTATGTAACAGTCCCAGATAGATGTCTTCAAAAACCTGCTCACTGCGTCTATTATTAGCATCTGAAAGAGTGCTACGTCTAGGATGGCTACTCATTCCCAAATGTTGGATCCTGTGTTCCCAGGCAAGCATGCCAGTAGTCACTTCCCGTAGTGAGGTGCAACGGTTAAAGGTGGCATATAACATCGTAACCAGATGATCGTAGGTCTTCAAGGACTTACAGTATCTATCTGATCGGTTTTCACGAGCTACTTTAGAAATTAAAGAGCGGGGAATAAAAGAAAGTATCTGACTGAAGATTGGCTGTCCGGTAAAAAAATTACCTTTACTCATGGCTATTTTTTTGTTGTGGTAAACTAAAAATAACCAGAAAAAGGAGGCTTTAATGGCCTCCTTACTTTTTTTATACAACTTTTACCGGACAGCAATGGCTTGCAGCTTGCAGCTTGAAGCCAAATTTCCCCTGACAATACTGGCTAGCAGCTCTCTAAAGATAATGCCCTTACAAAACCCCTAACTTTCTTAACTTTGCAAAAATTTTGGTGTTTGCATGGTGTACTTAACGAGGCAGGAGCATTTTAACGCAGCTCATAAACTATATAATCCCCGCTGGAGCAAAGAGCAAAACGATGCCGTTTTCGGGGTTTGTGCCAATGAAAACTGGCACGGGCATAATTATGACCTCTTTGTTACCATAAAAGGCCATCCAGACCCAGATACAGGGTTTTTATATGATGTGAAGAAGTTGAGCATACTCATTAAAGAGCATGTAATCGATAAACTCGATCATAAAAACCTGAATCTCGACGTTGATTTTATGAAGGACCAGCTTTGCAGTACCGAAAATCTGGCCATCGCCATCTGGCAGCAATTAGCCCCACATTTGCCACAACAGGTTGAATTACACTGTATTAAGCTGTATGAAACACCTCGGATTTATGTAGAATACTTCGGCAATTAATTTGTTGTTTAAATTATTATCGATCTTACTTAAACAAAACTACATCCCTGTTGTTATTTAGTTCGTATGTACCTTTGCTATCAGGATGTCTGACATTCCTGATAACAGATAGGATATAGACATTCAAGCGTAGTTATTAATGAACAGGCTCACTATTAGTCTGGCCACTTGATCAGCACACTTCTGAAACAGTGCCGGACCATTGATAATATACTCACTTGATTTTTGGATGATTCTTATTGGATTACTGCAGTTGAAGTGTGCGACGCAAAAGGTGTTGACAGTATAAATACTGCCGGGATATTTTTAAAAAATCAGGGTTGAACAGCAACATGGAAAAAGTAGCAGTTTTTAGAAAAGAACATTTTAATGCGGCACACCGTTTGCATAATCCTGCCTGGACAGATGAAAAGAATAAGCAGGTTTTTGGTTTATGTAATAACCCACATTATCATGGACATAATTATGAATTGATCGTGCAGTTAACAGGAGTGCCAGATGCAGAAACGGGTTATGTATTTGATATGAAATTGTTGAGTGAAATAATTCATGAAGAAGTAATAAAAAGATTTGATCATAAAAATTTGAACCTTGATACGGTTGAATTTGCCAACCTTAATCCTACTGCTGAAAATATTGCCGTAGTGATTTATCGGTTACTTAGGGCGAAACTGGATGGAGGATTAGATTTAAAAATAAGACTGTATGAAACAGAACGAAACTTTGTTGAATATCCGGCTTAATGACGAAGAAATAGCATTAAGCGAATTACATATAGACCACATGGGAGACGACCATATAGGCACAAGTGCCAACACACCTTTGCGTGAGGATGCATTTGTAAAAACCGATGACGAAAAAATAATTGCTATCGAAGCACATTTTCGTTCTATCATGGAGATACTGGGTCTTGACCTTACAGACGACAGCCTCAAAGGCACACCTAAGCGCGTGGCAAAAATGTATGTGAAAGAAATTTTCCAGGGACTTAATCCGGCTAATAAGCCAGCCATGACTTTGTTTGAAAACAATTATAAATACAATGAGATGTTGGTTGAAAAGAACATTTCATTTTACAGTAATTGTGAGCACCATTTTGTACCCATCATTGGTAAGGCCCATGTTGCGTATATCAGCAATGGGAAAGTAGTAGGCTTAAGCAAACTAAACAGACTGGTAGAATATTTTGCTAAACGTCCGCAGGTGCAGGAAAGATTAACCATGCAAATCGGTCAGGAATTACAAAAAGACCTTGAAACAGAAGATGTAGCGGTTATAATAGACGCCAAACACCTCTGTGTAGCAAGCAGGGGGGTGGAAGATGATACATCATCTACCGTAACGGTATTTTACGGCGGAAAGTTTAAAGAGGATAAGGTAAAAGATCAGTTACTTAAATTTCTTGAACTGAAAACGGAATTTTAAAGCAGCATAAGCTGCTTTTTTCATGAAAAGAAGGCTGACTGAAATAAAAATTTTGTGATATTGTGCGGAATCGTTTTTTTTTGCGTTCCTAAAAATTACCTACATGAATAAACACGCCTATATATTTCCCGGACAGGGTTCACAGTTTAGCGGAATGGGTAAAAACCTCTATGAGCAAAATGCTTCCGCAAAACGTTTGTTTGAAAATGCCAATGAGATCCTTGGTTTCAGAATCAGTGATATCATGTTCAATGGAACAGAAGAAGAACTGAAACAAACCAATGTAACCCAACCAGCCGTTTTTTTACATTCTGTTGTTGCTTACAGAACCATTGAAGCTGCTACACCTCATATGGTTGCCGGACATTCACTTGGTGAATTTTCTGCTCTGGTAGCAAACAACACACTCAGTTTTGAAGACGCATTACAACTCGTAAGCATTCGCGCAAAAGCTATGCAAAAAGCCTGTGAACTGGTACCCTCTACCATGGCAGCAGTACTTGCATTGGATGATGCAAAAGTGGAAGAAATTTGTGCCGCCGTACAAGCTGAAACAGGTGAAGTAGTTGTGCCGGCCAATTATAATTGTCCAGGTCAATTGGTGATCAGCGGCTCTGTGAAAGGAATTGAAATAGCTTGCGAAAGAATGAAAGCTGCTGGTGCAAAAAGAGCATTGGTATTACCAGTTGGTGGTGCGTTCCATAGTCCATTAATGGCACCTGCAAGAGAAGAGCTGGCAGCAGCCATCGAAGCAACAAGCTTTCATCACCCAACATGTCCAGTTTACCAGAATGTAGTAGCAGCCGCTGTTACAGAACCGGATATGATCAAACAAAACCTTATTAACCAATTAACAGGTGCTGTAAAATGGACCCAAAGTGTACAGGCAATGGTATCTGATGGGGCTACTCATTTTACAGAAGCAGGTCCGGGTAAAGTATTACAGGGACTTGTTCAGAAAATATTTAAGGAAGCAGTTGTGGAAGGAGTTAACTAAATTAAAAATCCCGTCAGTGACGGGATTTTTTTTATCAGGAAAATAAGATCAACATTTTTCCATCCTGTTGCTGAATAACCGGGCGTATACCAAATGCTTTTTCGATATTAGATTCGGTTAACACTTCATCAGGTTTTCCTGCTGACAAAACCTTACCCTGATGCAGTAATACAAGATAGTCTGCAAATTGTGCCGCAAGATTGAGATCATGCACCACGCCAACAATAACCCTTTTTTCTCCAGCCAGTTTAACCAATGTATGCATAAACTGATATTGGTGCTGGATGTCCAGAAAAGTCAAAGGTTCATCTAGCAATAAATAACGATCATATCCTTCTTTGGCATACCAGGTTTGAGCCATCACTCGTGCGAAATGAACACGCTGTTTTTCGCCACCACTCAGGGTTTGATAATTTCTGCCGGTAAGTGGTATCAGGTCAAATGCAGCCATTGCTTCAGTACAGGCTTTATGATCGTTTTCTTGTGGGCGACCCGTAAAATGCGGATACCTGCCCATCATTACCACTTCTTCAACGGCTAAAGGAAAAGCAAGTTCAATTTGCTGCGATAATACTGCACGTATACAAGCCAGTTCATTATTGGTAAAATCTGTCAATGGTTTTTCTCCAAATGATATGGTACCAGATTGAGGTTTTAATTGGTTGCACAATAGCTTTAATAAAGTAGATTTTCCAGCACCGTTTGCGCCAATGATCAAACTTATTTTTCCTGCTTCAAAACATAATGATATATCCTGCAACAATACTTTATTGCCGATACTGAATTGCAGGTGACTAGCTGTTATCATATCAGAAATAATAAGTGTTTTTGCGTAATAATAAAATGAAAATAGGTACGCCGATTATTGCCAATACGATTCCAATTGGCAGTTCTGCTGGTCGCAGTAACATTCGAGCTGTGAGGTCTGCTAGACTTAACAATATACCACCAAGCAAGGCGCTGTTTCGGATTAACTGCCTGTTGTCGGCACCAAAAACCATTCGCAGCAGATGTGGTACAATCAATCCTACAAAACTTATTACACCAACAAAAGCAGTGCAAGTAGCAACCATGATTACATTTAAGGTAAGTATTTGCAATCTTAACCTGCGGGTATTAACACCAAGATACTGTGCCTCTTCCTCACCCAACATCAGGCTATTGAGTTGTTTGCCATAACGTAGCGACCATAGGATTACTGATATAGTAACAATGCCACAAATCCATAACGATTTCCAACTGGCGCCCGATAATGTGCCCAGATTCCAGAAAGTGATGGAGCGTGCTTGTGGGTCTCTTGCAGTATAAGAAAGAAAACCAACGCCACTCATAAACAATGCATTCACCGCAATGCCTGTAAGTAATAAGGATACAACACTGCTACGGCCGGTGTCTTTAGAAGATGATAGAACAAAAACCATAGCAGTGGCCACAATAGCACCAACAGTAGCAGCGAGTGGTAGTGTCCATTCGCCCGCATGAAATCCCCATGTGGCACCCAGTACAAAATAAAGCGCCGCACCAAATGCGGCACCACTCGATGTGCCCACCAATCCTGGTTCAACAATCGGGTTACGGAACAAGGCCTGCATCAGTGTTCCTCCTACCGCAAGACTAGCTCCTACTATTGCACATAATAAGGCTCGGGGTAAGCGTATGCCCAGAAATATTCTTTCATTCAAACTCATGGATGATTCTCCGCTTACATATTTACGAATAGCCGTAAACATTTCATCCGCTGCAATATTTACGGCACCGTATCTGGCACTTAGCATAATACAGAGCAACAGTAATACCGCCAGTATGCTGAACCCGTTTTTATGTAATTGCTGTTTAATGGCTTTGATCATGGATAAGTTTTTGTAATGCCAATACATTCTTACCGGTACGTGGGCCGAGATAAACCATATCGTGCTCTTCTACCCGATAGATGCGATTGTTATTAGCGGCCCTTGTTTTTGCGAGTCCAGGCAACTCTTTAATTTTTTCAATGGATCCCAATTTGTCATACCCGAAATCTGTAAGCAGAATTACATCAGGATCAGCAGCAGCTATGGCTTCTGGTGATAATTGTTTCATTCCTTTTTCATCTGTAACAGTAATCTTGCCACCTGCCCAGGCAAGCATTTTAGCAGCCGTACTTTTTTGGGTCATAACGAGGTAAACATTTGAAGCTTGCCCATAATGTATCACCAATACTTTTACTGAATCTTTGTATTGTTTCGACTGTTCAAGTGCAAGTGCCATATCCTGATCCAATTGTTTACATAAAGAATCGGCTGCAGCAGTCTTATTAAAATACGCTCCCATCTCCCTGATAAGTGAATCTGTACCTGCTATATTGTCTTTATATTTTCCAAATACCTTCATTGGTATCTTGAGATCTTCCAGCTGTTTTACTACATGTTCCGGTCCGATATTATTATCGTGTAATATTAAATCTGGTTTTACGGCAAGTATGCCCTCCACACTTAATGCACGATGGTAGCCGACAGTTGGTAATTGTTTTGCTGCATCAGGGTAAGTGCTCGACAGATCAACGGCAACCAGGTCTTTCTCTGCACCCAATGCAAAAATAATTTCGGTGTACTGCTTTGCGATCGACAAAACACGCTTCTCTGCTTTGTTATTCTCGTTGTTATTGAACCTGCCGCAACCGCCCAGTATAAATAGCAGTAAGGCAATGATTGGTATGGATACTTTTTTCATAAAATACAATAAAGGCCGTCCGAAGACGGCCTGTTTTTTAGAATGTATATTTTAGGGATGCGCCAGCAAAATAGTTTGCTTTATTCGGTGCTGGTATATAACTATCAGGCATTTGGTTAATGAATACCATGTAATAGTATTGGGTGTTGGTGATATTGTTTGCACCTGCATAAACATCAAGCTCCCATTTGCTGAATGCTTTGCGATAACCAAGTTTTGCATTCAGTAAACTATATGCGCTGGTTGTATTTAGTCCATCTGAAGTAAACGGCATACTTCCGCGATGGTGGTAATTGATGTTACCATAAATACCTACTCCGGTTTCAAAATCTGTTCCAAGGTTAAACACAAATTTTGGTGTACCTGCTACCTGCTTTCCGGTATAGTTTTCGGTAATCAAACTGTCTTTATTCGTAATATCCTTACCCACACGTTGAAAAGCATAATTGCCATAATTAAAATCTGAGTAGGTAAAGTTTACAAATGGACGCAGACTACGCACAAAACCTGTTGAAGAAGTTACCAGACTGTATTTCGCCAGAAACTCTATACCCTTATTATTCAAGGTTCCTCCATTTACGATATAAGTATACAATGTGGCTGTATTCGCTGGATTTGGCACAGCAACAACGGTGAACTTATTGTTGAATTTAGCCTGAAACAAAGCCAATGTGTAAAACAATCTTCCATTGAATACATTTCCTTTTGAACCAATTTCAAACTGGTTACCTTTTTCAGGAATGAGTCCGGTATTAAGCTGACCAGTAGTTGCTATAAGAATATTCGCACTAACAGGAGCTTTATAACCACTGCTATAACTCGCATAGACAGATAGGTCTTTACCGATCAGTTTGTTAATGGCAAAACTTGGTGAAACCAATCCATTATAACTATTCCTGAAAACTTTCTGTTTGGTATTTCCTGCAGTATTATTGGTAAGCCCCCATAAACGGTCTTCCAGTCTTAGGCTTTGGTTGTTAATACCAACACCTGCACTAATGCTATATCCTTTTGGTAAGCCCAATGTCCACTGTGTAAAATAACTGCTGGTTCCGTTACTGGTAGCCTGATCGCTTCTTAGGCTGGTAATTATATTATAGCCTGTAGGATTGGTATTATCAGTACCCATACCATAACCAACCGTGATGGCTTTCATTTTTTGCAGTTCTAATCCTGTAACACCACTAAGTGTAATTCCATCAGTAAGGTTAAAGGAAGTATTAAAAACAGAACGTACCCCATAATTTAATGGACTCTTGTCTGTCCACCCACCTGCCGAACTCTGGTCGGTACTCTGAGCAGTACCAAATAATGTAGTGGTATTGCTGATGGCATCTGAAAACTGGTAGGTATGGCTAATACCTGCACGGAAAGTAGTTACCGCAGAATGTGCATTGTTCTTTACATAAGCCGGGTTGCCGGAATAATCGAAATTGGCATACTGTGCTTTTGTAAGTTCTCCATTGCGGGCATCATAGCTGTTACTATAACCAGTATATACATGGATAGATTGTTTATCACTCAGCGTAAAACTTCCCATAAAGTTTAGAAAATCTTTGCGGGCTTCTGTATGTGGCATATATCCATCAAAATTCTGGTGCCCATAGTTAAGTAATACAGAACTGTTTTTTCCGCCAATGGCGAGGCGGGTGGTGGTACGTAACAAACCATAACTTCCTGCCATGATATCCTGACTTACTGATGTTTTTCCTTTTGGTGCTTTTTGGGTTTGCAGGTTTATAACACCTGCAATGGCCATTCCATACAAAGTGCCCGATGGCCCCTTTAAGATTTCAGCATTTTCTAATGAAGCATAGTCAATATCATCAAGTACGGTAATCCCTTCCGCATCAGTAATAGGAATTCCGTTCAGGTAGGTTTTAGAACCCTGGCTATCAAAATTGCCATTAACACCGCGAATACCGATTCCGTTTCCATATCCACGGATATTAAATTGTTGTCCACCTGAATGACTTCTACGCTGCATCGTAATGCCGGGTACATTGCCATTGATGGCATCATCGAGGAACAGACCTGTTCCGCGTTTTAATTCTGTTTCCCGAAGTTGCACGATGGAAACTGGTTGTTCTAATTGAGATTTTCTCAACCCAGTACTTGTTTCAACCGCATCCAATTCATTGAATTGTTCTGTTAATACAACTTCAATTTTATCGTTACAAGATGAATTGGCCGTAGCTGTTTGAAATCCGATATAGGTAATACGTAATGTTGTTTTATTTCCGGTACAGTTAACAGTAAACTGGCCCTGTTCATTGGTTTTGGCTACTGTTTTACCATTTATTTGAACTGACGCACCAGCCATCGGTTGCTTCTGTTGATTTAAAACACGCCCTTGGGTGGTACCTGATTGTGCGATTGAGGTAATAGCAAATAGACTGCCTATAATGGGCAGGATTAAATTTCTTTTCACGAATTTAGTTTTAGTAAAATTTGATCAATAATGCATGCACATGCGATTACAATAAACCAGATGGTTTATGTAACACAGTTTTGTATATACATGATTAGACCTGTGGGGGAGGTGTTAGAATCTCTCTTGCCGGAGCGGTTAAATGATCCTTATATCCACTTTCATGAATGAGGTAATAAAGTGGTTGGTTGATATTGGGATAGTTAGCGTTTAAATAGAGGTTTGCACTAATGGCCTTGAGTATTTTTTTTGCCAGGATTCCGGTTCCGCCATTATCCTGATGGTCCATTTGCTGCTGCACTTTCTGATCTAATTCCGCAAATAACAAGGTCTCTTCCATATCATTAATGCAATGATAGGTAATGCTGCTGTCGTTTTTTTGTTGACGAACTACATCATACATCATACCCCGGTACCTGAATTCTTTTCCTTCACGGATCCATTTGAGGGTAGGATCGGTTTCAGAACGAACGGTTATGGAATGGAGCTGGTTTTCCGGAATGGCATTTTTTATCCTTCTTTTTATCTCGCGACGAATCTGCACACGGTGGTATTGGGTTACAGGATAATACCAGGCGGTATTAGCCAGCATCACCATAAGCAGTATAAAAGCCATCGGCCGCATTTTCAAATGTAATGCTTTGGGGAGATACTGTTTATTTTTTTAAGAGAATGGGGCAAAGGAAGCGGTGAACAGGCGAAAACAAAACCAATTGGTTTATTAGGGGATTGATGCTGTTTGAGGGAAATCAGGCTGCAAGCTTCAAGCTTCAGGCTGCAAGTCAAGCGTGGGATGGAACAAGGATTATCATGATAAATCTTGAAAATCATGAAAATCTGCGTTCCATCCTACGCGTGACTTTCAACTCATGGCTGAATTCCCAAGACAGTAATGTTATTAATCTTATACCTAAAAATCTAAGATGCCATTCACCCATTCCGGGTCAAGGGTGGCATTGTATTTTTTATAGAAATTTATTGCGGGCTCATTCCATTCAAGTACCTGCCAAACCATTCTTGAAAAACCTTTTTCCTTTGCTTCTTCAATGATCCTATCAAATAAAAGTTTACCTGCCCCATTACCCCTGAGTTTCTCTGTTACAAGGAAATCTTCGAGGTATAAACATTGCCCCTTCCAGGTGCTATAGCGAATATAATAAAGGGCAAAACCCTCTACTACTCCATCAATTTCAGCTACAAACGCCCACCAAACGGGTTTTTCACCAAATCCACTTTCTTCAAAATGGGCGAGTGAAACAGTAACTTCCTGGGGTGCTTTTTCATAATCAGCCAGTTCCTGAATAAGTTCCAGCAATCTTTTACAATCTGCTTTTTCTGCTCTTCTTATAACAATATTCATAGAATTACTTAAAGATTTTATTTTTTTCTTTTGGCAGCAAAGTTACCATTAGGCTGCTGGAAAGTAAGTTGGGTTACTTCATTTTCTTTTACTTCAAATTGTACATAATACCCAGGTAAAATTTTTAAGCCAAACCGGTCATTGCCCAAGGCAGAAAGCTCATATTCTGGCTGTCCGGGAATAAGTACGTACAGTGTATTGTTTTTAACTGAAACAGTTACGTCAACGCCACCAAGTTCATACTTACCTGCATATTTCTGTAAATCATTTGCAGAGGTTTTGATGGTTCTTGGTGTTCTGTTGAATTTTAATGCTTCCAGAGTAGGTTCAAGTTTCAATGAAAGACTGCTGATATCGCCTCCTTCATTCATAAAAAACTGAAAACGCATCGGACTGCTTATACTCGTATCAATACTTCCATCTTTTGCCACATCATAAGGGACAAAAATATCGTAATGAAAATGTTTTAACCAGGTAATATCATTGCCAGGAAAATAGGCAAACAGTGAATCATTTCTGCTAATCAATTCTGCACTGCCATATCCAGGATGCTGGTAAATGCCTTCGTAATCTTTTAAGGCATGACTAGCTTTGGCATCTTTGTGTTGATTTGAACTTACTGTTTTGCCAGCTTCCTTAGCAGCCTCTTTTGCTTTTTTGGTAGAAGCCAGGATATCCCTGCTCCAATCGAAAAAAGGAACTTTAAGCAAACGATCCGCAATGGTATTACGAACAATTGATGTAACTGAAGAAGCATTCTGATTGGTCAATACAATTATACCGATACTATCTGTTGGAAAGAAGGATGTACTGGCTGAAAAGCCATCAATATTGCCCCCATGTTCTACCCTGTAGTGACCCTTGTAAGATGCCACGGACCAGCCAAAGCCATAATTTGAAAAGAATACATCTGGTCTCTCAGAAGTAGGTAAACCAGGTGATGAAACCATTTGCGCACTCATTGCGTTTGCTACATAATTGGCAGGTAAAATTTCTTTTCCATTGAATTTTCCACCATTGATCCAGGTAATTACCCAATTGGCCATTTCGTTTACGCTACTGTTGATGCTACCTGCAGGTCCCATTGCATCTATATGGTAATAATCAAGTTTATCTATGATAGAATCTTTTTTGATGCCATAACCCAATGAAGCATCGCTATCACTGGTTAATGCTGCAATACTGGTATTGGTTCTTTTCATACCCAAAGGAGAAAGCAGGCTGGCCTGTATATTTTCTTCCCAGCTTTTACCGGTAATCTTTTCAGCAATCATACCCTGAGTAAGAAACATGAAATTATTATACTGCCATCTTTCCCTGATGCCTGCACTTGGCTCCTGGTAACGGATGCGTTGCAACAGACTATCTCTTGATTTTGATTTAAAGAGGTACCAGGAAAAATCATGCCTTGGTAAACCAGTGCGATGGCTCATCATATCACGAATCGTGATCATCCGGTTCATATCATCATTGTAAAACCGTAGCTCAGGTAAATAATTGATGGCTGGTTTATCAATATTCAGTTTGTTTTCTTTTTGCAATAAACCGATTAAAGAAGACGTAAAAGCTTTGGTACAACTACCAATTGCGAATAATGTATTTGGCGTTACCGGTAATTTTTTTTCATAATCACGATACCCAAATCCTTTTGCATAGATTACTTTACCCTTTTCTACTACTGCAACAGCAAACCCCGCAGCTAAATGGTCCTTTAGGACCTGCTCAAAGCAGGTGTCCAGTCCGGCGAAACGATCTTCAGGAATACTGGTAGTTTTCTTTTTTTGTGCATTGGCATATAACGACAAACAACAGGCTGTAGCCAGTAATAATTTTCTCATGTCAAAAGTTTTAGCTTATTATATCGATTAGTCGGCCTCTTGACTAATTTCTTACACCTTTTAGTAACTTTAATGTGCGATCGTGATATAAAACAAAAAGGTTTTTGTGTTGTCTATTAATTGCACCACTAATTGATAAACTATAATTACCTATTTATGTTTAAAGATAAAGTTATAGAGATTTTTATTCTAGCCGATGATTTTTATTCAGCATTTGCAGAACATATTTCTCAATTCTGTTTAGAAGCCAGTGTGGTAAATACCTAAACCACAAAGTATTGCTAAGTGATTCTAAGATTTTTGCCATTCTTATTTTCTTTTCGAATACCAGGACCTTTGATTAACTGAACAAGTCATCCATGGTTAGTTCGCTCTGCACAAGTGATGTTGAATATGTATTTGATTTTAAACCATAGGTTGTAATCATTGTCAACAAAACGGTTTTCTTTGTTTTAGTTGAGTTGATAAACACATCCTGTTTTTGTTTAAGCTCAGTCGCATACTTGTTGTTGATGGTAAACTCACTTGTTGAAAATTTTATCTCGCATAAATTGATTGTATGATCATTACGATCGATCAACAGGTCTATCTGTGCACCTGGCTGTCCTTTACCTGGAACATGACGCCAGATAGATTCTTCAATAACTGAGGAACCGATACTCAACCCGTTTTTAATTTGATCGATATGCTTTAAGCAGATTGCTTCAAATGCATAGCCGCTCCAGCTACTCCATGAAGCACTTTTGCTGATGACCTGCCAATTACCTGATCTTTTTGATTTTTTCCCATCCATGTACTTGAGGTAAAACAAAGAGTACTCGTCTGAAAGACGATGAACGACATCTTTACTGGTTTTATCAAAAGGAATATAGCTGCTGATAAAACCTGATTCTTCCAATTCTTCTAGTACAGTACTGATTCTGCCGCCGGAACTGATAGTGGAAGATCGTATGATTTCTGTTCTGGTTAATCCTTTCGATGTGCCGGATAAAAGCCTTACAATGGCAATATGATTGGCTGAATATTCAAACAAGGAGGCATAGAGATTATCAAACTCTGTAATCAGGTAACCCTTGTTGGTAAAACACAAGCGATTGATAGCCGCTGTTGCGCTTTCCCCTTTTTTTATTCCTGACAAATAATGAGGTATCCCGCCCATTACCATATAGAGCTGAAGTATCTGGTATCGATCCAGGTTAATCATCCGGCTCTTTAAATAGTCTTCCGTTTCTTTAAGCGTGAAGGGAGATAGCGGTATTAACTGCGTGACGCGGTTATGAAGACCCCCGACACTTCTAACAATGTTTTGAATCATCCAGGACGCCGCCGATCCGCAGATCACAACTGTCAGGTTAGGTTGTTTAGTAGCCCAGGCATTCCAGAAATGGTCAAAAGACCTGAGAAAGTTAGATTTACGGGTATTGATCCAGGGGAACTCGTCTAAGAAAACTACAACCCGCTTTTTCTTGAGTATCGGGGCTAGGAAGTTCTCCAGCATTACAAATGCTGCTGACCAACTGGCAGGAGCCGCAAGTATTCCCGGGCTATTAGTGGCCCTTGTCATGGCGTGACCGAAGTTCTCCAACTGTTCACCCATCTTCCCATGTAATAAGCCGGTGAATTCAAATGCAATGTGTTTCTGATATACAGATCGTACAAGAAAGGTTTTGCCAACTCTTCTTCTACCATAAATAGCAATCAGTTCTGCACGGTTCGAAGCCAATGCAGCTTCCAGCATCTTTTTTTCCTTAACTCTACCGACTAATTTTTCCATAATTGGTGTACTATTTTTGGCCACTTATAAGATTTTATATCTGGCCAAAAGTAAGTATTTTAAACTAGTTTTGGCCACTTATAAATATTTATAAGTGGCCAAAAGTGGTCTAAAATCAATTCCCGCATCAGGCGTATGGGGTATTTATTTTGTACTTCGGCGTTGATTTTGATTCATCACAAAAGTGGTACAGGTAACAAAACAATACGACAATAGATCGAAGATAGGAGGGCACTCGGCTTGCTGAGATATTGATGATCATGTACCATCTAAATCCGTGTCTCTTTCACACCATTTAGCAGCTACATTTTCTCAGGAGAAAATACAATCTCACCTTATTTTAATGCCTGTTCAAGGTCATTAAGAATATCATGGCAGTTCTCAATACCCACACTCATCCTGATTAATCCGTCGGTAATACCGTATTTAATTCGTTCCTCTCTTGGAATCCCAAAATGACTCATACTGGCAGGGTGGGATACTAATGTATCAACGGTTCCTAGCGAAATGGCCCGTACACACATTTGTAATTTATTGATAAATTGTTTACCTGCTTCCAATCCGCCTTTTAATTCATAACTCATTACAGCCCCGGGCAAACGCATTTGTCTGGCACTCAATGCATAATCAGGATGGCTTGGCAATCCGGTGAAATTTACTTTTGCGATTGCAGGATGTTGTTCCAGGTATTCAGCTACTTTTTGAGCGTTCTCACAATGTCTTTCCATCCTTAATTCCAGTGTTTTCATACCCTGGGCGAGCAGGAAAGCATCGAAGGGGTTACTGTTTCCACCCAGTAATACATGCCATTTCCAGATACTGGTGCTCATTTTTTCAATGTCTTTTCCTATCAGTACACCACCAATGGCGGTTCCATGTCCATTTAAGAATTTTGTAGTGGAGTGGAATACATAATCTACCCCGTATTTAAATGGCTGTTGCAGATACGGAGTAGCAAATGTATTGTCTACGCTTACAATCAGTCCTTTGCTTTTAGCGATAGCGGTAACCGCAGCAATATCTACACATTGAATCGTAGGGTTAGCGGGCGTTTCAATATGAATCATTTTAATATGCGGATATTGTTGAAGGGCTTCCTCCACCTTATTTAGATCGCGCATATCAACAATAATTGCTTCAATACCTGTTGCTGCCAGTACTTTGGTCATCAGTTCCTGCGTACCGCCATATAATGAATAATGAGACAGAATTGCATCACCTGTTTTCAGGTTGCCCAGAAAAAGTGTGGTCATTGCTGCCTGTCCGCTGGCATGTAATAATGCTTTTAACTGAAGGGGTGCGCCATTTTCATCTTTTAAGCCAAATGCTTCCAAGGCAGCGATGGTAATTTCTGCTGCGGTAAATGTAGGATTACCCCAACGACTATATACCCTGGTTTTATCTGATCCTGCAAAGCGGTTCATACCATCTTCGGCAGTATCAAAAGTGAAGGTAGAGGTAGCAAAAATGGGGGTTAGATGTGCATCTTCTGCGTTTTGGTGACCGCTGGCATGCATGGCAACGGAACTAATACCGCTTAGTGGAAATTTTTCGGACATTATTTGTAAATTGTCTGGATAAATAATTCTTCTTCCTCAAATGTAAGACGAATCATGAAGCAATTACTGATATCCTATACAGCTTATGAAATTTGGGCCAATGAACAGTTATTACAGCTAGCTACAGACTTATCTCCCGAAGAGCAGAATCAGCCTATTGTAAGCAGTTTTCCATCGGTACATAAAACATTCCTGCATATGTGGGATGCTGCAAGTGCCTGGTGGCAGAGGCTCCAGATGCACGAACAGGTTGTAATGCCCAGCCTCAGTTTTCACCCGAGTATGAAGGATATAGCCAATGGATTATTGTACCAAAACCACCAGTGGTACTCATTTGTAAAGGAAGCTTCTGAAGAAATGCTACTGGCATCATTGCCCTACAAGAATATCCGCGGGGAGCATTATACGCAGCCTGTTGCAGAAATTGTATTACACCTTTCAAATCATGGTACTTATCATCGTGGTCAGGTAGTTACTATGCTGCGGCAATTGGGCGTTGAAAGAATTCCTCAGACCGATTACATTTTATTTACCCGCCAAAAATAAAGGAAGGGAATCTCTTCCTCACTGATTTTCTTTAACTACTGCTCTGCTAAATTAGACAGAAGTTAAAATCATATCCAGGGCCTTCATGAGCGATGGTCACGCTGTATTATTGTCTATCTTAGCGCAAAAGTGAATTCGATGAAGCGTATTGTATACTTAGCTACTGTTTTCGTTTTATGGAGCTTTAGTCAATCTGCTCAGGCTCAGTTTATGGACTCCATTATGGATGCACATGCCAGTATATTTCCTAAAGAAAAAATGCATATTCATTTTGATAAGCAATTATACAATCAGGAAGAAACCATCTTTTATAAGCTCTATTTGCTGATGGAACAAATGCCCAGTCCGGCGAGCAGAAATGTTTATGTAGACTGGTACGATGTAAATGGCAAAATGCTTCGTCAGACAGTTGCACCCTTGTTTCAATCAACAGCAAAAGGTTCTTTCGATATTCCAGTAAATTATGCCGGAGAATTCATTCGTGTAAAAGCCTATACCAGGTGGATGTTGAATGATGATACCAGTTTTTTATACCAGAAAGATATACGTATCAATAATGGTAAACTGCCAGCAAAAAAAGCAACTGTTATACGTACACGAGTAGATGTATTCCCTGAAGGGGGTAACCTGGTGCAGGGCTTAACAGAAAAAGTAGCATTTAAGGCTACCAATCAGTTTGGTAAACCCATGTTTGTAAAAGGAGCAGTATTGAATGATAAGAATATGGTGATTGACTCACTTAAGATCATTCATGATGGAATGGGCTTTTTTATGTTGAGGCCATTGGCAGGAGAAAATTACCGTGTTGATTGGCTCGATGAAAACGGTACAAGGGGAAGTACTCCCATCAAAGGGATTCAGGAAAAAGGAGTGGCCCTTAGTATCAGGGGAACAAACGATAAAGCCATTATTCAGGTGCAACGTTCTGAACAGGTTCCTGACAACCAGAAAGAATTGTTTTTACTGGTTCACATGAATGAGCACCCTATTTATAAGGTGCAACTGAAAATGCCCGAAAAAACCTTACTCAATACAGCAGTACCTATTGACGAATTACAAACCGGCATTTTGCAATTTTCGCTTTTTACAAGTGACTGGCAACCATTGGAAGAGCGTATTTTGTTTGTGAACAATCACTTGCATGAGTTTAATTCCAAAGTGAATCCTGGAATCATCAGCCTGGAAAAAAGAGGGAAAAATATAGTAGAAGTATTTGTTTCTGATACTGCAGCTACAAATATGTCGATGTCTATTACAGATGCAGCCCTATCCGGACAGGAAGAGTTCAATATTTTTTCAGACTTTTTGTTAACCAATCAACTGCGCGGATATATTCATAACCCTGCTTTTTATATGATCAGCGATGCAGATAGCATCACCAGCAGACTGGATCTGGTAATGTTAACCAATGGATGGAGAAAATTTGATTGGGATAAAATTAAAGCCGCTAAAGAACCAGTGATACAATTCCCTCCTGAAACTGATTTTATGAAGATAGAGGGTAAGGTATATGGACTTGAAAATGGTGGTGGGGCTGGCTCACAGCTTAACCTGGTAATGGTTAATAAAGACAGTAGTGTGAGTCTTTACTTTGTAGCAGTTCAAAAAGATGGTGGGTTTGAAGAAAAAGATGTTTTTTTCTATGATACGGCACGAGTTTACTACAACCTGAACGATACTAAAAAAATAGGCGGAAGGGTAACACAGGTACAAATGAGTAATGGCTTATTAAAAAAACAACCGGGTAGTACTACCAAAGTAGAAGAACAATCAAGTTTAAGATTGAGCTCAGATAGCCTGGCATTGGCGCGAATGAATTTGTTTTTATCTGAAGAAGAAAAACTGAGAAAAAGTATGGCCTCAACCACGCTACAGGAAGTGATAGTAAAAGCCAAAACAAAGAGCCCCATACAAATAATGGATGAGAAATATGCATCAGGACTTTTCTCTGGCGGTGATGCTATAAGTTTTGATCTTACGCAAGACAGAACCATGGCGGCATTTAATGTATTGTCTTACCTGCAAGGAAAAGTGGCAGGGTTGCAAATTACTGGCTCAGGCTCAAATATGTCGATGAGCTGGCGCGGCGGTACACCTTCTTTATACCTGAATGAAACCCCTGCAAACCTCGATTTTATACAAACTTTACCAATGAGTGATATCGCCTACATCAAAGTGTTGCGTCCTCCCTTTTTCGGATCAGCAGTAGGAGGTGGGTCAGGTGCCATTGCTATTTATACCAAAAAAGGAGATGATGCCCGAAAATCAGATCCAAATAAAAAAGGAATGGAATCAACGATACTGGCAGGATACTCTCGTTTCAAAGAGTTCTTCCACCCTAATTATGAACAAGACCAAACTTATGATGCCGATGCCAGGAGTACACTTTATTGGAACCCGTATATACTGACCAATAAAAAATCTCCCAGATTCAGGGTTGAGTTTTACAACAATGATTTCTCCAAAAGACTACAGATTGTGCTCGAAGGAATTAACGCGGATGGGAAGATAACACGTACGGTGAGGTATCTGGAATAAGACCATGGTCCATAGTCGATAGTCCATGGTCGATTGCCATGGACTATCGACTATGGACTATCGACTATGGCCTCTGTCTTAACCCAGCTTTCCCCGCAATCATATCCCAGGGATACAATTGGAAAGTTTTATCTGTGCTCATCGCTACAAAGAGTCCGCCTTTAAAGCCCGGGAGAGTAAAGGAAGTAACATCACTTCCATCACTTTGGTTTGTTGAAACAGGAACGGATTTAATCAATGTATGCTTGTGTGGATTCGATTTTTCACCTTCTCTTGCATAAATATTGAAACGATTAGCGGATTGGTCAGATACCAGGATATAACCAGTGCCATCGTCAAATTTATAAATGGATATTCCTTCATTGTCTTCTTTGAAATCTCCTTGTCCGAATACTGCCAGCTCATCATTTCCTTTCTCGGGATCTGCATAATATTTTCTGATGCCAAACTGCTCGTCAGAATAATAAACAAAGCCCAGTTCATTATCTACCGCAATCGACTCTATTTCCTTTTTACCTGAAAACTTTCCGAATGTTCTAACCAAAGTACCCTTTACAACACCTTGTTCATTGACCGATAACAGGTACTGCTCTAAGTATCCTTCTGCTGGCCCTGATTTGCGGCCAACAATTGCAAAAATGGCATTGTCCGAAGGGCGTGTATATAATGCTATACCCATCGGATGACGCAGGCTGTCTTTTGTAAATACTTCAATACCGCCACTATCGATAGCAGCCATATCTGGCAGACGAAAAATCCTGAGGCTGTTTCTGTCTCTTTCTGTGGCTACTGCTATAGCTGTTTTTGTTCCATTCAGGTTAAAGCCATAAGCGATATCTACATTATTCATTCTTTTAAGTCCGGTAACCGATCTGTTTCTGTCGATTTTTCCATCAAGTCCAAATACATATAAACCACCGTTTTCTTTGTGTTTATCTGTTCCTATGATGAAGCTGTTAGCAGGATTAGCACTATCGATCCAGATAGCAGGATCGTCACTGTCATCAAATACAGTATCAGTAACAACTGTTGGTTTAAGTGCAGCTTCATCATTTTGTGCTTGTTCATTTTTGCATGCAAGTGCAAATAAGATAACTGCAATAGGAAGGATAATTTTTTGCATATAAATCGGTTAAATAAAACCCCGGAATTACCCGGGGTTTATGATAAAATTAAGCGGTAATCGTATTATTTATAAATATCAAACTTCAATCCAAAGTTAAACCTTGGTCCGTAAAACTCTAATTGAGCTGTTCTGGATTTATCGCCCTGGTAATAACGCAGTGGCTGATTGGTTAGGTTATTGGCTTCTGTAAATATCCTTGTTTTAGGAGTGATGGCATAAGATGCATTGAAATCAAGGAAGAATTGTTTGTCGTAATAACGATCGTTAAATGCATCTGCATTATATCCTGCATCATCGCTGTCATCAACGTATGAAGAGGTGAAGTTGGCAGAAAGTCTACCTACAAATTGTTTATTCTCATAAGAAAGCGAGAAGTTGAACATATGTGGAGCCGCACCTGGTAATTTTACATTGTTTCTAACCAGTGCACCTGACCCGTCATAGATACCATCTGCTTTAGAGTGAGTGAAGGTATAGTTCGCATATACCCCAAAACCTTTCCAGATACCCGGTAAGAAATCAAGTTGTTTTTGTGCGGCCAGTTCGAAACCAAATAAGCTTGCACCGTCGCCATTTCTGCGTTGGGTAAACTGCCAGTTTTCACCCACACCAATTGGATTGGTAACTGTTGGGAAATCGCGTGAAAACTCAGACTGTGTATATTGCTGATCGAGGAAAGTATAGAAGAAGCGGTCGATTTTTTTGTAGAATACACCTCCAGAAATCAAACCTACAGATCTGTAATATTTCTCAAACATCAGGTCAACGTTCCATGATCTTACTGGTTCCATTTTCGGATTGCCTGCACTTAACTCCTGGTCATTTGGATTGATGTTGAAGAAAGGCACCAGGTCATAGTATCTCGGACGGGCAATAGAACGGGTGATGGCAGATTTCAATACAGTGTTATTGTCAAACTTATACTTGAGGTTAAGGTTTGGTAAGAAATCGGTATAGTTATTTTTCAGGGTTGCAATTCCTTTAAACTGATCACCATCTTCCACAATATTGCCGGTATAGTTGATGCTGGTACGTTCGATACGCAGACCTAGATTCGCAAACAAACGATCGTTGAACTGCTGCTTCAATGCGATATATCCTGCAGTGATGGTTTCTTTAGCGGAGAAATTACCAGACAGGTATTCAGATGGTTCATCACTTTCATCGAACCTTACAGCGTCTTTCAGGTTAAGTCCACCAAGAAATCCTGGCGACACAAATAAACCAGCAGCAAATCTTTCACCAGGATAAAATTCAGATACGGTTTTATCAACCAGTGGTAATAAACTGATATTTGCAAAATTGGCTGTTGAAGCTCCTATTGGGGTATAAGAGAAGAAATTATTGCTCCTTACTTTCTCTTTGGTACGTAAGCGCGCACCAAACTTAATAGAACCATTTTGTCCATTTATGATGGATACCGGAATTTCAAAATTCAGTTTGGCATTGATGTCTTTTTCAAACTGATCCTGAAACTGTTCAGTTAATTCGTTTCTTCTTGTATATGCACTCAATGCAGTATTGTCAGTTAGGTAAGGACGCTCAGGATTACTTATGTCCTGTGTCACAGTAATATTTCTTCTTCCCATTGAAACATAGCGCTCATGTGGTCTTACTTCAGAAGCTCTTGCAAATTGAACACTCCAATCGGTTTTAACCTTTCCAAAAAGGTGTTCACCTTTTATTGCTAATGAACGAACGCGCTGATCTTCCAGTCTTCTGTTTTCGTTTCGGTTGTCATCAATACCACCTTTGGTTTGTCTGAGTACTTCACCAACATTATAACCGCTGATATTACCTGCGCCATCATAAATTAAATCTGTCGCAGCATTACCACGAAAACGGTGACGAAGACGGTAACGATTTTCTTTATCATCGCGCCAGTTATAACTTCCGGTTACATATATGGTATGTAATGGACTGATTTTATAATCAACCGAAGCGGTTACGCTTCTGCGAACGCGTAAAACATCATACACACGCTGGTCATGGTCGCTAACATATACTTTACCATTGGCATCTTTGCTCCAGACTGCTTCAATATTATCAGAACCATAATCATTTCTATTGAAAGATCCGCTGACTACATAGCCAAGTTTATCTTTTGCGAAGCGACTTCCGGCAATCAGGTTAACAGTTCCTATAAATGATGAACGAATAGGGTTATATCCTCCGGCTACTGTTGCAGAAAAACGTTTGCCGTTAGGAGCAGAGCGGGTTACCAGGTTAACAGAACCACCAATTGCATCGGCATCCATATCAGCAGTAAGTGTTTTACTTACTTCTATGGTTTGAATCATATCAGCAGGAATAAGATCGAGCTGAACCCTTCTGTTATCTCCTTCAGCAGATGGAATTCTTTCACCATTCAGGGAAACAGAGTTGAATTCAGGGCCCATACCTCTTACAATAATATTACGGGCCTCACCCTGATCGTTCTGCATGGTAACACCAGGTACACGTTTGATGGCGTCTCCAATATTCGCATCCGGAAAACGACCGATCTGGTCTGCACTGATGATATTGGTTATATTATCACTATTCTTTTGCTGGTTAAGTGCTTTTGATTGTCCTTTCAAACGATCACCTAATACGATTACACCTTTCAATACTGTAACACCTGATTCAAGTGTAACTGTAAATTCTGAAACGGTTCCAGTGCTGTTGATCGCCTGAGAATAATCTTTGTAACCCAGGTAGCTGATGGTGAGGGTATGTTTACCTGCTGGTACATTATAGAAGACAGCAGTACCGCTTGTATTGGAAACGGCAGTAAATTTTTTATCGTCGAGTGATACATTGGCTCCGGGTAAATTGAGCTTCTGTTCATCGATCACTTTTACTTTGATAACTCCATTTTGTGCAAAAAGGGTAGATGCCAGTAAAAGGCATAATACACTAACGTAAATGTTTTTCATAATCAGCGTTTGGTACACAATTTTTAATCGCGTGCAAAACTATCTGCTATGAATAGCCGTATTATTTATGATAGGTTATGAATTTGTAACCTAATTGTTAAGGGAATATGAATAGTGAGTAGTGAGTAGTCAGTAGTGAGTTTTATCTTTTCTCTATTCACTACTCACTATTCACTACTCACTATTCCCACTTCAACATTCATTATTCATTATTCAAAATTCAATACCCCCATTTCACCAAGGTCGCTCCCCAGGTAAAGCCTCCGCCGAATGCGGCGAATACGATGTTGTCGCCTTTTTTGAGTTGGTTTTCCCAGTCCCACAAGCAAAGGGGAAGGGTGGCGGCGGTTGTGTTCCCGTATTTCTGGATATTGATCATTACTTTTTCTTTGGGTAATCCCATACGATTGGCGGTAGCATCTATGATGCGGAGGTTGGCCTGGTGGGGTACTAGCCATGCTATATCATCTCCGGTTAGTCCGTTTCTTTCCAGTAGTTCGGCACTCACGTCGGCCATACCTTTTACGGCAAATTTGAATACGGCCTGTCCTTCCTGGTAGGCAAAATGTTCTCTTGCCATAACTGTTTCTACGGTTGCGGGTTTAACCGATCCTCCGGCTTTCATGTGCAGGTAATGACGACCGCTTCCATCGCTTCTTAGGATGCTGTCTTGGATGCCTGAACCATCCGTGGTAGGTTCCAATAAAACGGCACCGGCACCATCACCAAATATGATACAGGTTGCGCGATCAGTGTAGTCGATGATAGCGCTCATTTTATCAACCCCTACTACAATAACTTTTTTAAACCGGCCACTTTCAATATACATGGCACCGGTTGTAAGTGCATAAAGAAAACCGCTACAGGCTGCGCTCATATCATAGCCCCAGGCATTAGTGGCGCCTAGTTTGTCGCAAATGATATTTGCCGTTGCCGGAAATACCATGTCAGGAGTAACAGTAGCACATATTACACAGTCGATCTCAAGTGGATCAAGGTTTTTCTTCCTTAATATTTCCTGTATGGCAGGAACAGCCATATCGCTACTTCCCTTGCCTGGTTCTTTCAAAATCCTTCTTTCTTCAATACCAGTACGGGTGCGAATCCATTCGTCATTCGTATCTACCATTTTTTCCAGGTCAAAATTGGTAAGCTTGTCTTCCGGAACATATCCGCCAACCGCTGTAATGGTTGCTGTGAGTTTATTCATGTATAGTCTGATTAATCGTGTCTAAAAATTCTTTGGGTGTTTGTACAAGCAATTTTTTCGTTTTGAAAAGCTTGGGGTTGCTGGTTACGATTGTTTGTATATCGTTTATTGCACAAGCACAGGTTAATTGGATAGCATCTTCGAAATCTGGGTTGGTATTTTCTAGCGCTTTGTCTATCACTGTATTGTCTACGCAAATGGTATTGATCAATTCCCTCATATCCCTGATTGCCTGAAATGCTTTTGCCTTTCCCTTTAATTTTGCGAGGAGTTGAAATATGGTTGTATAGCTGGTAGCCGCACAATACAATTCAATCTGCTTTTCATAAGCCAATTCCATCATTTCTTCTGCTTCTTTGTCAAAGGGTTGTCGTTCTGCAAAGAAATCAAACAAAACATTGGTATCAATAAAAATCTTGATCATCTACTTGTATTTCTCGAAAATGGTTTCGTTCAATAATGCTTGAAAATCCCTTTCATCCTCCATTTTAAAGGCCCCATGCCATCTTTTGAGGTGGGGAGGCAACTTCGATTTCTTCTTTTTTGTGGGGTTTGTAATGGCTTTCAGGTAAGATTCTACCAGTTGAGAAACGCTGCGACCCGTTTTTTGTGCGTACTCTTTTGCGTCCCTAATGACGGATTCGTCAATCGAAAGCGTGAGTTTGGTCGACAT
>CAZTCS010000049.1:21570-25705 GCA_964611995.1 uncultured Sediminibacterium sp. | reverse complement strand
GATCATGATTGCGGTTGGTTTATTCTTTATGTCGGATGAACTGTTCAAAGACGCTGAAATTCGTCGCTTTTTATGGCCCTCACTGATTATCCTGGTGGGTATATTATTCATTTTCCGTCCTAAAGTAAGTTCACTCAGTCAGGATCCTTTACTGGGTTTCAAACCCAGACAGAAAAATGAAAACGATCCGGAATTTCCTCCTTCCTCGGAAGACAGGATCGACAGTACTTCTGTTTTTGGTGAGGTGAAGAAAATGGTTACGTCTAAAAATTTCAAAGGTGGTGAAATCGTATGCTTTATGGGTGGATCTCAGATTAACCTATCGCAGGCCGATATCCAGGGACCTATTTTCCTCGAAGTAACCATCGTATTTGGTGGCGCCAAGCTGGTAGTACCCCCTAACTGGGAAGTTCGCTCCGAAACCGTGGCTGTTTTTGCAGGTATCGAGGATAAGCGAAACCTACTCCCCGGCAGCAAATTCGATCCGGATAAAATTTTAATTATTAGTGGTACATCTGTTTTTGGGGGCATTGAAATAAAAAGTTATTAATCATCCTTTCAAACCAAGTGTATGGAATGGTTTCTTGCAAAATTAGTTTATCGGTTTCAGCCGGCTGGCAATCAGCAGCAGATTCAGTTTGATGAACAACTGAGACTGGTTTTGGCAGAAGACAATCTGCACGCTTTTCATAAGGCTCAACAAATTGGACAAAAAGAAGAATTAATTGCGGATGAACAAAGTCCACACCAGATAAACTGGGTGTTTATGGATGTAACGGAAATATATCCATTAAATAAGATGATGGATGGTGCTGAAGTATTGTCGCAGATTAACCAGCCTGCAGACAAAGAACGTTACCAACTCGAGGTTCGGTTAAAAGCCGGATATTTGTTATCGAGCTGTACTGAACGGTTTCTTCAAGCACTTTAAGCATGATAACACCCATTACCAAAGGACGAAGTTTTTATGTGGCTTTTATTACCTGGTGGCTGGCCTGGACCGTAGTGCATATTTGGGTAATGGGCGAATACAGGGTAAGTTTTGTGGAAACATTGGCAGATGCTTTTATCTCCAACTTTTTACTGGCTTCCTTCTGTTTACTGGTGGTTAACAACATGAAATATTATCTTCCCCGTAAGGAAAGGTATTGGTATATATTAATCATCAGTCTTGTACTAAGCAGTATCTATCTTTTCCTGGCAAGGGTGATACTACGGTATTTATTTAAAGCAGATGAAGGCTACCAACTCTTGCTGAGCCAGTCTTTTTATATCCGATATATTACCGGATTCCTGATGATTGGATGTATGTCGATGATCAGTTTACTCTGGTACACTTTACTGGAACAACAGGAAAACGAGCGCAGAAAAGAAGAAGCAGAAAAAGTATCGAAGGATGCGGAGTTATTAAAATTAAGACAGCAACTACAACCACATTTTCTTTTCAACAGCCTTAATTCAATCAGTGCCCTTGCGGGTAGTCAGCCAGAGAAAGCCAGGCACATGATTCAGCAACTGTCTGATTTTCTAAGGGGTACTTTAAAAAAAGAAGAACACCAGTTGGTTGATTTGCAGGAAGAAATCAATCATCTGCAATTATACCTGGAAATTGAAAAAGTGCGTTTTGGTCATCGCTTGCAGACTGCATTAGACATAGATGAACAAGCTTCAAATATGCGTATACCTGCTTTGTTGTTGCAACCGGTTGTTGAAAATGCCATTAAATTTGGATTATATGATACCACAGATGCTGTATTGATCAGTATCAGGGCGAATGGTTCAACAAAAGAGATGCTGGAGATTGTGGTGGAGAATCCATACGATCCAAGTACAACGGTTGCCACACAGGGTACTGGATTCGGATTGGCTTCCATTGCAAGGAGATTGTATTTGCTGTATGCCAGACAGGATCTTGTTCGTACCACTAAAACAGACAACCAATTTACGACTACCATACTTATTCCCCAATACAACCAAGAAACAAGTGGGTATTAGGAATAGTAAAGAAATATAGATCAGCGAACCAACTGCTTAAAAGAAACCCGCATGAAACTAATCATCATCGATGACGAGCCACTGGCCAGGAGTATTGTGAAAGAATACCTTCAATCATTTCCCGACCTTGAACTGGTGCAGGAATGTGGCGATGGATTTGAAGGTGTAAAAGCCATTCAGCAACACCAGCCTGATCTGGTAATATTGGATATACAAATGCCCAAGATCAATGGGTTTGAGATGTTGGAACTAATTGAAAACCCACCGGCAGTAATTTTCGCAACTGCATTTGAAGAGTTTGCCATCAAAGCTTTTGAGGCACATGCGGTGGATTATTTGCTTAAACCTTTTAGTAAAGAAAGATTCACCAAAGCAATTGAGAAATGGAGGGCAACAGAAACACAGGTTCAACAAAATAATACTTCGGCTTTGCTGAATACCGTTGCTGCTACTGCACAGCAACAAAACAGGATTGTATTGAAGGATAATGGGAAGATTAAAATTATTCCTACGGCGCAGGTGCAATATTTTGAAGCAGCAGATGATTATGTAAAAATTTATACGAGTGAGGGAGTATTTCTGAAACATAAAACCATGCAGTTTTTTGAGCAGAAAATGGACCCGGCCTTATTCATACGCATACACCGTTCCTATCTCGTAAATGTTCACCTGATTGCGAGGATTGATCCTTATGAGAAAGATGGACATCTTGCGATTCTTAGTATAGGGGTTAGATTACCAGTAAGTAAATCGGGGTATACCAGGTTAAAAACAGCCCTGGGAATTTAGCGCAACAATTGATGCGAACATGGAGGCGTATGGCTTATAGATCATGGCTTATTGCGATTAAAAACAATGGTTTTAAGCCAATGCTCTCCGTGCAAATTTGACTGCGAGCTGTAGGGGTGCGTAGGATGGAACACAGATTATCATGATTTTCAAGATTTATCATGATAATCTGTGTTCCATTAATAGTGGATAGCGCATTAGCAGGAATCAACTATTTCATTAACCAGCTCATTTTAAATTATATCCCCTTTGTTTATTCCAATAATAGCAGAAAACCTAAAACAAGCACTAATCAAGGCTAGCAGCTAGAGGCTAGAAGCTCGCAGCTAAATTTCCCCGGACAGTACTGGCTAGAAGCTCGCAGCTAGATTTTCCTGAATAGTAATGACTATCAGCACCCAACCAGTGTGCTTCCATCTTTGATTCACATAATTAATTGAAGCGGGTATCGGAAGCTATTTTCTCCGCTGTTTGCCGGATAATATCGGGAATAATGGCAAAGTCTTTTGCTTTATCGAGGAAGTAATCGGCCCCAGCCTGCATACATTCTGATTTATAGCCAGATAAAGTATTGTTGGTAAGGATAACTATGATGGGGTCGATGGTATTACTGCTGCGTATATCTTTTAACATTTGAAGCCCGTTTTTTCCGGGCAGGTTGATATCGAGAAAAATAAGGGAGGGATTAAAGGTATTGATCCAATTCTCAGCCTCTTCTACACTGGTAGCCGTTCGTATTTCCTGTACGTTTTTTATCCCTTCCAGCAAATGCTTTATCCGCTGCAGAATAAACTCTGAGTCGTCAACCAGTAATATTTTGAGTGCTTTGTCCACCATAATGGGAAATGGCATCATTAGAATATTAGTTTTAAAAGAGCTTTGCAGGTCTAACCCTGCAAAGCTCATATAGCTTTTGGCTATAAGGTTTTTCTAGGATAAATAAGTTATAGTATCGGTTATCCCAATACGAAATGGATTTTACAAAAGGATAGTGGAATATTTAAAAACAATAGTCAGCTAGTAAATGGGGGGCTTTTATAGCTACGACAAATTACCCTCATTTTTTGAAATGCTGCAATAACGCAACACTTGAAATAAATGTAGTGATATCACTACACAAAAGCCGCTATTTTTTAAACCAGGTTGTTTTGGATGGCATATTTTACCAGATCTGCATTGTTATGCAGTTTCATTTTATCCATAATCCTGGCTCGGTAAGTGCTAATTGTATTTACATTCAGCGAAAGTATTTCTCCGATTTCGGAAATACTTTTTCCCATAACAATCATTTTAAACACTTCAAATTCGCGATCTGATAATTGTTCGTGGGGAGCGCGCTGGTCTTTTTGTT
>CAZTCS010000049.1:0-21549 GCA_964611995.1 uncultured Sediminibacterium sp. | reverse complement strand
ACTTCTGCTACTTCACTTGTTATATATTTTCGTCCGCTTAAAATTTGTTGTACTGCTTTTACCAATTCATAAGGAGCACTTTCTTTGGTAAGGTATCCGGAAGCACCTGCTTTAATAGCGCGCACAGCATACTGTTCCGGGGTGTGCATGCTCAGCATTAATACGGGCGTATTTGGCGCGTGTTCCTTTATCTGCTTGAGTATTTCAATACCTGAATAGCCTGGCATACTGATATCGGAGATAATGATATCCCATTTTTCGCTGATCGCTTTTTTAAAGAGGTCCGCTGAATCTGCAACATCATGCACTTCAGCAAACGGAAGTGACTCTAACAAAATTTTCCGTAGGCCCTCTCGTATCAAGCTATGATCATCTGCTATCAGTATTCTCATTTATTACTCCTTTAATCAGTCAGTTTATGTAGAAATCATTAATGCAAAATCCGGCACTAATATATGCTATACACGCAATTATAAGCTGCTTTATTGTATCAACACCGATAATTTTTAAAATAGTAATCCTGCAAAAAACTATTTCCGGTTAACTCGTTCAAAAGAAAAATAATTACAAAGAACCTTCTTATGAAAGTTAGTAATTTTTTTTGATATAAAAAGCAAGGGGTGTTTTAATGGTAGGTATAAAAAAAGAGAATGGGGCAACTGGTTGCCCCATTCTCTTAGTCTTTACATTAGAATATAGGATTCTTTATTTAAAGGAAATTGGATCGAGGGAAAAAATGTAATAAGATCGTTATTACATTTTTCTTGGTCTTTTAGGATAAAGGCGAAACAATTCTGTTGAATCATTTACTGAGTGCAAGATACATCTATGTAGCAGGCATATCCTAGTTTTATTCACGGAATTATGCGGTTGAAAACACCGAATTTTTATACGCTACATTTCAGTATTTTATCAAAATAGGCGAATATATAATTGATTATCAATTATATACGAATACATGTTCTAAATATTTGAAAAAATGACTGATAATGAGGGAAAGGTGTTAGGGGTTAGGCATTAGGTATTAGTATTCTTTTCCTAACTCCTAACACCTAACCCCTAATACCCCTGCTAACTACAGGCGGCCATAATTTCTTTGATTTTGGCTTCATCAAGGGGCTTGGAGTAAATTTTTTTTACGGTGGCGTAGGTTTTGGCCCGCTCAATATCTTCAAAGTAAACCGAAGAGGTTAGCATAATGATCGTAATATGCTCAAAACCCGGTTGTTTGATCCGGTCGAATTCTGCCAGGAAATCCCAGCCATCCATGATGGGCATATTGATATCCAATAATATCAAATCGGGTAATACATCGCCAGTATTACTATGGGCTACCAGGTAATCAATGGCTTCCTGTCCATTTAAGGCAATATCAACCTTTGGGGCACCCATAAATAACCGCAGCATTTCTTTACTGAGAAAATTCGTCACGTCATCATCATCAACCAATAAAATATGCATTGGTGCTTTAGTCATATAACCCCTTTTTTTTCTTTAGGAATACATGAAACATGGTTCCTTTATTCACAATACTTTCCACTGCTATCTTCCCTTCAAGGGCCTCAATCTGGTTCTTAATGATGTACAAACCCAGCCCTTTTCCATCTTTATTATCATGAAAACGCTGATAAAGACCAAATATTTTGTTACCGAACTTCTCCATATTAATTCCCAGTCCATTATCCTTTACATAGAGGATAATATATTCTCCATCTTCCTCTGTACTAATCTGCACTTTGGGCAATCTACCATCCTTTCTATACTTGATTGCATTGGTTAATAAATTCAACAAAACACTATGAATTATCTTCCTGGAAAAATACATTCCGGGGGCTTTAGAGAAATCTGATTCAATGGTTACCTCATTGAGACGAATATCTTCTGAAATTAAATCCTGTACTTTTTTCAGCTCTTCCTCAAATTGCAGAAACTCATCCGTATCTGCCTTATTACTTCTGGAAGAAAGAATTTCATTGAGGTCATTCAACGTTGCGTGTAACCTATTAACGCTGGTTTCCATTTTATCCAGGAAAATAGTATTTCGCTCAGACAGGTTAGCCCTATCGAATAAATCGAGCAGGTTGATGAGGTTCGCAACTGGTGCGCGTAAATTATGAGATGTGATATAGGCAAATTGCTGTAATTCGCTGTTACTGTGCATCAATTCCTGGGTAAGTTCCTTTAGTTCAATTTCTTTTTGTTTGATTTCATCTATATCTAAATGAATACCCGACAAACGAATGGCGTTATTGTTTTCATCGCGCATAGATGCCTTACTCATGGTTAATATCCATTTCCACCTTTTATCCTTGGTACGCAGGCGAATCATGGCCTGGTATGAATTGGTTTCACCGTTCAAATGTTGCTGCAACAGTTGCATAATGGTTTCTTTCTCATTGGGGTGAAGCAGGCTTTCAAATGTTTCAATGGTATCAGGTAACCCATCGGGTTCATACCCCAACATTAATTTCCATTGATCATTATAATACACTTCCCCTGTTTTGATGTTCCAGTCCCAAATCCCCAATCCTGCTGCCTCAGTAGCCATTTCTAATCGCTCTTCGCTGATCTTTAATAATTGCTGTGCGTTGGCCCTCTCTGCAATTTCACTTTCCAGTTCCCTCGTGCGCCTGCGTACTGCATTACGTAAGGAGAACCCATAGAGGATCGACAAAAGCAACAAAGTGAGTACGGCTATGATTACATAAACAATGTTGCGTAAATACCTGGAAGTAACTTTCTTGGTTCCATCATAAAGAAATCCATTCAACTCAGGTTGCTTTTTTATGATGCCTAATTTTTCATGTACGTCTACAATATGTCGCCACCTTCCCTCATTCATATGCCCTATTTCCACCAGGTCGGGAAGAATCAGTTTACGCATGGCTTCTGCTTCCACCAACAGATCATCTTTTGTCACACCTCTTTCTTTTACGCCAGGGAGTGTTAATATATAATCAGCGATTTCGCTTGTATGACTCATCGCATATTCCCACCCTTTAAAAGTGGCTTTACGAAAAC
The DNA here is from genome assembly GCA_964611995.1 of uncultured Sediminibacterium sp. Taxonomy (GTDB): domain Bacteria; phylum Bacteroidota; class Bacteroidia; order Chitinophagales; family Chitinophagaceae; genus Sediminibacterium. Next base: position 18,528 of record CAZTCS010000049.1, on the reverse strand, counting down.
CAGCAATGGTTTGAGGGTCCGAATCAGCTATTTTTTTACGGGTGAATAGAATATCTCCATAAAAGTCAATCCCGTAATTAATGGGTAAAATAAAAGATGGCTCAATACCCATCTTACGCAACTGGTTTATTTCAACCGTTATATATGCGGTAATTGCATCTGCTTTACCATCTATCAGATCGGTATTTTTCCAGGTATGTGAAAGTACATGTAATGAATCGGGATTAATTCCTTCTTTCAGGAAAACCGCTTTTAATTCCGTCCAGCCCTGGTCCTGAGAAGCCATCAGCCGTTTACCAATTAAATCGGATGGTAAATTGATATTTCTTTCTTTGAGTGAAAGTATGGTATAGGGAGAATGTTGAAATATGGCTCCCAAGGCAACCACTGGCTGACCATTGGCATATTCAACCACAAGGTCGGACCCAGTAATACCAAAATCGGCCTTCCCTGCTAATACTTCCGGAACAGGTGCGTGAGCCGGATCGCCGGGTATCAATTTAACCTTCAAACCCTCTTCTTTATAATACCCTTTATGTTCTGCCGCATAATAACCAGCAAATTGAAACTGGTGCCACCATTTAAGCTGCACACGCAAAGAATCATCAGCGGCTATTGATTTGCCACCAAAACACAGAATCAATAGTACAACTAATAAGTATCTAATAAATTTCATGCAGGTACTCAAAGATTAGCTTACCTCAATATACAAGATTCTGGCTGTAATTGGAGCTTTTGTTCAGGGGGGGAGGCGTGAATTGTCAATTGTGAATGGTGAATGGGGTGTGAATTGTGAATGGTGAATGGTCAATAATAGTAGTGAGTAGTCAGTGGTGAGTGATGAATAGGGAGATGACTTACTATTACAAAAATGACTAATAATTTAAACCCATTTTTCACAATTCACGCCCCATTCACCATTCACAATTGACCATTCACGCCTCACTCTCTCACCCCACATCTCAGCCAATCCAAATACTGCTCGGCATTGGGTGTGTAACCGATGGGGTGGGTTAATAATTTTCCTTCGGGGGTGATTGCTACGTAGAGGGGTTGGGTTACCTGCTTAAAATGGGTAGACTGAAAATTAGCCCACTTATCTCCTATTGTTCTAATGGAGGTGGATCTTTCAGATACAGGTAATTCCGCTTTGTCATCTACATAGAGTGAGAGTAGTATATATTTTTCATTGAGCATGTTTGCAATGGCTGGTTTGCTCCATACATTCTCTTCCATCTTCCGACAGTTTACACATGCCCAACCGGTGAAATCGATCAGGATGGGTTTATTGGTGGCTTTTGCTTTTTCAATGGCAGCCTCGAAATCATTTATGATCGGAGAGAGTTGGTGATTCGTTGCGTTTTCATTTTGCTTGTACACGCTATAATGTACGGGTGGTGGGAAACCACTGAGAAAAGACAAACTACTATGCCCCTTCGGACCCAATGCAGGTAACAGGTAAAGCGCAAACAATAGTATGCCGAATGCCAACCCAAACCTGAGCTTACTGATCATCATTTTTCTTTGTCGATACCATTCACCAATATTCAGCAGGTAAATACCCATGGCAATAAATATCAATACCCATATCCCGATAAATACTTCCCGCTTTAAAATACCCCAATGCATGACCAGGTCGGCATTGGATAAAAATTTAAATGCAAGTGCCAGTTCAATAAAAGCGAGTGATTTTTTAAATGTTTCTAGCCAGCCTCCTGATTTAGGTAATTTTTTTAACCATTGCGGAAAGATGGCGAATAGTCCAAAGGGGAGTCCGAGTGCGACGCCAAACCCTGCTAGTCCAGCCGTTAGCAACCATGCCCCACCAGATAAAGTACCCACCAGCAATGAACCCAATATGGGGCCCGTACAAGAAAAAGAAACAATCACCAGTGTTAACGACATAAAAAATATGCCTGTTTGCTTGGATGCTCCCGTAGCCAGTGAACTGGGTAATGAAATGGTGAAGAGTCCAAAAAAAGAAAGTGCAAAAAATAAAAAGACCAGAAAGAAGATCAGGTTTAAGGGAACACTGGTTGCGATATTGTTTAGTAGTTCCGGTTTTAATCCTTTTACCAAATGAAAGGGAATAGATGCTGCGATATAAATCAGGAAAATAAAACCACCATACATCACCCCATTCTTTATGGCCTGTTTTCTGTTCGTTGCCCGATGCGTAAAAAAGGAGACAGTCACCGGCACCATCGGAAAAACACAGGGGGTTAGTAGGGCTAGTAGTCCGCCAGCAAGTCCAAGTAAAAAAATTTTCCAGGCAGAAGAACCGCTTGTTCCCTGATTTGCTGAACCACAATCGTACAAAGGGTTCGACAGATCGAGGTTAGTCAAATCAATGCCAGTTGCAGCATTCGCAATACCTCCTTCTATTGCCACTTCAAAAGGCAATTCAAAAGAAAGAAACTGACCATCTGCTCTATAAAATCCTTTAATGTATCCATGTAAAAATTTGGGGACAATACTATCAAAAACAAGCTCACAGTTTAAGCTTGTTCCTGCTTTAAACACCCTGTTTTGCTCGGGCGCAAAAATCGAGTCGGTTTCCTGTGTTATCGTTCCGGTTAATTCAGAAAGTTTACCTATTGCATTCACCAATTCGATCATTGGCGCGCTTAAGTCCAGTTTTTTATTTGTTGCATAAATGGCGGTCGACTGGCTCCCATTTATCTCAAATGAAAGGGCATATTTTTTTCTCGATATTTCTTTTGCCTGTACACTAAATGATAATTGCGCCTGTACAGAAAATGTTGCTACCACTAACAGCAGCATTGCAAGCATTCTTTTGTTCATCCTATTTTACTTTTTTAGCCAGTCTGTAAATAGCGCCAATACTCAGGCTACTGAATTTTCCCTGCAGCACATTATTAGATGCGTCTCCTATACGTGAGAGTCCATGGCGGTAACGGGCAGACAATCCGAAACGATTGGGCAGGTATTCAACCGTTGTTTGTAAGAACCATTGGGTTTGATTGATTTGTTGGTAGATACGCTGTTCTGTTCCATTGTTTTTTTGGTACCCATTTAAAGCCAATGATAATTCCGGGCCCGCTTTAAGCATCCACTGTCTTTTGTTGCCCAAGTGTAGTGCAAACTGAACAGGTAGATCCAATGTTGCCATCCTTAGGCCATTTGTAGCATTACCAGTTCTCAATTGAGATAAAGCTATTTCCGGATGAATAAAAAATCGATTACTTATTGGCACACCCACACCAAAATGTGCGCGCCAGCCTTGTGCGGCGGACAAATAACCAGGGGCATTAGTGGCCCTTAACATTGCATACTGACCAGAAACGCCTATTACAAACACTGAGGGAATACCATTTCCTTTTGCATCGCCGGCCCAGTTAAAACTGAACTCAGATCTTTCTCTTTGTGCATGGATATTGCAACACAGTGCAATACAAAATAGCGTTAGGTATAAATTTTTCATTGGTTTAGTTTTTAAAAAATAAAGGCAGGGTATAGAAATACCCCGCTTATGAGTGACCTGCATGAATCACTCATGGCTCAGATGGTTGTCAGACATATCTGGTTTTTCAGCTTGAATGTTTTTAATTTTTATATGGGTAAGCAACCAGCCATTTTTACCTTCTGCAAATGGAGGTCTGCCATATTTGAAAGCACTGTCGGCAGTAACCCGAAATATGATACTATCGCCTGCTTTACAATTTTTGAAAATCGGGAAAGCATCACTGGATAATCTGGTGGAATCAAAATGTACCCATTCGCTTTGGCCATTTACTTTACTATTTCTTATCAATGAATCATTGAAGTACTGTTGCACATCCATTTCAATCCACTCACCATATTGCACTGACTTACCTTTACCTTTCGCTGCAATACGGTATTCCATACCTGCTTTACCTTTGGTAAAAGCATTGTTATCACAAGCGGTACAAAAAACAAAAGCCGCCACTATTATTCGATACATGATTTTCATGATCCTGCTTTTTTAAAGTTCCAAACAAAACTCAGTAGCCATAATTGTTGTTGCATGTTCACATTCGATTGTTCGATGTATTGTTCACCAGCATATTGCTGTACACCTTTATTCTGGTCCAATAAATCAAATGCACTTAGCCTTATTTCAGCCTGGCGGTTTGTTAGCAAATATTTTGATACGGTACTGTTCCAAAGCGTAACCTGATTGGCTTGTAAGCCAGCCTGAGCGGGGTTATTGGCAATAGAGAGATCACTGTTGATTAATAAACCACCAGGCAATTCATATCGAAGGTTCATGCCATAATTTGAGCGAAGCAGTTCAACCCTTCTGTTACCGAATGTGTAATGTGTGCTGGAATAATCAAAGTTCGCTTCTCCTTCAATGGATAGTCCAGCAACTGGCTCGCAACGCAGACTTACAAATGGAGCAAGTGCAATTTGCTCCTGCACATTTTCCTGCTGGTTGATCATGCTTTTATCTCTCTGAACCCTTACCCTTTGACCAAGCCGAAGCATCCCGGATTTTTCTAATACAGGTATACTATAATTGATAGAGGCATTGACATCATATATGCCATTGATATTTACCATTTGCTGTTCCTGCACACCGCCTTGCAGTAGTTGTGTGGAAGGAGTTATTTTATTGGTAGTGAGGTTCAGTCCCAGATCCATCATCAGGTATCTTGCTGTTTTTCTGTTGGCTTTTACATAAGATATATTCCAGCTATGGTTAAAAGATGGGCGTAGTGCTGCGTTCCCTTTTTTAATAAGCAAGGGGTTTGTAGGATCAATCAATGGTTGTAATTGATCTGCGCTTGGCTGCTGGCTCCTGCCCGTGTAACGCATGATAAGCTGGGTCTGCGTATTGATCTCAACCTGCATTGAAGCCCTGGGCATCCAGTTAACCGTTGTTTGGTTCACATTGTTTCCTTTACCAATGAGCACTTCGTTTTGTTGTAAAGTATAGAGGCTTGCCAACCCTGCCTGGTAACGAATTTTTTGGTGTGAGATATTTATGCCCATCGCTGCACGGTGAGAAATATTCGACGACACAAATTGATTACTGGTGAGTGAATCATACTGGTCATAAAATCCGGTGGCTGGATTATAATTATAACTAGCCCTTGTTGCCTGGTTATTTTGTTGTTGATAGGCATATTGAAAGTCGAGTATCTTACCCTTCGCAATCGGCTCTGTATAATAGGCCTGTATGCCAATATTATTTCCATCCAGGGTTCTGGTAGATTGCTGGTCGAGCTGCTGGAAACTACTGCTGGTTTGCAATGCCCGTTCTTCATCTGTATTGTTGTCGTTATAACTAAAACCAATTACCGCACTCCTGCCTGGTTTCTGAAAACGCCGGCGATAAGAAACCGATCCGCCCAATTGTAATTGACTTGAGCTTTCTGATTGTCTCCGTTGCACCTGGTTAATCAGGTATTGTGTGCCATTTTTTTCAGAACGCAGCATGGAGCTATCCATCGTATGATCATCCGATTTTTGAAAAGATATAGTTGGACGAAAAACAATGGATTGCATACTATCTGTCTGCCATAACAGATCGCCTCGGAACTGGTGTTGTAATTGTGCGGTTTGTTGTGTTTGATTATTGGCTTTATTTAGGACCGAGTCTGTCAGAAAATCCCTGCGCACACTATTTCTTATTATCCGGCTATCAACATCACTCATACGATAACTAAATCCGCCGGATATTTTATTTGAAAAGCGGTTTCGGTAATTGACCATCAGTTCCCTGTTCTTTTTATCACCAGCCGAACCAGCCATCCTGGGTAATTCGTTGTAACCCTTGAATAAATCGTTGAGGGTGTTTTCATTTGCGGAAAGGTTTAACCATTCATTGGGAGATAGTTTTTGCAGACTGCCACCCACGCTATACCTGCCCCCAAGTGCTATGGCGCCATATCCTTTTCCAACGAGTATATTGCGCATGTCTTTTTTCATCCGGAAATTCAATGCCTTTGTTCCACTAAAATCTTTGATACCAGAGAACCGGCTTTCTTCACTTTGTTGATCAAATGCTTCTACTGCCGCGAGCATATCAGCAGGAAAATCTTTGGTGAGTAATTTTGGATCGCTGAGTAAAAATTCTTTCCCATCCACATATATCTTTTCTACTTTTTGTCCTTGCACAGTTACATTACCCTCTTTATCCACCTGCACTCCCGGCAATTTTTTTAAGAGTTCCTGTACAGATGCATTCGGACCAAGTTTATACGCCGATGCATTGTATACAATGGTATCTTTTTTAACCAGCACAGGAGGTATAGATGCTTTAACCACTACTCCAATCAATGAAGTGTCTGGGGAAGCTTGCATTACAAGGGCATCCAGTATCAATAAAGTATCTGTTGACCTTACTACTAAATACTTTTCTACTGTTGCAAAACCCAGGAACTGAAGTTGCAGTACATAGTTTCCGGCTGCTACCCTTCGCAATTGAAAACCCTGACGGGTGCTTCTGGTCTGGCGTAGCACTGCACTATCTTTTGCTCTTTTTAATTGAACGGTAGCGCCTTCCAGTGGTTGACCTGCAGCATCTTTCACACCAGCTTTAATTACAGCCTGCGCCGAAAGCTGATTCAGCGGAAGTGTGAACATTAGTAGTATGAAAAATATATACTTCATCATTATTTTTTTCAAAAGCGGCGGGCAATGAAGATTACCCGCCTTTGGACGGCCGAGGCCCTCCTGAGGGTACTTGTAATACCATGCCCCTGTGCTGCTCAGGTATTCACAGGCTGAGTTGTTACTCCCTGCAGGTGCATGTTGATTACAGGAAATTTTTCCTTGATCTTACGGTAGGCACTGGTTTCGATATACCTAGCCATTACCTTGATCCGATAATGATCTATGATAAAATATCCGTTACTGATCCTACCCAGGTGCTTTTTGGCCACCAGTATATTATCACCGATCCGTTCAAATAGTCCTGTACAATGCAGGCTTCTCTCCCATGCCGTCAGTATACCAAATACAAGCACTACATTCCTTCCATAACATATCCTGGTATAACCCGGCACTTTATCTCGTTCCAGAAAATCAATATGTTCCAATGGAATTTTGTAGTAATGCCATTGCGCTTTAACAATCAAACAATCTGCGAGCAATACATTGTGCGTCGACTTCAATCCCTTTTCCATTCGCAGAAACTGCGATGGACGAAAGGGCTCTTTCACATGAATCGCTATTTGGTGATCGAGGTGTTCGGGGTAACAATCCCTCCTGCCACTGATTAAACCAAAGGAATGCCGGATCTTGAATGGTTGCAGCAGGTGCAAATGCCATTGACTGGGGTGTAACAATACCAGGTCAAAGGATTGCTTGGCTGCTTTTTCCATGATCTCCGTTTCTGTTTTGGCGAATTGCATTTCATAACCACGGTTGCAAAGCCATTCTCCCAGTCTTATATAATCTGTAAGCTGGGAGGTGATGATCAAACACTGTTTTTTTAGGTTCATGTTTTTATTTTAAAAGACCGGGCATCCTGGAAAGGAACCCGGGCATGTGATTTCCCAAACCACATGAGAAAACTACTCTTCTTCAATTGGTATGGTATTGTAATGCCTCTCTCGGTAATAATGATTTGCGCCGGTTATTTTCAGCAGAACGGATCGCGATGCTCCATTCTTCGTAGCTGGCATTGGCATACAATGGTTTTAATGTTTCAATATTGGGTTTATTCATTCCCATAAGGTCGTATATTTCATATTCGAAATACACGATATAGTGGAGTATGCGTTTGCGTACAGACATCAGTTGCACCCTTTCCACATCATCCAGGTGAGAAAATATATGCTCCAGTACTTTTAAACCAACTGCAGCTTCTAATACTAATTCTTTCATCTCCAGGAGATGCCCCAGTTGTTTCGCCGCTGGGTCAGATGCCATATTCACCAACTGTGCCTCCAGTTTGTATAAAATATTGCGGATCATACTAAAGAATTTTCAGCCGTGATAGATTCGCCAATCAGTTGGTATTGGATAATGTCCAATACCCGATGTATCTGTGGCAATTGATTGTACCTTGAAAAGGAGAAACGGATATTGATCATCTGCTCTGCATGAATGGCCGCCATCACTTTAGATGTTTTACCACTATTACAGGCCGATCCTGCACTAACAGAAATTCCGGCGATATCCAGTTCCAGTAATAAATGTTTGCTTCGTTCTGTATCCGGAAAACCCATACTCAAAACAGTATAAAGCCTGTTCTTGTCTTTGCTGCCATGTCTTATGGCCCCCAACTTTTCCATTCCTTCCTGTAATACCGAGCTGATTTTTTGGATATGGAGACTATCTTTTTCATAAGCATGCATGGCCATTTCAAAAGCTTTGGCCATACCAACAATGCCGGCCACATTTTCCGTACCACCACGCATGCCATTTTCGTGCGAACCTCCTGTTTGTATTACTTGTAGTCCGAGGTCCTTGCGCATCCATAACATACCCACTCCCTTTGGACCATGAAATTTATGCGCCGACATCGTCATCAGGTCTACCGGTATCTCTGAGAGGTCCATCGGATAATGTCCCATAGTTTGCACCGTATCACTGTGAAAGAAAGCTTTGTATTTAGCACAAATGCTTCCGACATCCCATAAATTAATCATGGTGCCGATTTCATTATTTGCGTGCATGAGTGATACCATCGTATGACCATGTCCATCCGCCAGATAATTTTCCAGCTCTTTTAAATCTGGTCTGCCTTCTCTATCTATAGAGAGTTGAATAAATTCTATTTGTCCCTGCCAGGTTAAATCACAAAGTGTATTGTACACACTCGAATGTTCAATGCGTGTACTGATGACCCTGGTTATTTTTTTGGCCTTGATGAGTCCACGTATGGCAAGGTTATTTGCTTCGGTACCGCAGGAAGTAAAAATCAGTTGAGAGGGATGCGTATTTAATCCTTTAGCGATGGACTTCCTGGCATTTTCTACCGCAAGCCGGGCCATACGTCCTTCTTGTCCTGGTGAAGAAGGGTTACCAAATTGCTCGGTCAGGTAAGGCATCATAGCATCCAGCACTTCCGGAGCGATGGGTGTGGTGGCAGCATTATCGAGGTAAATTCTTTTCATCATTTTGTTTTTAAAAGGGAGCCATTCTTTCAAATGGCTCCGGTTGCTTGTTGCTCAATAAAGCATGGTGTTGACACTGCCCTATATAAGCTCTTCACGGTAGGTTTTTCTTCTTGTTTTTAAATACCTGTCACGAATCGGAATATATCCACCCCGGAATGCATAACCTTTCTGGGTAATTTTATGTACGGCATTTACAGGTACTGCCAACTGGTCACTGATTCTTTCCATGCTGTTTTCCGGCAGTAATTGTAATATGGTAGTAAGGTTGGCATTGATCAGGTGATCGCCTTCTGTGGTATGGATCATTACCTGCCCGGGCGGTATTTTTTTGATCAGCAAAATCTGATGCACCGGTATCATCTGCAGCCTTCTGTTTTCCATTACATGGATGCGTTGTAAATCCTGCAGACTTTGTGGTTTTGTTGATGCAACTATATGCTGCAATGTTTTGGCTGAATACGGAAGGTTCCAGTAAGGAATATTGTCTTCTGTTAATTGTTCCAGTTTATCTAGTTGTGTTCTTACCAATACCAGTTTGGGTGCCTGTTTGGCGGTAAGCAATAGTTCTCCGATCCTGGGATGATAGATGCGAACAGGACAGCATACAAAAAGAAAGGATTGTTTTTGTAATACCGACCTCAGTTCATACAAATGCATGACCCTTTGCACCTGAAAATATTTTTCAAGTGCCTTGACTGCTAATGCGGGAAAGGGTTCTATAATAAGTATTGCATCCATGCAAGTTCAAATATTTTAAATAGCCGGGTCTGTGGAAACAGACCCGGGAGTGCACTTCTTCTTTAAACCTAATGCACATGAGAAAATTATTATTACCATTTGCGAAGCCACAATTGAATATGTGTGCATCGCTGGTTAAGTTTAGCCGCTAACTGCTTCCATCTGATGGTATCCATCGGCGCATATGTCGCCTGAATCATTGGATGATTCGATCTGATATCAACACTATACGCTCCTTCTTTCAGGAGTATATTAACCAGTGCTTCTCGATTACAACAGCTATCTGTTTGAATACGGATCTGCTCAGTCGCAATCGTCGGATAGCGCAACCCATAAGGAAGCAGGTATGTTTCCCTGGTAGATTTGCAAGACAAAAACCCTACAAATCCAACAACCACCCATTTATTCCACTGCAATGGAAAAAGATTGCTTTTTGGGAGGAAGACATTCTTTATCGTTACATACCATGTACTCGATCGTTCCTGTGAGATTTGTCTTTACCTTTCTTTTTAGTTTGAAGTTTTGTACAAACTCCACACTACCTTCAAAATATTTCACATCCATATCAAACACTTCCTCTCTTTTCGTTACCAGTTTGCCGACTTCTTTTACTTTATCGGTTAACTCAATCAATGGGCTTTTGGTAAAGAGTATCGAAGTAGGTATCGGACCTCCTTCAGGCGTATGTTGCGAATACAAATGCCAATTACCACCAATCGTCGCTTTAGCCGACCAGCTATATAAATCTTTGTCTATTTTTTTGATACTAAACTGCCATTGCACCGGTTGCGCAATGCCCATACTGGTAATGGCAAATAGCAGCAGTATTCCTATTATCTTTTTCATATCCAATATTTAAAAAGGGGGCTCGCCTGCTCATGTTGATGTTTGGGTTCGCCCCCGGTTCGACCAAGAACCGAAAAAATGAAAAAACCAACCTTTGCTTATAGTAAAGACGAATGAGAAGAGGGAAAGGAGTATTGAGGAGGGAAGAAATTTTTGATTTTTTGATTTTTGATCTTTGATTTTTGAATTTTGAATTTTATTATGGAGTAGAATGGAACGCAGATTTTTCATGATTGTCAAGATCTATCATGATGATCTGTATTCCATCCTGTGCTTTTGAATTTTGAATTTTGATTTTTGACTTTCCTTATGGAGTAGAATGGAACACGGATTTTTCATGATTGTCAGGATTTATCATGATAGATCTTGAGAATCATGATGATCCGTGTTCCTTCCTACGCTTAGGTTTGGCTTTACCGAAACCATATATTCAACACAACTGTTACAACCAAAATAATCATGCCGAGCCAAAGCGGATTATAATACCAACGCTTATATCGATCGGTTTGTCTGGGTGTAAGACTATAGACCAATCCGGTTAGTTCACTAATATGTTTAGGTTTGGTGAACAGACTCACCATCACTGTTACCAAAAAACAAACCATAAAGGCAATTGATGCAATCATAAATGCCTGTCCTGTTCCGGAATAAAATGTATGGTAAACAGCGATCCAGCCGCCCTTGCCTTCGGCTACCGTTAATCCGTGCATCAGTGCTGCAGACAAAGTGCCCGACACCAGTCCATAAAAAGCGCCATGTCCAGTGGTGCGTCGCCAGAACATGCCGAGAAAGAAAGTAGCAAACAGCGGTGCATTGACAAAAGAGAATACCAGTTGTAAGAGATCCATAATGGAATTAAAGCTGCGGGCTACATAAGCGGTAGCAATGGAGAGCAAAATGCCCACCACCGTTGTTAATTTTCCCACATAGAGATAATGACGGTCAGAAGCCTGCGGACGAATATGTGTCTGGTAAATATCAAAAGTAAAAACGGTATTAAAAGCGGTAACATTCCCCGCCATCCCACTCATAAAGGAAGCAATCAGTGCTGTAATACCTAACCCAAGCAACCCGGAAGGATAAAGCTTCTGCAATAATAGTGGCAGCACCATATTATAATCCGTTTCTCCATTGGCATTCAGCGGTAATTCAAACCCAGTGGTTTGGTTTTGCAAAGCGAGTAAAAGAATACCAGGAAGAATTACCACCAGCGGCATAAATATTTTAGGGATGGCGGCTAGTATGGGGGTAAGCCTTGCCTCCCGCTGGTTGCGGGCGATCATGGCCCTTTGTACGACCAAAAAATCAGTGCACCAGTAACCAAATGCCAGCACAAAACCTAATCCAAATACCATACTAAATGCATCCACACCCATAGGATTGGTAGCGGCCGATGACATGCCCTTCCACAAATGCAGCTTCGCATCATCCACATGTTGTACAATACCAGCTACTCCTCCCGCTTGTTCAAAAGCGATATAAACAAGTGGTGTGATGCCAAGTATGATCAAAAAAAACTGCAACACTTCATTGTAGATGGCGCTGGTGAGTCCACCAAGAAAAATATAGATCAGCACAATGCAGGCAGCAAGCCATACGGTTATATCAAAATTCCAACCGAGTATCACTTCCATAAGCATGGCCAGCGCATATAATGAAATGCCGGATGAAAACACCGTCATTGCAGCAAAGGAGCATGCATTGAATGTGCGCGTCTTTTCATCAAAGCGAAGTTTTAAATATTCCGGTACACTGCGCGCCTTACTACCATAATAAAAGGGCATCATAAAAATCCCTAAGAAGATCATGGCAAAAGCCGCACCCAACCAATAAAAATGCGTAGTATATAAACCATATTTGGCACCGCTCGCAGCCATACCCAATACTTCCTGCGCCCCTAAGTTTGCCGAAATAAAAGCAAGCGATGTGGCCCAAAGCGGAATGGTTTTATTACTCATCAAAAAATCATTGCCCGACTTTACTTTTTGTCTCAGGTAAAGACCAATGCCAATCACGATGGCAAAATAAACAGCGATGATCCCGTAATCTATCCAGACTAATTGCATAAGATCGTTTTTTTATAATGTTGGGTGGAACAAGCCCGAAGTGTTGCTGCTGCTTGTTCGGGTGTAATATCTCTTTGCGCTTCCGCCAGCATTTCATAACCCACCATAAATTTTTTTACAGTGGCAGAACGTAATAGCGGCGGATAAAAATGATGGTGCCAATGCCACCAGTATCGCTCAATACTATTTACTGGTGATTGATGAATACCTGCAGAGTAAGGAAAAGAAATACCAAACAGGTTATCATAGCGAATGGCTAGTTCCTGCAGTATGGATGCATAAGCACGTTGTTCCTTTTCACTCAACTGATCAATATGCTGCATTTGCCTGTGCGGAATAATAAGGGTCTCATAAGGCCAGACTGCCCAGAAAGGAACGAGCACCGTAAAGTCATCATTACTGCAGACGATACGCTCCCCTGCATTTATCTCTGTGTGCAGATAATCACTTAATAAACTGCGACCCGTATTTTCATAATACCGTCTTTGCTGCCCGTCTTCTTTCGTGATTTCCATGGGAACAAAATCACCTGCCCATATTTGTCCATGCGGGTGTGGGTTTGAGCAACCCATAATTGCACCTTTGTTTTCAAAGATTTGAATATAGCGGATGTCTTTTTGTGCACGCAAGGCCTTGTACTCACTGATCCAATTACGTACCAGTTCGGTTAATTGTTCCTCTTCCAGTTCTGCTAAAGTAAGATCATGACGGGGAGAAAAAACAATGACTTTACAAATCCCTTTTACCATCTGGTATTGCAGGAGCGACTGCGGTGCAGGAAATGCCTCTGGTGCAGAACCAAGCAGCGCAGCATAATCATTGTCAAAAACATACACGCTTTCATAAGCCGGGTTTTTACCACCACCTGCCCGATCATTACCCGGACAGAGATAACAATCCGCATCATATGCAGGTAATGATACCTGCTCGCTGTTTTCTATTTTACCCTGCCAGGGTCTTTTGGCGCGGTGTGGGGAAACCAGTACCCACTCTCCTGTTAATTGATTAAGTCGTCTATGTGGATGAGATTGAATCAACTCTGCTGAATACATGCCGGTTATTATTGCGTCGAAAATTGATAGATGGATAAACTACGATACACTTCACCCGGATTTAACAAGGTGCTGGGAAAATTAGATTGATTCGGACTATCAGGATAATGCTGTGTCTCCAGACAAAATGCTGTTCGGAAATCATCCATGCCCTTGCGGAGCTTGTTTTTGGATTGCATAAAATTGCCCGAGTAAAATTGCAGACCGGGTTCATCGGTATAGATATCCATCACAATCCCTGTTTGATCACCTACTACCTTTGCTACTTTTCTCAACCCTTCACCATCCAGCACATAATTGTGGTCATAGCCAAGGCCATAGATCAGTTGTGTATCTGTTTCATGAATACGGCCGCCGATAGAATGAGGGTGTGTAAAATCGAAAGGAGTACCTATCACTGGCTGAATAACCCCAGTTGGAATCAGTGTTGAATCAACCGGTGTATAATGTGTGGCATGAATTTGTAAAAGATGGTTTTCAATAGTACCACTACCCTCTCCATTCAAATTAAAAAAAGCATGGTTGGTAAGATTGACAACAGTAGGTTGATCTGTAGTAGCTTCATAGGCCATCCTTAGTGCATTATCATGGGTAAGGGTATATGTAACTTTAACGCTTAGGTTACCTGGAAAACCTTCTTCTCCATCTTTAGAGAGATAGGTAAACACAAGTGTTGAATCACCCTCCTTTGCTACATCCCAAAGTTTATATTGAAATCCATTTTTGCCACCATGCAATGTATTGGGACCATTGTTTATTGATAACTGGTAGTTTTTATCTGAAATGGAAAACCGTCCATTCGCAATACGGTTACCATACCTTCCAATAGTCGCACCAAAATAAGGTTCTGTACTGCTGGCATATTGTGCAATACTATCGAAGCCTACTACTACATCTGTGCTGTAGCCATTTTTATCAGGTACAATCAGTCGCATCAGTCTTGCACCTTCCGCACAGAATACCGCTTCCATGCCGTTCGCATTACGAATGGCATAACTTCCTTTTTCTAAAGAGATGGACTGCTTACAACTGCTCGTGGTAGCAATCACTATTATCAGCAGGATAATCAGGTTACGCATAAACTTGTTTTAATAGTGAGGCCCCATCGGCTGTTTCAGCGATATAGGCAGTTGGTTTTTTACCCATCGCTTTTTCATAAGCGGGGGCTATGGTTTCCCATAAAGATTCAATCTGGTCATCGGCTACGAGGTTGATGGTACAGCCTCCAAAACCGCCTCCCATCATTCTGGCACCAAGTACACCGGGCTGCGCAAGTGCCGCATCTACAAGCCAGTCGAGTTCAGGGCAACTCACTTCATATTCATCCCGAAGACCAAAATGGGTTGCGGTCATTTTTTTGCCAAATGCTTCCAGGTCACCGATCATCAGATCAGTACAGGCCGATTGCAGTCGTACATTTTCCCGCACCACATAAGCGGCTCTTTTGCGTAAAGTGGGATCGGCAATATGGTTGTACAACATCGGTAAAGTGATATCTCTTAAAGAGCGGATATGGTTTACATGCTGCTGAATTTTTGCTACAACAGCTTCACATTCCTCGCGGCGTTGGTTATAAGCAGAAGAAGCCAGCGAATGTTTGACATTGGAATTAAACAAAATAATTTTATAGCCTTCCAGTTGGAGTGGTACATAGCTATGCGTATGCATGGCGCAATCCAGTTTCATCGCCATACCTTTTTTGCCAAAGATGCTGGCATAGGGATCCATGATACCACATTTCACTCCTGCATAAGAATGTTCTGCTGCCTGTGCAATAAAGGGCATACTAAAGCGCGATAACTGCAGCTCAAATAGTTGATCCAGTCCAAAAAGCACCGCACACTCCATCGCCGCAGAAGTAGACATGCCCGCACCAATCGGTACATCGCTCTCAATCACCATATTAAAACCACGGATGGGTAATTGCTTTTGTAAGAGTTGGTCCACAATACCCAAAATATAATTTGCCCAGTGCCGCTTTTGAGGTTGAATACCTTTGAGCGTAAATTCAACCAATTCATCAAATTGTTTGGAATACAAGACCAGTTTTTCATCCGTTCTTTTACTTACATGCACCTGCACGTATTTATTGATGGCCGCAGGTAAGACAAAACCATTGTTATAATCGGTATGTTCTCCGATAAGGTTAATGCGACCAGGTGCACGAACCGATAAATAATCTGGTCCGGTGATCTGTAGGATGGTTTCGATCATTACTGATTTTTTTCGATGGCGTCTTTAAATGTTTTGAGTTCTTCCGGCTTCAGGTTGCCACTGTATTTTTCCAAATAATGCTTGGCCGTAGGTATATAACTTGCCCAGTCCTTCTGGTTATAAGTATGCACTGTTTTGGCACGCAGGAACATTTCTTCACCGGGCGCACCATAAGGTTTTACTTTAGCTTCAATATCATCCCAGTTGGGTTTGACTTGTGCATTCGGTATGGATGGTTGTATCAGGTCCGCATAGATGATATTCATCAGTTTGGTATGTAGCGCTCTATCTGGTTTTTGAAGTAAGTGTTGAATAAGCGGCTGAAACCCAGGATCAGTGACTTTCTTGGTACTGCCCTCCAGGAAAGCAAGGTCTTCTGCATTATATGGTTTAGACAACATAGCAATATAAGCCTGCCCAAATCTTTGCTTGCCTGCGGCGTCATTGTTTTGAATAGCGAGTTGAGTCAATGCTTTAAGTGTCTGGTCATCGCGTTTACCCTGCAAATATTGTTGCATCAGGTTGGCATAGACCTGCACAGGTTCAGTGAGGTCCGCATCCTTAACTTCGAGGAATCGAGAAGTCCCCTCCATACCCGGATTCAATGGCCCATGTATTTTTCTTAACTCAGTAAAAGGTATCTTAATAATCTCCCGATCATAAGTCATCAGCCCATTTTGTTCTCCCTCTACATCAAAAGGCTGTGTATAAATCGAAGCAGACAATCCTTCTTTTTGTAAAAGTTGCAAATGCTGGTTCATCACCTGGTATTTGGCTTTGAGTGCAGCAGGAGTTACATTGATATAACCCCATGCGGAATTAGTATTCCACTGGTGACCAGGTATGAAAACACCGATACCACCAAATTCACCCAGTACACGAGCTTTACCGGGTAAGGCAAGTGAATTCATTGGATCAGGATAAGAATGAACATCCGTCATATCTGCTGATACATATGCATTGGGTGATGGGCTACGCAGTTTTTCATTGACATAAAGTATCTCACCACTATGCCCATTCACAAGGCGTGTAGGATCTGTTTTCTTCACCCACTCCGTTAAACGCTGCTGGTCATAAGCGCCCCATTTTTCATTAAAGAGCACCCAGGTGGTGATAGAAGGATAATTATTCAGTTGTAGCATCATTTCTGCACCCTGCTTTTCGAAAATCTGCTTGGCTCCTTCGGGTAATCTTGGGTTGGGTTGTACAAAATCCTGCCATACCAACATGCCGATCTTATCCGCATGATAGTACCAGCGCGCAGGTTCTATTTTAATATGTTTGCGGATGGTATTAAAGCCCATCGCTTTGATGGCTTCAATATCAAATTTCAAGGCTTCATCTGTGGGTGCGGTATGCAGTCCATCGGGCCAGAAACCCTGATCCAGTAAACCCAGGTTATAATAAGGTTGGTTGTTTAAAAAGATTCGCTCAATTCCCTTTTCATCTTTTTGAATAGACACTTTGCGCATCCCGAAATAAGACTTCACTTGATCCTTCTCCATATTGATGTCGATATCATAGAGATAAGGATGCTCTGGCGACCAGGTCTTCGGGTTCTTGATAGGAATGATGATTTTTTCATTGCTATTGCCGGTGATTTTTTTACCGTCCATTGCTATACTCACCTTCTCCGTAACATTCGCATGAACAGTAATGGCCACATTTTTTTGATCAAGGTCTGGAGTTATGGTAAGCGATGAAATATAGTTAGCAGGAACATTTTCCAACCACACAGTTTGCCAGATACCGCTGCTGGGTGTATAGTAAATACTAGCTGGTTTTAATACCTGCTTACCCCTGGGACCAATACCCGCATCTGATGGATCATATACTTTTACCACCAGTTCATTATCTCCGGGTTTTAATGCATCGGTTATATCAAAACTGAATTCGGTATAACCACCTTCATGTTCACCAATCAATTTTTCATTCAGGTAAACCCAGCATTTATAATCTACAGCCCCGAAGTGTAAAAGGGTTTTTACCCCCTTCGTCATCCCGAGCGCAGCGAGGGACCTCCTGTACCAAAGTCGCTGCTCCGGCAGCAACGATTTTTTCACCCCAGATAATGAAGACTCTAATGGAAACGGCACCAATATTTTACCATTGAATGTTGTTGGGGTTGCACTCGCTGCATCAGTTATGGCGTAATCCCATAAACCGTTTAGATTGATCCAACTAGGCTGTCCACCATGCAAGCCTTCCCTTTGTAGTTGTGGACGTGGGTATTCCTTTAATGCACTGGTTGGTGTTACATCTTTGGCCCAGCGCGTGGTAATGGGTATATTCTGTTGCTGATAGTTTTGAGCCTGAATGGTGTATGATGAAACACTTGCCAACAATAGCAGGCTATAGATTATTTTTTGCATAGTGAGGTTTGAAAGAACTACAAATCGATTGTGTACTTTCATAGACGATTGGGAAAGGCAAAGGGAGTATTTGGTTATTTAAAAAATACTAATTCGTCTTACTCACTTTGTGGAAAAAACAACTACTGCATATTTCGGTTTATGATGTACCACCGTTTCGGTGGCATGATGTACCAGTGTA
>CAZTCS010000048.1:10069-26198 GCA_964611995.1 uncultured Sediminibacterium sp. | reverse complement strand
GTCGAATCCGTTATTCTTATCATTAAAGAGATCGAACTCTTTAAAGTCTTCGTCTAATTTGAAGTCATCGTCATCATCTTCACCTTTCTTTTTACCACCTCCGGCTTTTTTGCCTTTGCTTTTGGGAATGTCGAATTCGTCGAAGTCTGGATCCCAGTCATCGTCTTCTTCTGATTTATCCCAATCATCATCAGCTTCTTCATCCAAATCATCATCGTCGTCATCATCATCTTTTGATTTTTTTGACGCGGATTTAGATACTGATTTTTTAGATGAAGGTTTTACATCCATTTCATCTTCATCATCTTCAAAATCATCATCATCGTCTTCCATTTGTTTTTTACTCTTTGGAGACGGTTTCTCATCAGCCTGTTTTGGTGCTGATTTCTTTGGGGTCGAGGATTTTTTATCCTTATCAGATCTTTCTGCCATATTCCAATAAGATTAACTGCGTAAAATTTCAACGCAAATTCTTATTAACCAAAAAAATTTTTCTGTTACAAATGCAATGCCACAAACTACAGTCTAACAATCTGTTCACGACCTGGGCCGTTTGATACAAATTTGACAGGGGCACCTACATAATTATTAATAAAATCAATATACTCAGACATTGTTCCCGGTAAAGCTGCTGCTTCTTTAATGCCGCTTGTATCGGTATTCCAACCTGCAAAACTTTTCCACACAGGTTCTATATCGAGGCCAGACATCTGGAATGGTACTTCATTGGTTGTTGCACCATCAAGATTATAGGCGGTACAAACATTCAATTCAGCAAAACTATCCAGTACATCGGCTTTTGTCATGATGATTTTAGACACCCCATTGATCATACACGCAAATTTGAGTGCAACCAGGTCAATCCATCCACAACGGCGTGGGCGACCGGTTGTAGCACCAAATTCACTACCAATGCGACGTAATTCTTCTCCTGTAGCATCATGTAACTCGGTTGGGAATGGTCCACCGCCAACACGGGTACAATATGCTTTGGTAACACCCAAAACTTCATTGATTTGTCTGGGTGATACGCCTAGTCCGGTACAAACACCTGCAGAAGTTGTATTGGATGAAGTTACAAATGGGAATGTACCGAAATCAATATCCAGCATACTTCCCTGAGCGCCTTCGGCCAAAACTTTCTTGCCTTTACTGATCTGATCATTGATAAAATATTCGCAATTGATCACATTCAGTGTTTTCAGGAATTCGAGTGCTTCGAAAAATTCCTGTTCTGAGGCTGAAATATCTTCTGTAAAGTTGAAATTATCCAATAAAACCTGGTGTTTATTGCGCAGGTCATTGTATTGCTTGGTGAAATTCGGATGTAACAGATCACCTACACGCAGTGCATTTCTGCCAGTTTTATCCATATAAGCTGGTCCGATGCCTTTTAAGGTAGAACCAATTTTTGATTCTCCTTTTTGCATTTCGGATGCTTTATCCAATGCGCGGTGTGTAGGAACAATAATATTGGTACGCTGAGAAATGAATAGATTCTTGCGAACATCAACACCATAAGCAGCCACTGCTTCACATTCTCTTTTTAGTGTAACCGGATCAAGCACAACACCGTTTCCGATGATATTGATGGTTTGCTGGTGGAAAATACCTGATGGAATCTGGTGAAGCACCATTTTTTTCCCATCTACATATAAAGTATGTCCGGCATTTGGACCACCCTGGAAGCGGGCAATGATATCGTATTCTGGTGCGAAGTAATCTACAATCTTTCCTTTGCCTTCATCACCCCACTGTAATCCAAGTATAACGTCAACCATAATATTGCTTTGAATCGCGGCAAAAATAGGAGATAGTTTGGGCTTTGTACTGTTTGGGCAGGAATATTTTTGCAGAGGGGAAAACAAATTCAAAAATCAAAATTCAAAAGTTAGAAACTGTTGTTTTGTCTTTTGAATTTTGACTTTTGATTTTCGCTTATTTCCCTTCAGTTTCAGCATCAAAACGATCAACTGTTTGTATTCCGTTCAGTGATTTCAAACGCAAAACAAGTTCTTCCAATTCTTCTTTATCGTGAACGAATACTTTTATGGTACCCTCAAACAAGCCTTCTCTCGATTCGATAGTGAGTCCGGCAATATTGATTTTCAGGTCGCCACTGATCACATTGGTTATTTTATTGATAACACCAACATCATCCAGTCCCACAATTTTCAAACCGGTAAGGAATGAAATCTCCTTGTTTTTGGCCCATTTGGTCTTAACAACCCTATGGCCATAGTTTGCCAATAATTGTGCGGCATTCGGGCAACCTGTGCGGTGAATGATCAAACCTTTACCTGTGCTCACAAAACCAAATACGTCATCTCCCGGAATCGGGTTGCAGCATTTGGCAAGCGAATACATGATTTTATCACTGCTTTCTCCAAATATGATGAGTTCAGAATCTTTTTTACCGTAAGATTTTTGCGTCGTATCTGTTCCGGGATCCTGAATAATGGGTTTGGGTTTAGGTATTTCAATTTTATCGCCCAGCACCTGGAAGTCTTTCAATTCTTTCAGGTCAATCAGTTTTGTGGCGATTTTATAGTGCAGATCAAGTGAAGAGGGTAATTTATAATATTGAACCAATTCTTCAATATTATACTGACTATAAGCGGCTCCCATGCTTTCCAGTTTTCTCTGTAAAACATATTTGCCGTCTTCTGCTACTTTTCTTTTCTCTTCCCTTAGCGCATCTTTAATTTTATTCCTTGCTTTGGCGGTAACAACAAAGCCGAGCCAGTCTTCAGAAGGTTTCTGCTTATTACTTGTAATAATTTCTATCTGATCACCACTACGTAATTTATGGCTGATGGGCACCAGCTTATGGTGCACTTTTGCACCGATACATTTTGTTCCGATGGCAGAGTGAATGGAAAATGCAAAATCCAATGCGGTACTTCCTGTAGGCAACATTTTCACTTCGCCTTTTGGCGTGTACACATAAATTTCTTCTGCGAGAAAGGAGGTTTTAAAATCTTGTAAGAAATCTACACCTTCTGTATCCTGCGTACTCAACACCTCGCGGATCTGACCAAACCATTTATCGAAGCGGTCCTCATCATTACTTCCTTCTTTGTATTTGTAATGTGCCGCAAGTCCTTTCTCTGCAATTTCATTCATACGCTTCGTACGTATCTGCACTTCTACCCATTTGCCCTGGGGGCCCATTACCGTAGTGTGCAATGCTTCATAACCATTGCTTTTTGGGTTACTGAGCCAATCGCGCAAACGTTCTGGAGAAGGAATGTATTCATCAGTAATCATGGAATACACTTTCCAGCAATCTTCTTTTTCTTTTTCGGGAGGAGAGTCCAATATCACACGAATGGCGAAGAGGTCGTAAACTTCTTCAAATGCAACCCCTTTCTTTTTTATTTTATTCCAGATAGAATGGATGCTTTTTGGACGGCCATAGATTTCAAAATTGAAATTGCCGGCCTGCATTTTTTCTTTTAGCGGGCGGATGAATTCATTGATATACCTGGTTCTTTCGCGTTTTGTTTCGGCCAGTTTTTTGGCGATGTCGCGATAGGCTTCAGGCTCCATGTATTTCATGGAAAGGTCTTCCAACTCGGTTTTTATGCTATATAAACCCATTCTATGGGCCAGTGGCGCATAAACCCAAACTGTTTCGGAAGCTATTTTAAGCTGTTTTTCCCTTTTCATATGGTCGAGCGTACGCATATTGTGTAGGCGGTCGGCCAGTTTTATCAGAATAACCCTTGGGTCATCTGTTAGGGTCAGCAGTATTTTTTTAAAGTTCTCAGCCTGTTGGGAAGTGTTGGTATCCATGACTGTAGAAATCTTGGTAAGACCATCTACAATACGGGCGATTTCTGTTCCAAATTCTCTTTCAACGTCTTCCAGGGTAATATCGGTGTCTTCCACCGTATCATGTAAAAGGGCGCAAATGGTGCTTCGTACACCGAGTCCTATTTCTTCCACACATATCATGGCAACTGCAATGGGGTGAAGTATATAGGGTTCACCACTTTTGCGCCGCATGGTTTTATGTGCATCGGCGGCCATTTGAAAGGCGTGACGCACCAGTTCCTTATCTCCCTTTTTCAGCTTTGATTTCAGGCTCCTTAATAAAGCACGGTAATGCCTGATGATCTCATTTTTTTCCTGTTCCGGGTTTAGGTTATACTTGGGTAATGCCGCCTCTACGGGTATTTCTTGCGCTTGCTCCATATCAGAGTACGAATATACGAAATCGTGAATGGTCAATGGTCAATTGTGAATACCTGAATTCCCTTATTCACCATTGACAATTGACCATTCACCCCTAGTTTCTTAACTAAAATTTACAGCATCGGTAATTACCACCCGGGCTTTGTTGTTAACTTTGGCGCCTGACATGACTGAAACGAGTAAAAAGAAAGTCTTCGATTTTTCCTTATTGTCGCGGGTGTTTCATTTTGTGAAACCTTACCGCCGCAGCTTCTACCTGAGTATTATGCTTGCGGTAGTAATGGCTGTATTTGCGCCAGTTAGGCCATACCTGATTCAATTAACGGTGAACAAGGCCACCGGAAAACCGATTGAGGCACCCGGTTGGCTGGAAAGTTTGCTATTTAATACAGACATATCTGATGCAAGTCGGTTTATTATCGCAGTAACCATTTTCCAGATTGTGTTTCTTTTTGTTGAAACCTCGGTGCGTTTTGTATTCAGTTTTATAACAGCTTCCATGGGGCAGCATGTGGTAAAAGACATGCGTAATGCTACTTACAAGAAGATACTTGGACTTAACCTCCGCCAATTCGACCAAACACCGATTGGCACACTTACCACCAGAACCATTGATGATATTGAACGGATCAATGATATTTTTTCTGATGGACTCATCCCCATCATTGCAGATATTTTGGTTATTGTGGTTACGCTGGGGGTAATGTTCTGGGAAAACTGGCAGTTGACGCTTATCTGTCTGGCGCCATTTCCCATCATGATTATTGCTACTTATTATTTTAAGGAAAGCGTAAATAAAAGTTTTATCAGTGTACGTAATGCGGTAGCAAGTTTAAATGCCTTTGTGCAGGAGCATATTACAGGAATGCAGGTGGTACAGGCATTTGCGGCCGAAGAGAGGGAGATGAATAAGTTTAAGAAAATCAATGCCGAACACCGTAATGCGAATATCAAAGCCATTTTTGCCTATTCTATATTTTTCCCGGTGGTGGAAGTTGTGCTGGCACTTAGTATAGGATTACTTGTATGGTGGATCGCCGGAAAACCGGATGCAACCAGTCCGGGCTTACTAATGGCATTTATCCTCTATTTGAACCAGATATTTCGCCCACTAAGGGTAATAGCCGATAAGTTCAATGTTTTACAAATGGGTATGGTTGCCGCAGAAAGGGTGTTTAAGGTGATGGATAATAAAGATGAAATTACCTCCGCCGATTATGGAACTTATGCTCCTGAAAATATTAAGGGTGATATAGCACTGGATCATGTTTCATTTGCATATACCGATGAACAGTATGTGTTGAAAAATATTCATTTTCAAGTAAAAGCAGGAGAAACGGTAGCGTTGGTTGGACATACCGGTAGTGGGAAAACTTCTATTATTAGTTTATTGAACAGGTTGTATCAGGTACAAAAAGGAGAAATCAGGATCGATGGTGTAAATATTAATGACTACGATTTAGACAGACTCCGAAAAAGTATTGGCGTTGTTTTGCAGGATGTGTTTTTGTTCTCAGGTTCAGTATTAGACAATATTACACTTCGTAACCCTGGCATTTCAAAGGAACAGGTTGAAGAAGCAGCAAAGATGATTGGGGTACATGATTTTATTATGCAGTTGCCTGGTGGGTATGATTATAATGTGATGGAAAGGGGTAGTACGCTTAGTCTTGGTCAGCGTCAATTATTATCTTTTATCCGGGCCCTTTTATATAATCCATCGATCCTTATTTTGGATGAAGCAACTTCATCTATTGATACAGAAAGTGAAATGTTGATTGAGAAAGCAATTGACCAACTCATCTCAGGAAGAACATCTATTGTTATTGCTCACAGACTTTCTACCATACGCAAAGCGGATAAGATTATAGTGTTAGATAAGGGTGAAATAAAAGAGATGGGAAGTCATGATGAACTCTTGCTGATGGGTGGATTTTATGCTAAATTGCATGAGATGCAGTTTGAAAAAAAGAAGACTGTATTGGTTTAGTAAATGCATGCAAAGTTTTCTGATAATAGCAAGGAAGAAAATGTTCCCTTAAACTTTGAGGAGCCTCATTTCTTATACGGTCCTTCTGAAGAGGAGCAACTTATTCGTGCACTTAAGCGAACACATGCTGAGCGTTTTCTTGTGATGACCAAGCTGATGAAAATGAATATGATGTTCCGAAAAGCAAAAATTACACACCAACAATCCGAGGAACCGAAATAATCTGAATAACAATGGATGTCTTTGATGATGATTTGTTGCATTTTTGGTCGATTCTTAACGAGAACGGCGTCCTTTATATTATGATTGGTGGGGTTGCAACGAACTTACATGGCTACCAGCGTACAACAGATGATATTAAGTTTGGATAAAAGACACGCCAGAAAATCGGTTAAATCTGCGGAAATCTTTAAAAAAGTACAGCCAAATAGATTATTTCATGCTTGAAACCCTTCAAATTATACCTGGATGGACCAATTTTAACTTGAATAATGGATTTCGGATGGATGTGATGATTGATGTTAAAGGATTGGAAGGTTTTGGGTTCGATGAATGCCTGAAAAAGGCCTCAATTGCAGAGATAAATGGGGTAAAGATTCCTTTTTTGCACATAAATCATCTTATTGAGTCCAAAAAAGCAGCTAACAGACCGAAGGACCAGGTTGATCTGATTTACCTTGAAAAAATCAAAAATTTAGTAGAAAAAGGGCCTGATAAGCAGGACTGATTTTTTTCTGTGTTTTCCGCACTTTACTTACCGTTTTCACCCCCTTTACCCCTATCTTTGCCGCAAATTTCGAGACAGGTATGGCCCGCATGAGTGTAAAATCTTTACTGGTAGCGACTTTCAGCCTTTTCACAGTGCTGATTTCTACTGTTTCCTTTGCCAATGATACGCCCCAGCACGAATCTCCTGCTGGTGAAGTTCATGGTGAAAAGGATTTCGATGTTACTAAAACCATCCTCGAACACATTAAAGATGACCATAGCTGGCATTTATGGGGGCATACAACGCTACCGCTGCCTGTTATTCTTTATTCTGATAAAGGATTGGAGGTTTTCTCTTCTGCTAAACTGATGGACGAACACCATGAGCCTGCAGTATATGAAGGAAAGTATACTTATAAAACCATCGAAGGAAAGATTAAAGTAGTGAAAGCTGATGGAACGGTTGATGAAGCGCTTTCTGCTAAAGTGTGGGATTTCTCCATCACCAAAAACGTAGCTGCTTTATTTGTTTCTATTACCATTCTTTTACTGGTATTCCTTACTGTTGGTGGAGCTTACCGTAAAAGAGGCGTGAAATCTGCACCGAAAGGATTACAATCTTTTATGGAACCTGTGGTGCTTTTTGTTCGTGATGAAGTGGCAAAACCAAATATTGGTCATAAGTACGCGAAGTACATGCCGTTTCTGCTGACCATTTTCTTCCTGATTCTTATTAATAACTTTTTGGGTCTTGTACCGTTTTTCCCAGGTGGGGCCAACGTGAGTGGAAATATTGCTTTCACCATGACATTGGCGGTGTTTGTGTTTATTGTGGTTAACATTAACGGTAACAAAAGCTATTGGGAGCATATTTTCTGGATGCCTGGTATGCACTGGAGCATGAAAGCCTTCCTTGCACCTATTGAATTAATTGGTGTATTTACCAAACCCATTTCATTGATGATCCGATTATTTGCGAACATCACTGCGGGTCACATTCTTGTATTAAGCTTAATCTGTCTGATCTTTATATTTAAAACTGTTGTTGCATCTGCTATTGCTGTACCTTTTGCAGTGTTCATCGGGTTGATTGAATTGCTTGTAGCATTTCTGCAGGCATACATTTTTACCATGTTGAGCGCTATGTATATCGGAATGGCTACAGAAGAGCACCATCATCATGGAGATCATGAGCCACATTATAATGTGGACTAAACAGGATATTTTTTTTTAATAACAAATAAAAACTAAAACAATGGTAGTAGGAAGTGTTGCCGCAATCGGCGCTGGTTTAGCTGCTATCGGTGCCGGTATCGGTATCGGTCAGATTGGTAAAGGTGCAGTAGAAGGTATTGCCCGTCAGCCGGAAGCTGCTAACGACATCCGTGCAAACATGATCGTTGCTGCGGCTTTCGTAGAAGCGGTTGCCCTGTTTGCGGTGGTTGTTGCCCTGTTGGGTAACGGATAATCCGTTCAACTTTTTATACGGACCCCATGCAAAGGGCGGAAGGGTCCGTATAATTTTCAGAAGAAATTTCAAACGCAGATATAAACATCGTTATGTTATTAGAAATAAACCCACTGGTATTACCTGATATCGGACTCCTGTTCTGGAATACCGTTGCATTTCTTGTATTACTGTTCATCCTGGGCAAATTTGCCTGGAAGCCAATGCTGAAAGCGATTCACGATCGTGAACAGGGTATTGAAGATGCGCTGAGCAAAGCCGATAAAATGAAGGCAGATATTGCTGCCATGCAAAGTGAAAATGAAGCATTACTGGCAAAAGCCCGTGAAGAAAGAGCTCAGATGATTAAAGAAGCAAAAGAAACCGCTGATAAAATGGTTGCTGATGCTAAAGACAAAGCCAAGAACGAATACGACAGGATTGTGGCAGACGCACAAGTTGCAATCAACCAGCAAAAGAATGCAGCACTTACCGATGTTAAAAACCAGGTTGGCTCACTGGTTATAGAAGTTGCAGAAAAAGTATTGCGCAAAGAGTTGGCTAATAAAGCAGAACAAGAAAACTATATTAAGCAACTGGCAGAAGGAGTAAAGCTGAATTAATTTGAAAATGCGGCAATTTGAAAATTTGAAAATGAATAAACCTTCATTTAAAATTTTCCAAAATAAATTAACTGCCGTTAGCATTTTCAAATTTTCAAATTTTCAAATTTTCAAATTGATATAAATGCAGAATCCACGTTTAGCAGGAAGGTATGCGAAGAGTCTGGTTGACCTGGCTACTGAGAAAGGTCAGTTGGAAGCAGTATATGCTGACATGAAATACCTGCAGGCTGTTTGTAAAAGCAGCAGAGATTTTGTAAACCTGTTGAAAAGCCCGGTAATAAAAGCTGATCAGAAAAACAGCATCATTACTGCGGTTACCAATGGTAAAGTGGGAGAACTTACTGCGGCATTTAATAACCTGCTGGTTAAAAAAGGCCGTGAAAGTGACCTGCCTGAAATTGCTGAAGCTTTTATTGATCAATACAACGCTATAAAAGGTATTCATAAAGTATTGCTTACAACAGCAGTGCCTGTAAGTGAAGACCTGAAGCGTTCAATTGAACAGAAAGTAAAGTCAGAGAAAAACTTTGCCAATATTGAACTTGAAACAAGAACCGACGAAAGTCTTATCGGTGGTTTTGTACTCGAGTTCAATAATAACCTGGTTGATGCAAGTATTTTGCGCGACCTTAAAGACATTAAAAAGCAGTTCCTGCAGAATTTATACGTTCAGCAGTTACGATAATAACAATCACAAATCATCAATAAACAGAATACATCATGGTGGACATTAAACCCGATGAAATATCAGCGATACTGAGACAGCAGCTTAGCAATTTCAATGTATCGGCCGATTTGGAAGAAGTGGGTACCGTATTACAGGTAGGTGACGGTATTGCCCGCGTATATGGCCTGAATGGCGTACGTAGTGGTGAACTGGTAGAGTTTGAAAGTGGCGTAAAAGCTATTGCGCTTAACCTGGAAGAAGATAATGTGGGTGTGGTACTCATGGGCGAAAGCGGCGATATTAAAGAAGGTGCCAAAGTAAAAAGAACAGGTAAAATAGCCTCTATTAAAGTAGGTGATGGCGTTGTAGGCCGTGTAATCAATACTTTGGGTGAACCCATCGATGGTAAAGGTCCAATTACTGGCGATTTGTATGAAATGCCTTTGGAGCGTAAAGCACCAGGTGTTATCTACCGTGAGCCGGTAAAAGAACCATTACAAACAGGTATCAATGCGATCGATGCGATGATTCCGGTTGGTCGTGGTCAGCGTGAGTTGGTAATCGGTGACCGTCAGACTGGTAAAACAGCTATCTGTATCGATACCATCATCAACCAGAAAGAATTTTACGATGCAGGAAAACCTGTATACTGTATATATGTTGCTATCGGACAAAAAGCATCAACCGTAGCTGGTGTTATGAAGACTTTAGCTGATAACGGTGCAATGGCTTATACTACCATCGTATCTGCATCTGCTTCTGATCCTGCTCCTCAACAGTTCTATGCTCCATTTGCCGGTGCTGCTATCGGAGAGTTTTTCCGTGATACCGGTCGCCCTGCTTTGATTATCTATGATGATTTATCAAAACAAGCGGTTGCTTATCGTGAAGTATCCCTTCTTTTAAGAAGACCTCCTGGACGTGAAGCATATCCTGGTGACGTATTCTACCTGCACAGCCGTTTGCTGGAGCGTGCAGCGAAAGTTATTGCGAATGATGATGTAGCTAAGAATATGAATGATTTGCCAGAGTCTATCAAACACCTCGTAAAAGGTGGTGGTTCTCTGACTGCATTACCAATTATTGAAACACAGGCGGGCGACGTATCTGCTTATATCCCAACCAACGTAATCTCCATTACGGATGGTCAGATATTCCTGGAAGGTAACCTGTTTAACGCGGGTATTCGTCCTGCGATTAACGTGGGTATCTCTGTAAGCCGTGTAGGTGGTAACGCACAGATCAAATCGATGAAAAAAGTTGCTGGTACACTGAAACTGGATCAGGCCTTATATCGTGAGATGGAAGCCTTCTCTAAATTCGGTGGTGACCTTGACGCTGCTACTAAAATGGTACTTGATAAAGGTGCACGTAACGTAGAGATCCTGAAACAACCTCAATACACTCCGTTTAGTGTAGAAAAGCAGGTAGCTATTATTTACCTCGGTACCCAAGGTTTATTACGTGAAGTAGCCGTTAAAAAAGTAAAAGAGTTTGAAGCACACTTCCTGATGGAAATGGAAAACAAACTGCCTGATGTACTGGCTGAATTCAAGAAGGGCAATCTGCCTGAAGATGGCATCAATAAGATGACTGAACTGGCAAAAAGCTTGATGCCTCAGTATAAATAGTAATCGAATAAGCCATTTATATAGAGCCCTGGATTATATCCAGGGCTTTTTTGTTTCCTATTAAATGATGGTTGTTTATTCAACAGTAGTTTCAACCTTGGGAGATTTGTTGTATGTTGAAGTATGCTCGAAATCCTTGAACAACATATTCGTTCGAAACTTGGCAATGATACGGCTGGCTTAGAGGAAGTGATTAGTTATTTCAAACCAATTCACTTAAAACGAAATGATTACCTGTTGAGAGAAGGAGAGTTGTGCAGGCATTGTTATTTTATTGTTGGTGGCGCCATTCAGGTATTTACAATAGATGCAGCAGGCAATGAAACTACGCGTGATTTTATTCTGGAGGAAAACTGGCTCATGGAAATCAATAGCTTTCTGCAACAGGTTCCATCGCGAGAGTTTTTCAGGGCTATTGAAACCAGTAAGGTATTAGCTGTAAGCAGGGAGCATTTTATGGAATTATCGGCCCGGTTTCCACAGTTTGAAAAAATGTACCGTCAGATACTCGAATTATCCTACTCAAATTCAGTGTATCGCATCAATACATTTGTAGCGATGGATGCAATGGAAAGATTACGTTGGATGATGGATAACCAACCCAAACTGTTCACAAGATTATCCAGCAAACTGATTGCATCTTACCTGGGAATATCTCCTGAAACCTACACACGCCTAAAGGGAAAATTATAAAGTCTTGACATTTGTCAAGCGCTGCCCGTTTCAGCTCTTTCATTTTTGTAGTGTTATATCATTCAATTAATAAAACACAACAAAATGAAAGAGTATCTCTTATTATTCTACAACCGAACAGGCAATGGAGCCTATATCACCACACCTGATGATATGCTGGAAGACATGCCCCGATGGCAACAATGGATCGGTAATATAGCTATGCAGGGAAAGCTGATATCAAGCCAGCCAATTGAGTATGATGGCACAATCGTAACCTCAAAGGGAATAACTGCAGGTCCCTTTATTCAGCAGGAAATTTTACTTACTGGTTACCTGCTTTGTAAAGCAGAAAATATTGAGGAAGTAAAAGAATGGTGTAGCACCTGCCCTATTTTAAAATACGAACAAGGTTCCGTAGAAATACGCCCTGTTATGCCATTTGAAGTATAAACCAAAACCAATTATATGAATACAATTATGGGATGGGGGAGATGGTTGTTTGTACTGTCTTTCTTCTTGTATACAGGCTTACATTTCGGATTACCACAGGTTGGTGCCGATATGATTCCTTCATTTATTCCTGGCAGGTTGTTTTTAAATTATGCAACAGGTGTGTTAGTAACCGCTTTTATCCTGAGCTGTTTGATAGGGAAATATGATCAACTTGCTTCCTTACTAATGGCACTTTATGTATTGTTGATGATTTTCCTTATCCATATTCCAAGGGCATCTACCAGCAATAATGATATGCTGAATAGTTTCAGGAATATTATGGTTATAGGGGCACTTTTAATGTATGCCAAGGCATTTTCTAAAGATCGTTTGTGGCAATAAACTCACACAAAATACTCTTTCAGGTTACCCAAATCCTGAAAGAGTATTAATTATTTAATTGATAATCAAACACTTAAGTTGATTAAATAAATCTATAAAAAAGTTTTAATTATAATTTGGTTTATAAAATAAACTATTCTATGTTTGCTCTATCAAAACAACGAGCAATGAAAAAATGGATGATCGCCTTACTGAGTATTGTACCCTTTCTCGTACAGGCGCAGGTAAAAATTACCGGTTCGGTTAAAGACCAAAAAGGACGTATCCTGGCAGGTGCCAATATTGTTGTAAAGGGTTCTTATGATGGTGGCTTATCAGATTCTACCGGCCATTTTTCCTTTAAAACCTTTGAAAAAGGAAAGCAGATCGTAGTAGCTACCAATATGGGTAATAAAACGATGGAACAGGAAATTATCATCGATACTACCGCTATTATAAATCTGGAATTTATCCTGAAAGAAGAAATCAGCGAATTAAAAGCAGTAACCGTAACTGCCGGAAGTTTTGAAGCTGGCGACAAGAAAAAAGCAGCAACCGTTTTAAGTTCATTAGATGTATATACAACTGGTGGTGCCAATGCAGATATTACTGCCGTGGTTAAAACTTTACCAGGGGCACAACAAGTGGGAGAGCAGGAAGGTTTATTTGTTCGTGGAGGTGCAGGTTATGAAGCCAAACAATTTATCGATGGAACATTGGTAAACAATCCTTTTATGGCCAGTGTTCCTGATATCGCTTCGCGCGGCCGTTTTGCACCAGCTTTATTTAAAGGAACCATTTTCAGTACGGGCGGTTATTCTGCTTTGTATGGACAGGCACTTTCTTCTGCTTTGATTATGGAGAGTATTGATATACCTGACCGTTCTGAGGTAAGTGCATCTATATCAGCACTGTTTTGGGGTGCAGGTCTGCAGAAAGTAGCTAAAGATAAAAAATCATCATGGGGCGGTAACTATGGTTATACCAACCTCAGCGCCTATTTCGGCATCGTAAACCAAAAGCCCGAATACTTTCGCATGCCCCAGTTTCATACCGCTGATCTCAATTTCAGGGCTAAAACAAAAACCGGTGGTATGATCAAATACTACAGCACATTTGGTGCCAGCGATCTTGGTTTACGCAGGTCGAATATTGATGACCAGCAATTGAAGAATGCATTTGGATTAAACAATACCAACTGGTACCATAATCTTAGTTGGAGAGATAACCTGGGTAACGGCTGGAAAATGAATTTGGGGTTGGGTTATAGTATGGATGTAAACAAAATTGATCAGCAAATCCAAAATCAACAGAACCAGCACGTAACTACCGGACAGTCGTGGATCGATAATAGCAATTTCAATATCAATACACGCTCAGATCTTACTCAATTCAAAGCTGTATTTGATAAAAGATTGAGTGGTATCAGTGTAATTCGTATGGGTGGTGAGTATATGTATTTCTACAACAGAAGTACCTACAATAACAATAAAGCCTTATTGCCCGATCATTTCAAAGCATTGTTTTCTGAAGCGGACCTTTACATCACCAATGATCTAGCAGCAAAAGTTGGTGCACGTTTCGAACATTCTTCATTGATCAATAAAGCAAATATTGCCCCACGTTTATCACTTGCTTATAAAACAGGTAAAGGGGCACAAATGAGTATAGCTTATGGTGAGTTTTACCAAAAACCAGAAAACACCTATCTATATAACACCACTAATTTCGGTTATTCAAAAGCTACCCATTTTATAGCAAACTATATTAAGAACACCACTTTACAGACTTTCCGTGTAGAAGCCTTTTATAAAAAATATGATGGCCTTGTTAAAACCTATCCATCATTTAACAACGCTGGTGTAGGAGATGCAAAAGGAATTGAATTATTCTGGAGAGATAAAAAAACGTTCAAAGGATTGGATTACTGGGTTAGCTACTCATATCTGGATACCAAAAGAGATTTCCTGAATTACCCGAAAGAATTACAACCAACTTTCGCTGCAAATCACACTGCATCATTTGTTATGAAACGTTTTATCAGTAAAATAAATACCGGATTCAATTTTACCTACTCGTATGCTACAGGTCGCCCTTATTACAATCTTCAGCAAAGTGGTACCCAGTATGTAATTGCTGACCAGGGTAAAACCATCGACTACCATAACCTTGGGTTCAGTTTCAATTACCTCACTTCATTAGGTAAAGCTTATGCAGTAATTGTTGGATCTGTAACAAATGTTTTAAACAGCAAACAAGTATTTGGCTATAATTATTCTTATAACGGTACAAGAAAAGAAGCAGTAACACCACCTGCACCACAATTCTTTTTCATAGGGGTGTTCCTGAGCTGGGGTGTGGATAGGAGACAGGATGCGATTAATAATAACTTATAATTTGAGGAATAAATCAAAAATCAAAATTCAAAATTCAAAAATCTCAATATGAACAACGAACAACGCGATGAACAACTCTGGCAGATTGCTAAGGCAAGGGCCGGATTCAAATGGGGGGTACTTAGCTACATAGTGGTGAATGCCTTTCTGGTAGCTATCTGGCTCTTTAACCGTGAAAACCATCCTTATTTCTGGCCGGTTTGGCCTATGCTGGGATGGGGGGTAGGACTTGCTTTCCAATATTTTCAAGCCTACCATGGAAATAAGTTTTTAAACGCTGCCAATGAGTATGAAAAACTAAAGAATAAACAGGGGTAAAAAATAAAATCAAAAATCAAAGATCAAAGATCAAAAAATCAAACATCAATTTTATGAAACAGATCATCGTAATACTATCTATGTTTTTTGCCGGTCAATTACTGGCTCAATCAAAATATGAGTCTGGTATGCAAAAAGGACTGGAACAATTAGTAGCTGCAAAATCTGCAGAAGATTTTACGGCAACTTCAGCCTTTTTCGAAAGAATAGCAGATGCCGAAAAAGATAAATGGTTGCCTTATTATTATGCCGCCTACGCTAATCATTTAACGGGGTGGACGAATCCAAAAGCAGATAAAGATAAAGTAGCAGAAAAAAGCAAAGACTTATTAGGTAAAGCGGAAGCCTTGGAAAAAAATTCAGATACTTATTGTCTGCGCCAGATGATTGCGATACAGCAATTAACGGTTGATGGTATGGCACGATATCAAACCTATGGTGCCCTTGCTGCACAGGCAATTGAAGATGCAAAAAAGGCGGATGCAAATAATCCAAGAATTTATCTGGTAGAAGCTCAATACATCATCAATGTACCTGCTGCATTTGGCGGTGGTAAAGCAGCAGCCAAAAAACTGGTGGAGAAGTCATTGGAATTATATGGCACTTATCAGCCAGCATCTGCTTTTCACCCTAATTGGGGTAAAGACCAGGCTACACA
>CAZTCS010000048.1:0-10042 GCA_964611995.1 uncultured Sediminibacterium sp. | reverse complement strand
CTGCCTGTCAGTAACTTAATCAGTAAAGAAAACCAATTAAGCAACAGTTCTGATAACTTTAAGTAATGAACAATCTGTTTACCGTTTTATTGGTATTACATATTTCAGGTGGTGGTGCAGGTTTAATTACCGGCACCATTGCCGCTTCTGTAAAGAAAGGTTCAAAAACACACAAATTATCTGGCATTATTTTCTTCTGGGGAATGCTGGTGGCTTCTTTAAGTGCTTTGGTGCTTAGTAATCTGAAAGGACATGAAAACTTATTCCTCTTTGCCGTGGGTGGCTTTACATTATACATGGTATTATCTGGTTACAGGGTTGTATTGCTTAAAAGAATGTTTAAATCGATCCCAGTTCAAATACCTGTTACTGATTACCTGATTACTTTATTTGGTTGTGTATTTGCTATTTTTTTGATCATCCAATCGGTAAAAGGAATGATACTTGGAAATATGTTCAGTATTGTGCCTGGGGCTTTTGGGTTGATCTGTTTAAGTTATGTATTGCTGGATATCAAACTCATTGTTGGGCGTACAACCATTAAGAAAACATGGATGTATAGTCATATTATTCGAATGATGGGAGCAATGATCGCATCATATACCGCATTTTTAGTGGTAAATGTTCAAATACAACAGCAGTGGATATTATGGCTGCTCCCTACAGTTATTGGCAGTTGTTTAATCGCTATTTTTATTCGCAAATATGTAGGTGCTTCAAAAAACTAAAACTTATGCAAGAACAAAACCAGGACAATGAACTAGGTAAAGACTTTTCGCCCGAAGAAAGTCTTCGCTTGATCCAGTCTATGATTACCAAAACAAAAGATTCTGTTGCTGTTGACAGTTTCTATTTTCTGTTCTGGGGCTGGCTTGTATTTTCCTGTTGTGTGGTAGAATATGTGCTGATGGTTTGTTTCAAATACCCGAATCATAGTTTTGTTTGGTGGACCATGCCAATCGGAGGTGTTATTTCTGGCATATACAGCGCCAGGCAGGCCAAACAAAAAAAGTCGATGACTTATATTGAAGAAGCATTAAGCTATTTGTGGATTGCCATCGGTATGGCATTTTTTGTAATGGTTTTTATAAACGTAATTTCTGATGCATGGAAAACAGCATTTACTTATTATATTCTTATGTATGCGTTGGGAACATTTGTTAGTGGCAGGTTAATTCGCTTTAAACCGCTGGTAATCGGTGGATTAATCAATTTTATACTTGCTGCTGTATCTATTAAGTTTAATTTTGCCAACCAGCTTTTGATCGGTGCTTTGGCTTTACTTATCAGTTATATAATTCCCGGTCACTTGTTAAGAATCAGACATAATACCAAAAAGTAATACCATCATGGCAGATGAAAAGAAAATGACGGAACAGGAAAGTCTGGACCTCATTACAAATATGATACAAAAAGCGAAAAGCAGCTACCATGATACAGGTATCGGATCCTTATTATGGGGAACTGTAGTATCAATCGCCTCTTTTGTATCTTACTTTGAACGTACCTATGATTTTAGTATTGGATTTGATATCTGGCTGATTGTTTTAGCAGCCATCATCCCTCAAATAATTTTTTCCATCCGCGAAAAGAAAGCAAACCAGGTAAAGAAGTATGAAGATGATGCGCTCAATAGTGTATGGCTGGTATTTGGCTTATCCATTTTTGCACTGAATTTTTACCAGATCATAGTTCCGGAAGTGACTTCCAGGTTTATTCAGGAAGATGGCTGGCAAATGACCAAACATTATCTTGATGGCAGTAAACCGGATGAAATCATCCGCCCTTTTCCTCCCAGCTTCTATTCATTACTTATTTTGCTTTATGCATTTCCAACCCTTGTAACAGGCATTGTTAAGAAGTTTAAGCCGATGTTATTTGGGGCTATTATAACCTATGCTCTTTATATAACATCCTTATTTACACGCTCCGAAAATGACTGGCTATTGGGTGGTGTGGCAGCAATTGTTTGTTGGTTTATTCCTGGCATTATTTTAAGAAGAAAGTACCTGGCGCAACAGAAAAAGCATGTTTAAAGAACTGGATCCCATATTACACTCACAATTACGGCTGGCAGTCGTAAGCTTGCTTATTGGCGTTAAAGAAGCGGAATTTACTTTTATCCGTGAAAAAACCAATGCCACAGCAGGAAACCTGAGTGTGCAGGTACAAAAATTAAAGGATGCAGGATATATTGAAGTAACCAAACAATTCAAAGACAACTACCCCCAAACTACCTGTAAAATTACCCCCAAGGGCATCGAAGCATTTGAAGCCTATGTGCAAGCGTTGCAGCAGTATCTTAAAGTTGGATAGTAAGACAGATGTCAGATGTCAGATCTCAGATCTCTGATTTTGGATTTATGAAACCAAGACCATAGACCATAGACCATGGTCCATGGACTATGGACTTTTCACCTTTTATTCTGTCTTTCTGCCAAACTTCCGCTGTACTTTTGGTGTTATACATACACATGCAATCAATTATACAGGTAAACGGATTAACCAAACAGTTTAAAAACCTCACTGCAGTAAAGGATTTGTCATTTTCTGTTCAGGAAGGGGATGTATATGGTTTCCTGGGGCAAAACGGGGCCGGTAAAAGCACTACCATTCGTATGTTGCTTACCTTAATTGAGCCTACGGCCGGGTCTATTTCCATATTTGGACAATCTCTCGCTATCCATCGGAAGGAAATATTAAGGGAAATAGGAGCAGTAATAGAAAAGCCAGATGTTTACAAATACCTCAGCGCAATAGAGAACCTGCGCCTTTTCGCCCGGTTAAGCGGAATGAAACCTACTGAACAGCAACTGATGCAACAACTTGAAATGGTTGGTTTAGCTGGAAGAGCAAAAGATACCGTAAAAACCTTCTCCCAGGGAATGAAACAAAGACTGGGCATCGCAGTGGCGCTAATACATAATCCAAGATTGATTATACTCGATGAGCCTACCAATGGACTTGATCCTCAGGGAATAGCAGATATCCGAAACCTTATCAGGTATCTTAGCCGCGATTTAAATAAAACGATTCTTGTATCATCACACCTGCTCAATGAAATTGAACAAGTAGCTACCAGGGTGTTGATTATTGATAAAGGTCGAAAACTGGTGGAAGGAACGGCTGCAGACTTATTCGATCCTTCGCAAACAATAGTTGAACTGGAAACACTGGATAATGATGCGGCCCTGGCAACCCTGCAACAATCCAGGTGGGCCAACCAGCTTCAACCCAGAAGATCAGGGGTTTTGCTGATAAAACTACACAGGAACCAGATACCAGATCTACATCGAGACCTGGTTGCAATGAATATTCCAGTACTCTCTCTGCAACCAAGACACTCATTGGAGGATTATTTTTTACAGGTAACATCAGGACAACATGCGCACACTAATTAATATAGAACTCTATAAGATATTCAAGCGGCCAAGAACCTATATTGCTTTTGCTGCTATTACAGCATTAATTGTAATGATTCAATTTGGCCTTAAGGTCGATGGCCAGAGCTATGTAGATTTTATGTTGAACGATATTGGTTCAACACTTGAAATAGATGGCAATGTTTTGAATGGTTACCTGATCTGTTATATCATGCTGCAATTACTTTTGGTGCATGTACCATTGCTTATAGCATTGATAGCAGCAGATATGATTTCAGGTGAAGCCAATATGGGTACGCTTAGGGTATTGCTTTCAAAACCTTATAGTCGCACATCATTCATGCTGGCAAAATTTATTGCTTCAACCATTTATACTTTATTACTACTTATTTGGTTGGCATTCCTTGCACTGTTTGTAAGCATGTGGGTATTTGGAACAGATGATATGTTTTTAATGAAAAGCAGTTACGTGGTTTTGCTGAAAGAAAACGATGTTTTTTGGAGATATATCGGGGCTTTTCTCTTTGCGGCACTTGCTATGACTACCGTAGCGGCACTTGGTTTTTTTCTTTCTGTATTTGCAGAGAACTCAATCGGTCCGATTGTAGCCACCATGAGTGTTATCGTTTTCCTGACCATATTGAGTACCCTCAATATTCCTTTGTTTAATGCAGTAAAACCATACCTGTTTACCACACATATGATTAGTTGGAAAGAATTTTTTGATATTCAGGTAAATGAGTCTAATGAAGCCATTTTAGGAAGTATACAAAATAAAGACCGCATCATTAATTCAGCAATGGTGCTGATTATACATATCATCGGTTTTGTAGCAGCAGCAATACTAATATTTAGAAGAAAAGATGTATTAAGTTAAAACAAGGATCATGCTAAAATTCATTACGTTACTATTCACTATTCACTATTCATTATTCACGGCGAGTGCCCAAGATGCAACTGCACTGATTATGAAAGTGAAAGCCAAGTTAGACCTTGTGAACGATTATGAAGCCGATGGTAAAATGAAAACCAATGTGGCTTTTATTAAAGCCCCCATTGGTAAAGTAAAAATATTTTATAAGAAGCCGAATAAATTCAAACTGAAAAAGGATGGTGGTATATCCTTATTGCCAAAAGGGGGTGTTTCTGTTAACATGAATTCATTGGTTACTACCGACGAGTTTGTTGCACTTTCAGCAGGAGAAGCAGTTGTTGGCGGGGTTAAAACAACTATTGTAAAAATGCTGCCAACAAACGATAACAGCGAAATAGTGCTTACAACCATGTATATTGATGAAGCCAATCTACTGATTAAAAAAGCGATTACCACTACTAAAGAAAACGGTACTTATGAGATAGAAATGAACTATGGTAAATTTGCTACTTATGGCTTGCCGGATAAAGTGATATTTTGCTTTAACACAAAGAATTACAAACTTCCCAAAGGATTAACCCTTGAATTCGAAGACAACGAAAAGCCTGTTTCTGAAGAGCAAAAATTGAAAAACAGAAAAGGAAGAGTAGAAATTACCTATACAGGATATGCTATAAATAAGGGTATAGCAGATACGGTTTTCAAATAATTAAAACAGGGAAACAGACCAGCTACGTTGAAAATGCTCAGTGGGGTTTAATTTATTAATGCCTTCCTTTGTCTCAATGTTCCCGGAAGCATTAACATGATCAGCTATTCCGCACCAGGGCTCTATACAAACAAAATCAGCATCTTTCGAGCTCCAGATTCCCATATAAGGAAACCCATGGTATTCAAGAGATAATCCGTGTGAATGCTTCTCAGAAAGAATTGCAATAGCAGTACTTTTTAAAGACTTAAATACCAAAGCATCCCCATGAAACAAAGGTTTATGTAATGCGATTTGATTATTGTCATTAAAAAATGGGTTAGCGGCCTCGTGTATCAAGCCATCTTTAGTTAATGGCCAAATGCCAGTAGTTTCTTTTTGATTAAACTGTAAGTAATAATCTTCAAAATTGGTTCCTGATACAAAGGGTACTGCAAATGCCGGATGAGCTCCAACAGAAAAATACATTTCTTCATCACCAGTATTAATCACCTCATAAATAACGTGAATCTTATTTCCTTCCAGCCGATAGGTTATGGTGAAGGAAAACGGAAAAGGGTAAACCAATAATGTTGTAGGATCATCCTGCAAATAAAATTGTAAAGTATCCGCAGATTGGTGAGTTAGTTTAAAAACTCGTTCCCTTGCAAAGCCATGTCGGTTTAGTTTATACGCGCTTTCCTTGTAGTGATAGGTGTTGCTTTTTAATCCTCCAACAATTGGGAATAGTACAGGGCTTTTTTTACCCCAATAATCGGGATTACCCGACCACATGTATTCCAGCGATGTTTCCTTATGTTGAATACTTTGAAGTTCAGCTCCCAGGGTGCTGACGCTTACCGATAATATATCATT
This sequence comes from uncultured Sediminibacterium sp., assembly GCA_964611995.1. Lineage (GTDB taxonomy): Bacteria > Bacteroidota > Bacteroidia > Chitinophagales > Chitinophagaceae > Sediminibacterium. The sequence continues at coordinate 4,221 of CAZTCS010000048.1, read as the reverse complement.
GGAAATATGGTAAAGTTCCATGCGCTTATTCTGTTTCTTCAATTTTTTCATCCACCGCATTGGCAAGCATTCTTGCACTCATTTTGCGAAGTGGATTTTGGCGCATTTCAGCATAACCTAGTCTCATACGGATGATTTCAATACATTCAAATGTTGCTGCAAGGAATGAAGCATGGTCTGCCTTTCCTTTACCGGCAATATCGAAAGCTGTTCCATGGTCTGGACTGGTACGAACCGCATTTAACCCTGCTGTATAGTTAACTCCTTCTCCTATAGCGAGTGATTTAAAAGGAATCAAGCCCTGGTCGTGGTACATCGCAAGTACACCATCAAATTTTTCATGTTGTCCCCGTGCAAAAAATGCATCAGCGCTGTAAGGTCCAAAAACAAGCATATTGTGTTTGGCTTCTTTGATGGCTGGTTTGATGATGGTTTCTTCTTCACTCCCAATCAAACCTTCATCACCTGCATGGGGGTTAAGTCCTAGTACGGCAATCTTCGGTTTATCTATGCCAAAATCTTTCTGCAAACTATTATGCATAATTTTCAGTTTGCTGAGAATGCCATCCTTCGTAATATGTTTCGCCACATCGGAAACTGTTACGTGTTCGGTAACCAGTCCTACCCGAATATTTTCTGCAACCATAAACATCAATACATCGCTTACGCCGAAAAGATGTTTCAGATAAGGGGTATGGCCGCTGTAATTAAATTCGGCAGACTGTATATTTTTTTTGTGGATGGGTGCGGTTACTAAACCATCAATCTGACCTGCTTTTAGTGCTTGTGCAGCTTCTTGTAAAGAAATCAATGCATATTTCCCTCCGGTTTCATTGAGTTGTCCAGGTGTAATGGCAATTTCTTCTTCCCAACAAGGATAAATATTCACCTGTTTGGGATTAAGTCGGTTAAAGTCTTTTCCGCTTGTATAGTTAAAATTGATATCTGGCAGACTTTTCTTGTAAAAGTTGATGCTTTTATTGCTGGCAAATACCACGGGGGTGCAGATATCCAGTAAACGATGATCACCCAGGGTTTTCAGGATCAATTCCATTCCAATACCATTCAGGTCGCCACAGGAGAAACCAATTACCGGTTTTTGCATTTCATTCATCGGGAAAGCTTTAGGGGGTAAAAATACGGATAATTCGAGCAGCTAGCTAATGGACCATGGACCATGTTCCATAGACCATAGCATATTGCTTATACTAAGCACTATATTCACAAATCCGACATCCGCGATCCGAAATCATACATCAGCCAACAAGCACTGATTTCACAAATCCGACATCAGAGATCAGAAATCAGCCATCTGCGATCTGCGATCTGCCATATAGCCGTACTTTTGTGCCAATGGAATATACCCTCAAAAAATCACTCGGACAGCATTTTCTAAAAGATGAAACGGTTTGTCATAGGATTGTGGATGCCTTGAAGCAGGATATTTTTTCACAGTTGGTGGAAGTAGGTCCGGGTGGAGGCGCTTTAACCAAATACATATTGGAGCTTTCGGCAATAGATTTTAAAGCTGTTGAACTTGATGATGAGAAAGTATCCTATCTCGAACATACTTATCCCTCCATAAAAGGAAAAATTATACATGAAAGTATTTTGGATGTAGCACCACCATTCGAAGGACAGTTTACAGTAGTGGGTAATTTTCCATATAATATTTCATCCCAAATATTGTTTCGCATATTAGAATGGAAGCAGCAGGTGCCTGTTATGATAGGGATGTTTCAGAAAGAAGTAGCAGAGCGAATTGCCTCTAAATCCGGAACTAAGGAATACGGCATACTAAGTGTGCTGGTTCAGGCATTTTATGAAGTAGAATATTTATTTGATGTGCCACAAAATGCCTTCAATCCACCTCCTAAAGTAATGAGTGGAGTTATAAAACTTACGAGAAGGGCAACTGTTTGTGATATGAAAAGTGAAAGAGCTTTTTTTGTGTTGGTGAAAGCGGCATTCAATCAAAGAAGAAAAATGTTAAGGAATCCGTTAAAAGGAATGTTTGATGCAACTGTTTTGCAGGAAGAATTGTTTACTAAAAGAGCTGAACAGTTGAGCGTAGCTGATTTTGCAGCGCTGACATTTAGGATGAAGTAAAAGAAATGAGGAATAAGAAATAAAGAATAATAAATAACGAATAAGAAATAAAGAATACTAAATAAGGGGAAACTGTATGGGAGTTGGTAAGGTGATTATTACGGCGAAAGTTCATCCTTATCTGATTGAAAGATTAGAGAAGGCAGGGTATCAGTGCGTATATGACCCCTCAATTGGTTATGAAACATTGTCTGAGCAGATTGCTGATTGTACCGGGCTAATTGTAACTACAAGGATTGAAATAGATGCTGCCTTAATAGATAAAGCAAGCACACTAAAATGGATCGGACGCTTAGGCAGTGGCATGGAAAAGATAGATGTAAACTACGCAAGGCAAAAAGGGGTACAATGTGAGAGCAGTCCGGAAGGTAATAGAAATGCCGTTGCAGAACAGGCATTGGGAATGTTGCTTAGTATGATGAACCGCATAAACAGTAGTTACCTGGAAGTGAAAGCGGGTAAATGGATCAGAGATGCCAATCGTGGTGATGAACTAACTGGAAAAACAGTGGGTATTATTGGCTACGGAAATACAGGTGCAGCATTTGCCCAAAAATTAAGTTCATTTGGCGTTACCATAATTGCCAATGATACGCACAAAACTGATTTTGCAAATGGGTTGGTGAGAGAAGCTGGAGTGGAACAAATACAGCGATATGCCGATGTGGTGAGCCTGCATCTTCCATTAAATGAAACCACCCTCCACTATGCTAACGATGTTTTTTTTAATGGACTCGAAAGGCAACCTTATTTTTTGAGTACCTGCCGTGGAAAAGTTACCCATACAAAAGCATTGATACAAGCCCTTAAAAGTGGAAAAATAAAAGCTGCCGCACTTGATGTGCTTGAAAATGAAAAACTAGAAACCTATACTGAGGCTGAAAAAGCAGAACTCGATTGGTTACTAAATCAACCGAACGTATTAATTACACCGCATATTGCTGGTTACAGTAATGAGTCGTATTACCTGATGGCAAAAATAGTATTGGATAAATTAGGGATTAGTGTTTAGTAATTTTTGGGTTGCTAGCCATTGCTGTATGGGGAAATTTGACCGCGAACAGTAGGTGTGCGTATGATGGAACGCAGATTATCATGATTTTCAAGATTTATCATGATAGATCTTGAAAATCATGATAATCTGCGTTCTATTAATACCAGGTAGTGCAATCAAATATTTATTTAACCAGCTCATTATAAATTATACCCCCTTAATTTATTCCATCAATAGCAGAAATCCTATAATGACCACCATTCAAGGCTCGCAGCTAGAGGCTAGAAGCTAGCAGCCTTATCCCCTTTCATCTTTCTTACATAAAGCCAGGTGAAAAATGCAGGAATTAATATCTGGTAAAGCACCATAAATACACTGCTCAATATATTATTTTGTTGCGCGCTATTTTCTGTAATTGGTATCAAGAGATGCTTTCCTATTGAACCATCTGAAAAAACAATGCTTCCCACTGTGTTCCACCCAAGGTGTAAACCGATTGGTAGAAACAATGAATTGGTTTTCATAAAAGCGTATGCATACATCCAACCTGCTGCTGCTGTAATGAGGAAAATAAAAATCATTTGAATGGGATGGCTCCATGCATTGAAGGAAAACCAATGGTATACTCCAAATGCAATCACCGATAACCAAAATCCTTTGGTAGTTCCAAGTCTCTTTAGAGCAATATATAACAACGCTCCCCGGAAAATTAGTTCTTCATAGAGTACTGAACGTAACATCCACCAAAGGCCTTTGCCAAACTCATTGAAAGAGTATGTTTCATTATATTTCCAGGATATTCCGGTAAGTGCTGATCTGGTTATATGAAAAATAGAGGCAAGTGTTATAGCGATGAATAGTCCGATAAAAAACTGTTGTATTCTTTTTAAAGTTGGTAGTAAACCAAGTACAGAAAGTCCTTTTTTTTCAATTAGTTTTAATAGTAGTAAGGATATCAGTAATTCTACCAAAATACCCGCCATAACTAACTGATTTTAAGTTTTTTATACCTGGTTATCGTCTTTTAAGATAGTTGATTGCCAAATAAAAGGCAATAGGCTTGGAAATTTATGTTTATTTTTTCTATTTTTACAATCATGCAACGCTGCAATCAAATG
>CAZTCS010000047.1:0-26999 GCA_964611995.1 uncultured Sediminibacterium sp. | reverse complement strand
CCACAGATTCCCCCCTACCCCGGACTTAAGTCCGGGGTAGGGGGGAATCTGTGGCTAAAATACCTTTCTGCCTATACGCAATAACTATTTACAAAATCGATTGCCATCTTCATATCATCATGCAAAACGCGATCCTGTTCATTAAAACTTACTTTTTCACGGAAGGCCCGTACTATCTTTTCTACAGCAGTACTACTTTTTTGAGGACGTCGGAAATCCAGGGCCTGGGCAGCACTGAGCAGTTCTATCGCCAATAGTTTTTCAACATTCTGAATTACCCTATAACATTTGGTAGCAGCATTGGCGCCCATGCTCACATGATCTTCCTGGTTATTGGAAGAAGATATGCTATCTACGGATGCCGGGGTACAGAGTTGTTTGTTTTCACTTACAATACCAGCAGCAGTGTACTGTGGAATCATAAATCCGGAATGCAGTCCTGGGTCTTTAACCAGGAACAACGGTAACCCACGCTGTCCACTGATCAACTGATACGTGCGTCTTTCAGCGATATTGCCTATTTCACTCATAGCAATGGCCAGGTAATCGAGCGATAATGCGAGTGGTTGTCCGTGGAAATTACCCCCGCTGAGTATCATATCTTCTTCGGGGAAAATATTGGGATTATCTGTTACGGAGTTTATTTCACGGAGAAAGACCGACAAAATATGTTTAAAAGCATCTTTGGAAGCACCGTGCACCTGAGGAATACAACGAAATGAGTATGGATCCTGAACCTGTTCTTTTTTTAGTTGTGCTATTTCGCTATCTGCGAGATAATTGCGCAATTTACTGGCAGTATCTACCTGCCCATCGTGTGCACGAATGGCATGAATCCGCTCATTAAGCGGTTCAGTTGTACAGGCAAAAGCATCAAATGAAACAGCACTGATCAGATCGGCCATTGCCAACAGGTGTTCGGCCTTTTTGAGACAATACATTCCGTACGCACTCATAAATTGCGTCCCATTTATAAGGGCCAATCCTTCCTTGCTTTGTAATTGAATTGGTTTCCAATTTAGCTGTTCGAGTGCCTTAGTTACCTTCATACGTTCCCCTTTCAGGTACACTTCACCTAACCCTATCAATGGAAGACTTAAATGACTTAATGGAGCCAGGTCACCTGATGCACCGAGTGATCCCTGGGTATAGATAACTGGCAGCACATCGTTGTTATACATTTCCATGAGTCGTTTTACCGTATCAATCTGTACCCCACTATGGCCATAACTGAGCGATTTTATTTTAAGCATCAGCATCAGTTTCACAATATCATGGGGAACTTCTTCACCGAGGCCACAGGCGTGTGAGACGAGCAGGTTATACTGTAACTGACCTATCTGGTCTGCATCTATTTTTACATTCTGGAGAAAGCCAAAACCGGTATTAATACCATAATAGGAACGGTCTTTTTCGGCCATTTTACTATCGAGATATTCCCGGCAGGCCAATATTCGTTCATGTGCATCGAAAGTGATGGAAATATGCTGGTTAAAGTCTAAAAGGTTCTTCACCTGGCTGAAATGCAGCCATTTTTGATCTAGTGGAAGGTAATTATAACTCATGAAAGCAATCCTTTGCCGCAAAGTAAGGTGGTTTTGCCGTATCGAAAAGAGAATGCCAAATCATTTGACGAAGTGCCAAATTTTCCCTTATTTTGCGCCTCTGGAATGGAGCCAGTAGCTCAGTCCGCCTCAGGCGGAAGCAACTGGTAATCAAAAGCGAATGAAATAGTAGCTCAGTCCGCCTCAGGCGGAAGCAACTAGGAATCAAAAGCACCGGACCGGTAGCTCAGCTGGATAGAGCAACTGCCTTCTAAGCAGTAGGTCATTGGTTCGAATCCAATCCGGTTCACCCAAGTGGATAAATCGATTTTCTTATCGGTTTGTCCACTTTTTTTTTGCCCAAAACCCTCTCCCATATTGAATATTAGCTGAACAGCTTCGTTCACTTTTGTGGTTCGAAAATCCGAACCTTCAAAAACCAATTTTTCAGGAAATATCGAACCAACGACCTTTCTGCGGTTAGAAACAGTTCCATTCTCAAAAATCTCATTCAAATTAGACAGGTTATGAATCGCTTTTCGTATTTGATCACTGATATTAATCCGTTTCTTGGAAAGCTCGAAAATTTCAGCTTCCAGTCGTTCTATTTCAATTTCACACCCTTTCCTTACTTCGTGGTAATCTGTCTTATCAATTTCGTCAATAATAAATTTGCCTCTTGCCTTATTTATCTGATCCTGTAATTCCGAAACACGGGTATTCAATTTTTGTATCTCAATATTATTTGAAGATGCATTTTTTTTAAACAGGTCATTGACCACTTCAGCATAGATGTCTGCCATTCCTGGCTTGGGAATGAACTTTCTTAATTCAAATCCGAACTTTTCATTCACCTGCAGTGCCTTAAATCTTATTCCACAATTACTATTACAATGGTAGTAATGGCTATAGGATGACCTGCCCTTTGACGAGCTGGCAGTCAGGCTTTTTCCGCAACGGGGACACTCTAAAAATCCACGTAGGAAAAATCTCTCAGGAGTTTCTGCACTGGTTTTTCTAACCCGCTTGATCCCGTTTAATCTATCCTGAACATCAATAAAAAGTTTCTCAGAAATAATAGGCTCATGATTACCCTTTACAATACAATCCGGCTCATCCTTGTAGCCCCGTAGAAAAATCTTCCCGCAATAGGCTGGGTTCCGTACCACGTTCCAGAAATGATTCTTACCACAGCTCAGACCTCTTTCTTTCGCTAACCTATACACTTCTTCAATGTGGAGCTGACGGTCTACAATCGTTTCAAATGCCCATTTAATAATTTCAGCTTTTGGAGGATCGACAGCTATGTATTTTTTCCCTTCCGGTGTGGTTCTGTTAAGATATCCTATTGGAGCTCCATTCATATACCTACCTTCTTTAACTGCCCTTCGCATACCATAACGAACATTTAATGAACGTCTGTCATTTTCTACTTCAGGAGCTGTCAGGTAAATGCCCAACATGATCTTGTTTTCAGGAATATCAAGGTCTAAGGGTTGTTCAATAGCACTGGGTTCAACACCTAATTTGCGAAGAAGATTAATCATCTGGAAAGCATCCGCTGCATTTCTGCTGAAACGATCCCATTTGGTAAATAAAATCTGTTGGACTTGCCCACGTTTGGATCGGTAGGATTCCAATATCTTTTTCCACGCTGGTCTCAGAAATGTCTTGGCAGAAAAATCCTCGTAAATAACGTCACGGATCTGAATTTTCTTGTAGGCGCAATACTTACGCAATCTATCTTCCTGATCTCTTTGGGAATATCCTTTTTCTGCTTGCTCATCCGTGCTCACCCGGATGTATAAATCTGCCCTCATTTTCTACGATTTGATGTAAAGAAATAGAGGCCAAATTGGCAAGGAATGATAGAATTATCTCCGCCTCGGATAAGGTAACAAAATTACCATTTTTAGCTAAAATTTCCATAACCTTTTCGGGGGTCATGTAGGTAAAGTTTCCCATAAAATTCACTTTTCATACTCACAAAAAAACCGGCAAAAAATCACCGGCTTTTATTTCCAGAAAAACTCAAAAGAAAGTCTACAACAACCGCCTTAACTCTAACCAACTTTCACCCTTCGCTCTTTTGGGCAGATAATTGACATAGCGAAAAGCATGAAGATCATGCATGCATTTATCATAGGTCTGCCGGGCGTTGATCTTAGCGAGACACATCAGCCTGGTTCTGTCCACCGGTATTCGAATAGGGCGTCCCTGAGCCTGCCATTCACTCACCAGCGCAAGGTATAGACTGATATGAGCAACAGTAATCCTAACGTCCTCAGAAACTACTGAGAAAAAATCCTGCAGTTTAAAATCCCCATTCATGAATTGTTGGTATTTAGACGACGGTTATGGCGAAGCCGTTTCTTTAGCAGATGACCACCCTGTCTTCCGCTATTGCTTTTCAATAACAGTTTTCTATCAGCGTTCATCCTTCGCTCCAGCCACCGGCTTTGCAAAAAACGCATGGCGTCTCCAAAATTGATGGGTGATTGCTGATCAATCAGGTAAAACCGCTGACTGATTTCAAACTGAGTTTTCAGGTAGCCGAGATTTGGAACCATTTCCTCCAGGGATGTTCCGGACCAATGCTTATATCGCACCAACCCATCCTTATCAAAATTGATGGCCTCCTGCAATAGATCAGCAATAATATATGTGTCCTGAACAGGATCGCCTAACACCAAACCTTCTTTTCCCTGATACAATGCCTGCCAGTCAATCTTGTGCATCGATGCATCTATTCCTGATAGGTCTGAAGGCGTTTCAGGGAGCTTGCGCAGACTTGCGATAAAATATACAGCATCATATAAATCCTGATCGCCACGCACACAATGAACGCTGAATTTGCATCTGTCTGCTCCAACCAACATTTGATGTTCTATTTCAAAATGTGCGGGTGCAAAACATACATTGGCCAATAACCTGTATTGAATGTCTTCTGAAAACCCAAGCTGCCGAAGTCTTCCCGCAAGCATATCCATATTTTTACGATTCATAGCACTTCCTTTTATCCAATATTTCTTGATTTACTCTTACCGGTTCTGTTTTTATTGAGTTTAACTCCTTGCCTGGGTTGAACTTCACCTCGGTTGTGGCGCTTAGCTTTTGATCCATTATTTTCGGATAGTGGAAGGCCTTTGTCGTTTTTTTGTTGGTAACCCGCGTTCAGCGGTTCACCCACCTCCAACACTGCCCCCTTTTCTACACGCTTCTCGTCCACAGGAGCCTTGCCATACTGCACTTCCTCTTTAGGTGCAGGCACATACAATTTTGTACCTTCTTTATCAAACATCCGGATCGTTTTAAACTTGGGATCAGCAGCAATTTGTACAGCCATTTCTTTTTCTGGTTTCACCATGGTTGCCTGTGCCATATCACCGCGCTGTAAGGAAGTAAAGAGTGCCGCCATCCTATCAGGGTCGCCCAGTTCTTTAAGTGGAATGCGCGACAGTGCCTCCTTTAAATCAAAGCCATACTTTTCATTGAAAATATTCAGCTTGGCATTGTTGAATTCATCCCGCTTGCTGAAATCCAGTTTAACCCAAGCCTTGTAGCGCGCGCCCTCCTTGGGCGTTAACTCCTTGTACACACTTCTGCCATTCAGCAGATTACAGGCTTCCCGGAATGTGATGCTCTGCCCTTTGTTATTGATAAAAAAAGTTTGCTGAAATTTTCCATGGTCATTATTTAGCGTGGCATCGTATTTATTGAAAAAATACTTATCGCTTCCATCCTGCTTCGACCGGGAAAAATAAAGTACAGCCTCCATTGTATCACGCCCAAACTCATGGCTGGCCTGTATCCGAAAATCAGGATGCCCCTCTTTCAGTTTTTTTTCCAATTGAGTGTTCAAACCCTCCCCAAAACCTGAATAAAGCATTTGCTTTTGCAGGTATTCCAAATTTTCTGCGTTCATGTTTGTATTATTTTGTTTGTTATTAGTTTGTAAATAGGAATCCCCCTCTTTTTCTTTGAGTGTGGCAGTACTTTCTTCCGGCAATGCTTTGTAGGCTTTTATTTGATCGGTAGCATATTGCCCGGTGAGGACAGGGTTCATGTGCACCTCCATAGGTGTTTGATGCCAATAACCGTATAATATATCTGCCATAATTTCTTTGCCTGAAAGATGAGTGAGACAAAAAAGGGAGAGCTGGTCGATGAGCCAGTCAATCCTGTTGTAGGCTATTTTAGATTCGATATTGTCAAAATTTTGCTGCCCTCTTTTATAATCAATTCGGCTCCAGTCAACCTTATCGAGTTCATACACAAATTGATTAAAAGCATCACCCATCCGTTCACGAAGATTCATTTCATACTGATCCCTTAATGCTAAAAATGTGCTTGTTGCATCAGGTTTCATAACCAGTCTTTGCCGAGCAAATTCCTGAATCATATCATGAACAGCCGAAGTTCGAAACAGGTACACTTCCTTTGATTGCGTTTCGTTGAACTCGACAAATCGCTCCCCAATATCTTGATGTTCGAAAGCATGCAAATCAGCCACGGAGAGTTGATCGACATTCAGGTGAATGGCTACAAATGCTTTACCCTCTTCCGCAAAACGTTGCAAAGTATTCACCACTGCTGGCAACTCACTGAATTGAATGTGCATGGAAATTGTTTTAATGAATCAGAATGGCATTCACCAGGTACCTGTTGACAATGGAGAGCGAATGATTTCTTTCACCATCCTTTTCAGCAATATCAATCCGAAGCGACCTTGCGTTGGTCAGTGACGGTTTGGGAATGATGAGTGTAAATACAAGCACACCTTTTTCCCGCACAATGGTTTGCTGGGAAAGTGATAGCAGTGGTTCCACGCCCCGCTCCTGAGACGATCGACGCTTGGCGGTGATACGCTCCTTTGAGTAAACACGCACACCGCCAATTTCATAAGAAAGAGAAGAATTGTTTTCCAGCTTCAGTTTACAAATGATCAGTTCGCCCGTTGCGTAGATCCCCAGTATAGAAGCGCGCACGCCCCCTTCGGTATTCCCAATCCCATGCAATAAATTTTTCGCCTGCTGCACCCTTTGCGACAACGCCAGAAGAAAAGTATCCTTATGTATTTGCGCACCCTTACTTAAATGAATGGTAAGATCAGAAGACACAACAGAAAAATGAACCAGAAATGCATAGAGTTTTCCGTCTGAAGTGATCACAGTAAGACTGGTGGTATCAGTGAAAACGGAATCAGCTTTCACCCGCAGAATATTATGGATAGATTTTTGCACAACAATTCGTTCACTTCCCCGGTCAATGGAAATAATGGTGGAAGGGAATATCACGCTCGTCGTTTTATTGGACGAAACAGCAATATACCGGACGCTGTCAGCCTGCTGGGCCTTCGCACCAAACCAGAAAAAAAACAAAAGCACCACAATTCCTTTTCTCATAACTATTGCTCTTTTGTATCCCGCAATAAAACCTGGTAACCGGCTTCAACAGTCACCTGCAGGTTTTTAACTTTTCTTAATAACAGGTTTTTAGCCGCACCGATTCCGGCCATAGCAGCCTGTGTCTTGATAGATGGATCAAGTGAGAGAACATTGACCGATTGAATGGATTGATCTGCTGCAGATCTAAGTATTTCCCTTGGTGCTGATCCGGGTATATAAATACCTTCGATTCCATCGAGATCATACACCGACAGTGAAACAGGCAATATTTTTTTGTCAATACGAATAGAGGGAATCAATACCTGTAAGCGTTCCTGTTGTATCGAAGCAATGCCATGTAATAAATGCCCGGAAGGAATGATTACACCTGCTATATAGAGTGGTTGGTTCAGTAATAATTGCATGGCCGACCCGGATTGTAAAACCTGTCTGAATGGAACCCTCGCACCAAATGAATGTTGAACAGACTCATTTTCCAGCTGATCGCTTAAAAAGCCATTTGACGGTAAAACCATGCGCTTACCAAAATAACTTTCGTCCTGCATCGGTTTGCCACTGACACTAAATGCTGATTCCTTTACCACTGATTTTTTCTCCACACTGATATCGGGCCTTTGTAAGGCTGCTAATTTTTCAATGGTTTGATTGATGGCTTCCAGTTCTGGATCAGGTACAAGAACTTTTTTTGAATGGTTCACAGAATGATCGATGGCCTCATCAACAGTTTCATCCACTGGCACCGATGTTTTTCGGGGAGAATATTTTTCCTCGACAGGAGTATAGTCCTCAAATGTCAATTCGGGAACAGGCTCGGAACTTTTTAAAATATTCGGATCATTCCGTAAGGCTTCTTCCCTTTTAAGCGAATCCATACCCGCCTGCTCATAAAAGGAAAGTTTATTCCTCATACTGTCTTTTTCGACCCTGGCCGATGGCAACTTAAAATTTAATCCAGTTGCCGCATTCGCTTTACCGGAGGGACTGCCACCACCCATCAGCCAGAAAAACCCACTGATAAAGGGTATCACAAATAGAGGCAGCATACCATAAAAGAGGACTGTTCTACGCTTTTTCATCGCACTTCAACTTTTAAATCTTTATTCTCTATAACATCCCATTTTTCTATCAAAAGACCATGCGGATTATGATCTGTTCTGCTCACATTGCGCAGATAGCCCTGTGTAACAAGGGATCGCGTAACAAGACTGGTAGAACGAAGTATCTGAACTTTTGCATAACAGGCAAACTGGTAAGGTGCTGCAGTTGTATTGACCCTGATACTGTCAATATGTATTTGCTGGCTCACATTGCCCGAAATAATACCGGAGATATAACCCGTTTCTACCAGGTCATCATATTGGGTTTTAGCGGAGCCATCCGCCATATACAGGGCGCGGGTAATAGTGGTGGTGATCGCCTGCTCATCGGGATCAAGCGTAAAGAACCAGTGATGAAACATCGCCACATGATCGCGCGCCTCCACTTCCAGGTTTTCTGTACGACTACTCGCTACCACTTCCATGGCCTTCCCATTCGCCAGCACATACACACGATCTTGCATCCTTGCAGACAGTTGCACATTTTGGTACAGAGCATACAGACTGATACAAAGACATCCGACGATAACCACCAACATCAGCATCCGCATTGCACGAAAAGCCGTATCAATATTTTGAGTAGGTTGAAACATATTATTTACCCCCGATTTTATCTTTGAAATAACCATTGCTGGCACCCGCTTCACTCATCCCATTGTTCATTTTATTAGCCGCTCCTCCATAAGCATCCCCTGACATACCTCCCGTTGCTGCACTGGTTGCTGTGCGTGCTGAGCCAACAGTAAGCCGGGTAACTTTATCCATCAGTGCATTACCGCCACCCGCATGCACGATATAACCTGCAACAGAAGGAACCGTGAAATACCCGACAATACCAATCAGCAGAAAAGCGATATAAGCCCAGTCAGTAGCAACAAAAACGCCAGGATAACGCACACCTGTACTCAAAGGGTTCACCATATGTTCCTGGATCGTAGCGATAATGGCTCCAAAGATGTTCGCCACCGGCAACCACAGAAACACATTGATATACCTGGCCATCCAAACGGTTAACAGGTGCTGAAAACCATCAAAAATCGAAAGCGCAAAAACAATCGGGCCGATAATCGCAAGCACAATCAAATAGAAAGTGCGGATCACATGAATGATCAGTGCAGCCGCCTGAAATATCCATTCCAGTAGCATTTTAATTCCATCTCGGATCCAGTTCGCCGGATGTAATGATTCAAGCAGCGTATTATTGCTTTCCTGCATGGCGATATATTTTTCCATAGCCAGGTTGGCATTCTTCACCATCAATGCCGTCCCGGTTACCGTGGGTTGCAGAAGGGTATTGAGCAATACAATCACGGATGGAAAAATCAGGATACAGAATCCGATCACAAAAGGACGAAGCAGTCCATACAGATCAACTGGTTCAGCCGCTGCAATACTTTTCCAGACCCGAAGAGCGATATAGCAAAGCGTGGCTATCGCAGCTATACCACGCGCCGCCCCAATCAGTTGTTTACACATCGGCATCATCTGGTGGTATAAATTGTCCAGAATGGATTGCATATAAGTGCCATTGGAGATAGACTGCGCCGCAACCATCAGGGGCGAACAGAGGAAGAATAGACCGATCCACTTTTTCATGCTGTCTACTGAATTTTATTCAATCGTTTAAGACTTTGGATATCCCTGGCTTTTTGTTGTCTCTCTGAAAGCGTACGCAAATAGTTCATGCGCAACGAATCCAGTTTGAGCATATTGATCTCCATGGATTGACTGATGCTATTGATGACTTCTTTTCGCTCCCCATCACTCATCCGGAATTTTCCGGGACTGAGTACCCGACCCACCACTTCCATATCCGCCTCACAGGATTGGATGATGCGCCTACATTGTCCATCCAATTGAAAAATTTCATCGGGTCTGAATAGCTGAGTTTTCCTTAACTCATGCAATAGTGTCACACCAGTAGTTTGAATCTGCTGATGAGAAACCTGGATTTGTCTGATCGCTGGATCACGTTGCAGTTCCTGACTAACCTGGAGCAGTTTGTCAAACTGTTGCTGGTGCAGTTGAAAATTAGTCTTGCCTATATCACGTATCGCATCGTATCCTTTTACAAGGCTCTGGTAACCATTTTTCATTTCGCTCAACATCAGTTTTAACTGTGCGAGCTTTTGCATTTCCACCTTCAGTGTTTCTAACTCCTGTGATTGCGCCGCCAATTGGCGAAACGCCAGCAGCAGAGAAATAAAAACAAATAGCTGTTTCATTTTTGCTTGATTAAAGTGGACAAATAGCGCAAATCCCTTTGCTTGCTTTCCTTCAATGCAACACCTTGTAGATATGCTTTTTGAAGACGTTCAACTTCCTCTACACAGTCATTCATAGCAGTTCGTAATTGCTGAACATACAGCAACCTGTCTGCATCTTTCATGACCAGTTGATCGGAAGACAACAATTGCTTTAAAGACTGCATCAACAAACGGCTTTTGTCGAGTTGCTGCATATAAGCCTGTCTGGAACCAGCAGATAAATAACTGCCAGCTTTTTCAAGTGTGGCTTGCAGATCACCGATCTGCTTAGCCTGTTTTAAATTTTTCACCCACTGATTCACATGTCTCAGTTCCTTAAAATAACCCGCATACAAATCCTGCTGCTTACGCTGGCAATCCGCAATCTCCTGCATCTTAATCGTGGAAAGCCCACGCTCCGCCACCTGCTGGGCCTGCTGCAATACCATGGTAGCGTACTGCATTTTTTTTACCTGTAGTTCAAGCGCACGAATCAATTTAGAAATCAGTAAGGATACCGGATCAATACTTTGCGCCTTCACGCTCACATGCGAAACAGACACCAGCAATAAAACAAGCACTACCTTTTTCATGACAATTATTTTTGAAGATGAGCAACCATAGATTGAATACCTGCTTCCATACCCCCCCATTCATGAGCAGCTTTGGTAACCATCAGTTTTTCTTTTTCTTCCGTGGTATAGCAATAATATTCTTCAGGAGAAACTTCTACCCGGTACACTTTACTTTGACGATGAGCGAGGGAAATAAAAACTTCCTTGTACTTTTTATCCGGATCATTCGCCTTATTCAGTGACAAAACCATCGTTCGTTCCTTTTCCGTCAACCCCAGCATGGACTGCACTTCCTGGAATTTATTTTCATAACGCGACAGATCCATCAGGATCATACAATCACTATTGGCGATAATGGTTTGTTTGACAATCGGTGAGGATAAAATATCTTCCACTTCCTGCGTGACCACAATAGCTTCTCCATAATATTTACGCAGGGTCTTATACACGAATTTGATAAATTCTGCCATCCCGGTTCGCATCAGTGCTTTCCAGGCTTCCTCTATCACCAGCATTTTGCGCTCCCCTTTCAACTGTCGCATCTTGGCAATAAATACATCCATGATCATAATGGTCACCACCGGCAGCAGGATCGGATGGTCTTTGATCGTGTCCAGTTCAAAAACAATAAATCGTTCATGCAGCAGATCAAGGTTTTCCTTTCCGTTTAACAGGTAATCAAATTCACCACCCTTGTGATAAGGTCGTAAAACAAAAAGCAGGTTGTTCAGATCAAAATCAGATGGGCTAATCACTTCAGCCTTCATCTGCATCGAATAATCAGTACTCAGAAAGGTATAGAAGGAATCAAAACAACGAAACCCGATTTCCTTTTCATAGTAACCCTGCACCGCATTCGACAATGCCACATATTCACTGCGAGTAAAATGCTCATCATCCTTTTTCCAGAGTGCCAGGATCAATGTTTTGATACTTTCTTTTTTTTCGCCGTCAGCAGTAACCCCCGCAGGCAGGAAGAACGGATTAAAACAAAGCGGGCGTTCATCCGAATAAGTAAAATAAGTGCCGTTCACCATGCTACAGAGTCCACGATAAGAATGACCGATATCAATCAGCACAATATGCGTACCCTGTTCATGATAAGATCGGGCAATATGATTCAGTGTAAAGGATTTACCACCACCGGAAGGACTGATGATGACTTTATTTCTGTTAGCGATAATCCCCTGCTTCATTGGTCCATCCGAAATATCCACCAGTAAGGGCCGCCCGCTAACCCTGTCACCCAGCCTGATCCCAAAGCCCTGCCCTTTCGCTAACGCGCCGGTCTCTGTATTCAAAAAACAAGCCGCCTGGTTTGAAAAATTGAGAAAAGTTTCATTGGATGGAAGATCAGCCGCATTACCCGGAATCCCCGCCCAATAAAGCTGCGGTGCTCCCACTGTTTCCAGTTTTGGAAAAGCATCAATAGTAGACATCGCAGTTAGACATTGATTCCGCAAAGCCTGTAAACCACTTGCCTGACCCGTCCACGCAAGCAGGTGGAAATGTGCACTCACAATTTGCCGCTGATCCGCCACCGCTTCCTGCAAAAAAAGGTTCACCGCATCGCGCGCAAAACCATTCTCCCGCGAATAAGCAGACAGGGATTGAAGCCGCAACCTTTTTTTCTCCAGACGCTCCACCAGCTCGCCCTGGTTTTCTATTCTGATAAATTGCTGGTAGAGATGATTAACAGGCAGTAATTGACAAAAACTACTGACAAACCCGATTGGAAATTTGCTGGTATCAGTAGAATACGGATCAAAGCGGATACTGGGTCCGCAGTGTGATGGCAGAGCCGCCGTATCACCGATTGTGTATAGCACACAGTGTTTCTCACCCACCCGCACACCATCCTGAAAATCTAGATCCCGCCGCAAACCATCTGTATCTAAACTCAAATATTCATTTACCAAACGAACCAATGCATCCTGCTTTAACCTGCTGCACTTGACCAGTCCGCTATCCGCCAATAGCCGAACTGCCTGTGAACAAACGGATTCAAAACTGAGTGCAAAAGCCGGATCCATCGTTTCCGCCGGAACAAAATGTTTTTGTAAGAGTGAGGAATAAAGTGAATTAACCTGCCTGCGCGTATGGGCTGGCATCGTAAGCATCAGGTAACTGTGATGTTGAATAAAAGGCCTTTCATTAAAATGTCTTTCACTTGATTGTCCTAGAAATCCCTGGGCCTCTTGAAAATCACCGACAAACCTTTCTTCCAGAAACCAGTCCTGTTTATGCAACAGACAACCATCGGGTAAAAGACGGATCAGCTTTAACCAGCTTTGATGAAGCGTTTCATAATCTGAAACCGAAAGCGTACACAGCTCAGGCAGTTCCAGTCGGTAAGCAATGGTCAGATCACCGCGTTTGGAAAGCAGGATATCATGCTCCACACCATAAAGGGGTAATATGTCTGAGATAGATTTCATTCGATAAAAAATTGATCCTGTTTGATATGTTTGGGCAAAAGACGCGTTGCATATTGCTTCATAAAGCCATCTCTGCCATAGATGCGATTGCACCGATAAATGACATAAAAAAGAACAACGCCCAGCACCAGCAAACCCAAACTGCAAACAACAAGCGGAACACCCAGCAGGTAACAAAACACAAAACCCAAAAACAATGCAACCAGACCACTTGCCAGATAATTAATCCACTGTCCTTTCAACCCTTTAAATACAATCGGTTGTTGAACACCTTTGTTGATAGTATAAACACTGTTCATAAACGTCTGGCTTTTCCGCTTCTTAATCTTTTCTTTTGAAGTTTAACCGTCCTGGCTTCCTGTTTCGCCCTGCGCGCCGCTTCAAGCACCGGCATCATGCGCTGAGCCCACTGCAGCACTGTATCCAGTGACCGTTGATGCTCTTCCAGATTATCACAGAGCCATTCAAAACCAACAGGGTCCAGTTTCTCCAGGCTGGGCAGTTCAACAAGCACAATCTCTTTATCCTTTCGTTGTTCCAGCTCTGCCTGCCCTCCACGAAACACACATTGATGAAATTTATCGTAGAGCAGGTATAATTTGTCGCCCCTTTCCTGTAGGTCATCATGGATAAAAACCCGGTTCATAAAATTTTCTACATGACGAAACTCATAGAGTCGCAGGTCAATAAAATATTGTTGACCCGCTATATCAACGATTGGTAATGCCCTTCCCATCAGATACCAAAGAATGCACGGATAACCGTAGTGACTACTACGAGGAATACACAGGAACCAAACCATGCCGCCGCCACCCTGCCCGTATCAGGTTCTCCAGCGTTCCATTTATTAAACACTTTCACAGCACCAATCAGTCCAACGATAGCACCTACCGCATAGAGTAGTTGCGTACCCGCCGCGAAATAACTTCTCACTTTTTGATTCGCCTCCAGTAAACCCGCATTCACATCCTGTCCAAAAACTGTTACTGAATACAATACCATCACCAATAACCAAAACATTTTTCGCCTCATGATACAATCGATACACTTTTTCATTTCACCATCATTTTAAAAACATGCCCGCTGTCCAAATTGAATGCACTTGGTTTTCCTGCACGACAGCGGGACATGCATACTGCAGTTGCCTGACTCACTTTTTTCTTTCCTTCCACCACTGCAATAATTCTTTTCTATAATAAACCAGCAGTACCAGGTAGTAAATACCAAAGACAATCACCAATGTCCTGAAAAACTGCAACCAGCTAATCGTGTTGATCATTTCCATTATTCAAGATGACCGATATTCAAAGAGAGGGTGAACCCAAAACTGTTTTGAAAGGGAGATACCGCGCCCCGTCTGCCAAAGGGTATGAGGTAAAAAAAATCGATCCCATAATTCTGATCACTGACAAATCCTTTATACCCTGCACCGAGTGAGAAAAATTTGCGATTACCCTTTGTTACATGTTCAAGATGAACACCTCCGCGCATAAAGAACGACTCCGCAACCCCGTATTCAGCACCGCAGGAAATACGCGTCCCACGCCAATCCTCTTTCAACAGCTTACTGGCTTCCACTGTCACTGCGAGTGCATTATTATCCGGTGAATGAGATTGATAAGAAAGTCCAACCCCCGCAGCAGTCGGCAAATCAATATTCGCACCCAGGTTATTGACAACAGCACCGATAGATAGTGTATGTAATGCATCACTTAAAGGAATGGACTGGTAATAACTGATATCACCACAAACACTGCTGCGGTTATTCGCGTTCACGCCCGGAACCACCTGCGCAAAATAGCGGAGCGTCGTTCCAAGAGATGCCTGGCTGCCAATCTGCAAGCCATAAGAGCCTGCGATACTATATTCACCCGCTTTATACAAACCCAGCGTTGCACCACCCGCATCCCGGATCGCAAGCGTTCCGAAATGCAAATAATGAACACTCACGCCCATCGCAGCACTGCCCAGCGAACCGAGATAACCCGCATGTCTCAATCTTGCATCACTGTTAACACCCGGCAGCCATGGCATATAGTGCAAACTTCCCTGGTGACGGTGCTGCGTAAAAGCAGCTTTCGCAACATTGTACACGAGTGATTGATTTTCTATCGATGACGCAATACCACTATTGCCCATCGCCCATCCCCTCGCAGATCCGGGAATGGACAACACATGAAAACTGGTAGGCAAAGGCATCGGTTGTGATAGGACTATAACGGGAAAAAATAAAAAGATCAGGATTGCTTTCATGGTACAAGAATTGAATAGTGAAGCGTATCAGATGAAACACCTAAATCATCCACCACATGAAAAAAAACTTCCTGCTGCCCACGGTCGTGGAAATACCATTGCAGGTAAGGTGTACTGGTAATTTGTTGTTGCCCGTTGATTAGAAAATGATAGGAAACAATCGCACCATAAGGCTGCTTGCTCGAACCCGCAATAAAATAGTAAAGAAAATTGTCCGGGCTTTTTCCCAAAGGCTTATAAACAAGCCCCGCCACGGGTTTAGGGCTGGTCATACATTTAACCACCAGTTGTCGGTGCAACACCCGCCCCAGTCTGTCCGTCAGATAAAAATCAGCTGTATAAATACCCGCAGTATCTGCCGCACAAAATAGCGCGCTGCTGTCCGCCGCCACCACAAAAGGCTGCCCATCCACCAGCGGAGCGCCCCGGTAATAAAAACGCACCCGCCCACTCGGCTCATTATAACTCATGTTTAGCTGATGTTCCGCCGGTTGACTGAAAATGCTGAATAGCCCGTTATTGGTTTGATTGATATTGAAATAATCTTTCTCCCGCACAAAAATGGTATCCCTGGAAAACCGGAAATTGGTTTCACCGGCACCTGTCTGTTCTTGTTTTTTGTTACAAGAGAATAGCAGCAAAAAAAATAAAATAGCCATCAATGATTTCATAGAAATAATTTTATTGTTTGACGATGAGTTCACTATGTTTTTGTTGATTGTAATAAGCGCTGAGATAATAGATGGCACCGCTCAACAGATGATCCAGCCCCTGGATCAGAAAATTATTATCACCCTTTTGTCCCTTGAATGTCCATTGCTGTAACCACCTGCCATCCGAAGCAAACAGATCGATACGAACCGTTTCATTTCTTTTCAGCACCGCAGAAACATGTAAGTAGTGGCTAAAGGGAATCGGATATACATTCCAGTCACGAAGCTGTCCGGAAAAAGAATGATTGGGAATCACGGCCGGCACGCGTGCTGCCACTTTCAAGCGTGCTGTAAAATCCGTCCAACAGTTACGCGCACTGATCGCACGCACCCGAATGGGAATACCATTACCCTCC
Organism: uncultured Sediminibacterium sp.; assembly: GCA_964611995.1. GTDB lineage: Bacteria > Bacteroidota > Bacteroidia > Chitinophagales > Chitinophagaceae > Sediminibacterium. The sequence continues at coordinate 10,369 of CAZTCS010000047.1, read as the reverse complement.
TGGTAAAATCGATGCACCATTGTATTACCACTTGTCGTATAAGCTCTTCCATCACCGATCTCCCATACATAAGTAGCCGCGTGGCTAACCTCAGCCCGCATCGTAACCGCTTCACCATAACCAATCGAATCAGAAGAAAGTATCAGTCTGCCCGCCGGGAACTCAGTATCGTTGTTCATCACAACTGCATTCACACTGTCAGTGCAACCCTGCGCACTAACCCATAAACGATACTGTCCGGCATAAGCGAAAAAACTGGAATCCTCCGATAAGCTGGGACTGGTAGGTGGTGATCCCCATCGGTATCTACCACTACCCTTTTCAACACTTGCTGTAAGTAATGTTTTACCACCTTCACACACTTTGAGCCATCCGGTAATAATCGGCTTACCAACAGTCCCCGAGGTGATTACCAGCGGATCTGACAAGACTGCACCCACGCATCCATTGACAGAAACCGCCGACACGGTATAAGAGCCCGCAGCCTGCACCTGGATCGTATCACCCGTTGTCGTCCTGATCATCACACCATCTTTGAACCAGGCATAAGTCTGACCGACCACATAATTGCTGACGCGCAGCACTCCGGTTTCACCATTACACAAATGACTGTTGATCGTAGAGAGAACCGGTTTTGTTGGTTGCGGATGAACAGTAATCACCGCCGTTCCACTCGCAGCTTGCTGACAGGCTGTTGCTGATGCATCCTGCACACTGACCAATTGATAGCTAAAGCTGCCCGTAATAGTTGTCGGTGCCTGAATGGAAACAGTATTACCTGCACTGCTGATAGTCAGATCCGTTCCGTTATTGATACGATAGGTAAACAGGTAAGGTGCGGTTCCATTCGCTCCGGTAAAACTGATAAGCGGTGCAGTCCTATTTTGACAAACCGTTGCAGTTCCGCTGATACTCGCGGTAGGCAGCGGATGTACGACCACCGTCGCCGATGCATTGATACTGGCCAAACAGGAATTACCACTTGACTCCTGTACACTGATCAGCGTATAAGTATAACTACCGATATTCTGAGTTGGAACTTGCAGACTCACACCATTACCCGAAGTCGTGCTGATGCTTTGCGGACTACCGTCATTCACACGATACATAAAAGTATAAGGAGCTGTTCCACCCGTTCCACTAAATTGAATTAGTGGTGATGACGCGTTCCAGCAAACAACAGCATCCCCTGAAATATTACCGACTGGCAAAGGTTGAACACGCACCGTCACCGAACCACTCGCCGCATTCGCACAAGCCGCGATCCCCGACTCCTGCACACGCACAAGTTCATACACAAAATCACCAGCCACCGATGTTGGCACCGCAAGACTAACAGAACTACCACTCACAGTAGTAATCGTCTGCTCTGCTCCTCCATTCACACGATAAGAAAAAACATAAGGGCCTATACCGGCACTTGCTGCGAACACAATAACAGGCGAAGCCGCATTTTGACAAACCGTCGCTGAACCCGTAATACTTGCAGTCGGAAGTCCATGAACAGTAATCGTCGCATTACCCGAAGCGGATGCAATGCACGACCCCGCTTCCTGTACACTGACAAGCGAATAAACGAATGCACCTGCAGTTTGCGTAGGAACTGGAATAGTGGCAATATGACCAGACCCACTACTAATAGTTTGTACAGCACCACCGTTAATACGATAACTGAAAGTATAAGGTGATTGACCACCTGCCGCCGAAAACTGCACCATCGGTGAAGCACTGTTCACACAAACCTGCGTCGTGCCAGTAATTGTAGCAGAAGGCAAAGATTGAATAGTAGCACTAACAGCACCACTCGCACTATTGCTGCAGGCCCCAATCCCCGACTCCTGCACGCTCACCAATGTATAGGTATAATTTCCCGACACCGTTGTCGGCACAGCAACACTGACACTATTACCAACACTTGATACGGTTTGTAAAACACCTCCGTTAATCCGGTAACTAAAAGTATAAGGTGCAGTTCCATTGCTTCCCGTAAACACCACACTCGGCGCCGTTCCATTCAGACAGGCATTACCACCGCCGGTGATCGAAGCGATTGGCAATGGATGTACGGTAACATTGATAGCGGATGAAGTGGCAGCACATCCATTGGCATCTGTCGTAGTAACAAAATAATTACCGGAGCTGTTAACAGTAATAGAACTGGCACTTGAACCATTATTCCATGCATAAGCACTGGCTGCACTGGAATAAAGTGTGACAGTTCCGCCCGCGCAAAAACTGGTCGCACCCGAGGTTGAAACCGTAGGCGTACTGACCGTATAGTAACCCACGGTCACAGGTGCAGAAGTCGCAAAACATCCCTGCTTACTCACCGTCACCGTATAAGTACCGGGCCCGACTTCAATCGTTCGGGTAGTCGCACCATTCGACCAGGAATAGCTATCATAACCCGCACCCGCATCAAGTGTCTTCAATACACCCGGACAAACAAAGAAAGAACTGCCGGGTAGCGGTGTCGGACATACAACAGTTATAAGATTGACCAGATTACTCTGCATACTGTTACCGCAACTATTGCGATCCGTCGCATAATAATTACCCGCGGTATTCGTACTGATCGAATGACCGGTCGCGCCTGTTGACCAGATAATATTATTGCCCGTTGCATTCAGTGTAATCGACTCCCCATTACACAACTGCTGGCTACCCGACGGCGTAATAGTGGGCGCAGCAGGCGTGGTAGCAGTTTGTATATTAAATACATTACTGATATTGCCACTACCACATCCATTGCTTTCATAAGCATAATAAGAGCCTGCCACACTTACCGTCAACGAATTTCCCGCCGCTCCATTGCTCCAGAGAATCGTACCACCAAAAGAAGGCGTTGTAGATAAAACCGTACTCGCTCCATTACACAATAAATTGCCGTTGCTATTACTGACCGTAGGCGCACCCGGAGTGGATGACGTACTGATAACGATAGGATTACTTTGTCCACTCGTTCCGCAATCATTCGTCGCCACTGCATAATAAGTTCCTGCACTACTCACACCAATGGAAACACCCACAGCTCCGTTGCTCCAGCTGATCATTCCAGATCCCGAAGCCGTAAGCACAGTAGATGCACCATTACAGAGAAGGGTTCCATTGGAAGAACTGATCATGGGCGCTGACGGCACAGAACCCGTAGTGATGGCCATCACGTTACTGGTTCCACTCGTGCCGCAGCTATTCGTTTCATACGCATAATAATTACCGGGACTGTTCACTTGTATACTGTTTCCAAGGGCTCCGGTACTCCAGCTAATAGTTCCGCCATAAGACGGCGATGCAGAAAGCGTGGTAGAAGAACCATTGCAAAGTGAACTGCCATTACTACTGCTCACAACGGGTGGCAGCGGCGTTTGATTCGTGCTGATCACAATCACATTACTGTTACCACTCGTGCCGCAACCATTGGTAGCGGATGCATAATAAGCACCTGCCGCAGCCGTGGTCATAGATGCACCGCTGGCACCATTACTCCATTGAACGATACCATCTGTAACCGTGGCACTGAACGTTGTGGAAGCACCATTGCAGAGCAGTGTGCCGCCGCTGCTGCCGATCACCGGCGCAGCAGGTGTGCTAGCCGTAGCAATAAAAACCGGATCACTCACCGGCGAAGCCACACCGCATTCATTGATCGCATAGACATTATAAGCACCCTGCGTGTTCACAGAAATGGAATTGCCTGTCGCACCATTTGACCATACATAACTATAGAGAGGATCAGTCACGCTCAATGTCGCGGACGCACCATTACAGAGTGGAGTGGAACCCGTTACCTGGATAGATGGTTTCGGCGGTGCAGAAACAATATAGGTATCCCGGAATTCCGTGAGTGGTGCTTCATTCTCCCGATAACCCTCTGCCGAACAGATGATCTCATCACCGGGTGTGTAGGCACCCGTAAAACTTGCTTCTCCATCACCGCTCGGAAGCAGTCTGCCGATTACACTGCTATTACCAAGATCAATGTTCCAGATGGTTCTATAAAATCCATAATTGCCAAACTCATCGATATTACGGATATGGAAGCGGACACTTAATTGTCCGGTGGAACAATCATAGGTTTTACTGATCAGGGAAATCAGGATATTATTATTGCTGGTGTTTTGCGCACGTACACAAATCGGCAGAAAAAAAAGCAAAAGCATCCCCAGCCGGCATCGCCGGAAAAAATTGAAAGCTGACATGTAAGTAGGATTTAGTTCACACAAATCAATAGGCACTCAATCGGTAAGCGAGGCCAAGACCAAAACAGAAAGCATAGCTGCCCATCTGTTTTCGGAAAAAATATTTTTGCTGTCCAAAAAGACTCAGCCGAAAATGTTCAGTGATATTGCAGTCGAGATTGACTTCAGAAAGCAGTCCGTAGTTCATGCGTTCGCGAAAAGAAAGTTTTTGATAAAGCCAGGGCTCTTGTTGCACCTGCCAGGTCGCACCCGCCCCCAGTCTTAACCCAAACCAGGGTAAGGGATCTGCATTCCGGTTGCTGATATATTCTCCCAAGAGGTCAAGTCCGTAACAGGAATAGTTCAGTCGCTTGTAATGGGAACGTTGGTGAAACAGACCACCGGAAAAATTGATCCCACCATTGGTCCAGTGTTCATAGCGCAAAGCAATATGATCCGCCGGCCACAAACTCTTCCCCATTTGCAGGCTGATATTTTGCGCTTGCCCCTGGCTGTTGATGATGACTAAAAAGATCGCGATAATTGTTTTCATGATCAGTAGTTTAAATGCTGAAACTTGACAACACAAAACTACCTACACGTGAAAGGGGCTTAATTGACACTCGTCAACAGGAAGAAAAATATAAAATGACTTTGATCACTGAAATCATTTTTATCAGGTCATTATGATTTAGAGAGAGTTTCATTTTTCAATTCAATCCGTTTAATTGTTGAAAGAAGCAAACGGGTGATCCATACAGGAGCAAAAACTGCATCCTGTCTTACAATATAAGATGGAACAAGATTTAATATTTTGACGAGATGCTCCTTAAGTTTTTTATTTTTTTTAATATAGTCACCAATCTCAATAAGGGCTTGAATAATTAGATAAACCATTGGATCTTTTGCACCCATGTATTTAGGATTTCGATGCTTTAATGTGATGAAACCTTTTCCAATTTTTATTTGCCTGGATGGCCCACTCGTAAGGTACACAATACGCATAGGTACTTGCGTTGAAAATCCAAGTCTATTGAGAGCATCTGCGCCGGTAGGTCTAATCATGATTTGATCTCGCTGAGCAATTTTTTGAACAATATCATCAATCGAAGGAACTAGAGGGCCAATCAATTCATCTATAATCGGCAAATAATATATGCCTCTGCTAATACGTCGTATCTCCTGTCGTTTAACTAATAAAGATAGTCCGCGTTGAATTTTAGAAAGTTCACCCAAATGCAAAAAATCATCCGCGAAGAAGACCTCTCCTTTGTTATGTTGGATAGCTTCTCGAAGTAAATTAATAAACCCTTTTTCAGCTTGCATAACAACAAAACTATTCATTCAAAGAGATCATAGAAAAATAAAGCATTGCAGTTTCTGAGATTTTAACAAGCATAGTGTTAACATCAAACAAAAAAACCTGTATGCACAGGTTTTTATATAATTAAATACGTCCACTAATAAACAGTTACTTTATTTTTCCAAATGCAATGCGGAAGGATCAATAATAGGAAGAATTGCATTATGCAGAAAAGTGCCTTTAAAAGTAGAGAACATAACCCCTCGTGTAGTAGAAATCGAAACTGAATTCAGCGTATCGGACAATGTTTTAGGTACAGACCATTTACCATCAGGATTTAACTTAATCACGTCTGGGAAATTGATAATTTCATAGATACAACTTACGTCCAATGCACCGACAGGCTCTTTGCTTTCACTGCAACTGATCCGGATCTTTACAATGACAAATATCAATTTTTGAACCGAGTCAATTTGGTTTTCAACAGCTAGCTCATAAGTGAAATTCGTGAGTTGCGTATTCACCTGTGGAGGGTAATGCAAACTGCCTCGCAATAATTCAATGCCCTTAAATGAAAAAGTAGCTTCTTCTAAAGTAATATTTTGTTCGTTGTCCATATTAGAATCGGGAATGTTCTCTATTGTAACAATAAGAAGTGATCATCAAGTTCTTATTAATCGCATTTTCATATCCTTCAATGTCACATAATTCTCCGCCGATAGACCTTGTCAGATATTGTATAGCAGGACGATCCATCTCAACCTTTATTGTTACATGCATCCTGCCAACAATTTGTATCTGCATCGGAGCAAATAACTCAGAAACAGGAATTTGCATAATGAATGCAATCTCAGATAAAGTATCGAGCGTAAAATTTTGTGTACCACTAAGCCACTTGGTTACCTCAGAAGGGTTCTTGTTCAGTTTTTGTGCCAGTTCACTTTTGCCCCATCCCCTTGCAATAATTAAATCATCAATTCTGGCGGCAACTGTCATCCTTGTGTTGGTCTGAAACTGGCTGACTGGAGTGATCTTGGCAAGAAGGTCACCAAGAATCTTACTGCTGTGCTTGCTGACTGCTCTCTCTTTGGTCATGTTGTCTTGTAGTTTGGTTTTCATATATCACGAGCCTTTATTCAAGGCTATCCTAAAATTAATTGCCTTCCTCTTCTTCTGCACTATCAGCAGAATCATTGTTGAAGGCTAAGTCACCTAGGAGTTTAGCTCCATCGGACGACCAGGAAAGTTCCCCGTTAGAAATACGGGTAATAATACTGGCAGATAAGTCGATCATTTCCCTTGCTTCCATTTCCAGTTTAGGGTCATCCTGCCAGGCTCTTACCTCTTTGGGACCGCCGCCACCCAAAATAATGGCTACCGATCCATAACGGATACAGTATAGCCTGAGATGGCTGTCAGGATCATCATATAACGCACAAACCCCGTCCCCGGGTATTCCTTCGTCATGTTTAAAGAACTTTTCCCTTGCTCCGGTTGAACTTCCTATTTCACGTAAACGTTTCAAAATTGATTGCACCTCGTCCGGGTATTTTTCCGCATTTTCACTAAGAAAATAATCAAATAAGCTCGTTTCATCACCATCCAGAAGGACAGTGTAAACGGTGGCCATTGTTCCCGAAAGCGCTGCTAGTTCGACGATTTGATATTTCACTTATACATAAAATAGAGTACAAAAATAGGACCATATCTCCGAACTATTTCACTTTTAAGTAAAATTTCGGGATAAATATAGGGGAATTGAATACTAATTTCCAAAAATCTCGGTAAAAGAATGGATGATCGGCAAATTGAAATGCCATAAACCATTTGAACCATGATCATAATTGATATGCCAGTATCAATCTTCGATTATTCAGGACGGGGATCGCGGGTTCGATTTTTAGTAGTAAGCAGATCCAGATCCTGCAGTCTGCGACCGAATTCATCATCAGCAGCCAGTTTTAAAAAATCATCCTGCAAACCCAAAACGCGTAAAGTATTAAAATAAGCCCCCAATGAAACACTGGCACTACCTTTCTCAATCTCATAAAGCGTCGATCGGTCAATCCCTGCCCTTTCAGATACCTGCATAGTGGTCAGGTGCCTGCGCTTACGCGCCAGTTTGATATTTTCCCCCAGTTGGTCCAGTACACGCTGGTGTTTCGGGAAAATCACCTGTTTTTTAGTTTTCATTTGTTGGTTATTATCTACAAATAGAACCTTTTTGTAGACAATAACCAACATTTTATAAAAATCTCCGTGTCACCCACAAGATCAACTCTATAAATTGATCCTTGATAGACTTCCTCCAGAACCCTAAAACCACACCACCATATGATCCTGTGGATATATGAGTGGAATCCCCTACCGCTTCCACCTGCTCACCGTCGCCCGATCCACGCCTAAGTAATCCGCAATCATATACTGCTTGATTCTTTTATCTTTCAGCATCCACCCGCAAAGCGCAGGAAGCCTGGCTAGCCTTTCTTTGGCCGATTCAGCTTGTAGCAGGTAGTGTTGTTCCAGTTGCGCAGATTGCAACTCTGTAATCTTGCGCAAATGCGTATGAAAGACAGGAAATTTGTCAGCTACCGCCTCCGCCTCTACCCTGCTGATTTTGCGGATCACAGTCTCGTCAAGGGCGACAATAGAAAGTCGGGATGGAGCCAGCGCATGAAAACTACTGGTCGCACAGGTGATTTCACCGGTGCGTAAAAAACAGATGATACGCTCCTGTCCGCCGGATATATCGTAACAACATTTCACAAGCCCTTTTTCAATAAAAGCCATCCAGTCACAAGGATCACCGGTTCTGAGCAGTGGAACATTTTTCCGGAAACTAAACCGATGACATCGCCCGATCAGCGCGGCCCGGATGTCATCAGAAAGCGGGTGCAGCGAAGAGAGATATTGAAAAAATTCATCCATCAGCAGTTTTATTTTCACGTTACAAAAAAGGGACGGGCCAACTTAATGCCCGTCCCACCCTAAACCAACTGCGTCTTATAGGGGGAATAAGACGATATGAAAATACATTCAAAATGATCGAAGCAAATTGCGGCTTTTACAGAAAGCCTGGCGGCATTCCCACAAATCTGTCAAACACCACTATCATCCAGAATCACCAGCTTATTTCGAATCGCATACACCACGATCCCGGCCCTGGTTTTGACACCCATTTTCTCTTTGATCTTTGCCTTATACCTTTCTACTGTTCTGTCACCAAGACAGAGTTCAGCAGCAATATCCTTCATAATCATATCCTTCACGATCAGGGAGATGATTTTCTTTTCGCTGCTGTTGAATAGTTCTTCATACTTCTGTGGCTTACCGATATGACTGGCCTGTATCATGCGCAAGATCCGCTGAGAAGTCGAGTCGCAATAATGAGGTACACCATCAAGAGAGGATTCAAGCGCGGTGAAAATAACCTCCTTTGGCATGGATTTGTTCACGTAGCTGAACGCGCCCGCCTCCAGCGCATTTAAAATCAAATGATCACTATCAAAATTCGTCAGCACCACACAAAGCATATCCGGAGCAAAAACCTTGATCTGCTGAATCGCTTCAATACCATTGACACCCGGCATACTGATATCCGTCAGCACCACATCCGGGCGGTTCGCCCGGACACTATTGACCAACTGCTGCCCATTCCGCACCGTATCAACAATCTCATACACCGGATGGTTGTCAAACACGCGCAGCATGCCTTCAATAAATACTTCATGATCATCCGCCAGGACGATCTTTATTTTACCAGTTGTTTGCATGGATAAGTTGTCGGTAAGGTATAGTGATAAAATAATGCGTACCGCTGCCGCCGCTCGATTCAACAATCATAATCCCATTCAGCATGTCAATCCTGGACTGAATATTCTTAAGCCCTGAATGATGCTTTTGTTGTAAGCAACGCTCATAATCAAACCCGGTTCCGTCATCACTGATTTCAAGGATAAGACGAGAATGATCCAGAACAATGCCAATATCAATTATAGAGGCCTTTGAATGTTTGATCGAGTTGCTAATAATTTCCTGTATCACCCTGAATAACACCATCGCTTTTTGTTTGTCCATTGCTTCAATACCTGCAACGGGCAAATAGTTAACCTGAATCCGGTTAACCGAATTAATACGCTCTACAAAACTTTCAATCGCAGCGTTCAGCCCTTCTGTTTCAAGTTCCCTCGGCAACAGGTTCAGCGCAATCTCACGAAGGCGCAGAATGGAAACACCGATCTGCTCAGTTGACGACGACAACAACAGATTACTCCGGTCCTTTTCAGCAAGCGCAGCAAAAGAAAACTGCAGCCCGGTCAGTAGTGAACCCAGATCATCATGCAGATCCCTGGCTATCCTGGCCTTATCAGCTTCAATCAGGCATTCATCCTGGAATAATTTATCTCTTAACTGCTTGCGCTTCTTCTGGAGATGATAGAAGATGGAAAGGGCAAATACACTAAACAGGACAGCAATAACAGTCAGGCCTGCGAGGAAAGAATAGAATAAGTCGGTTTGTGTCGGTGGCATATAAAAGCTACAGTGATCATTAAATTAGTCAGGATATTAAGCCCATTATCAATGACCCATAACCGGATAAAATAAGATGGCTCAAGGTGTGTGGTGTACAACTGAAAAGACTCAATAAAAGCACGATAGATATAGTGAAAAAGAAAAGCCAGGCAAATAAGAATATCGGATAAGATAACCGAGCCGGCTCTGTTCAAAAGTGTCGAAACCAGTTGGTCTATACAGATACTCACCAGTAGAACATAACAAACCAGTCTTGACATGGAATTATTGGAGAACAGGGAATGAACAATTAGATTGTCACCTGAATATTTCGGAGTAAGGTGTACCAGTGTTTCGGAGTGATGGTGTACCACCC
>CAZTCS010000046.1:0-27221 GCA_964611995.1 uncultured Sediminibacterium sp. | reverse complement strand
CACCTCATTGTTGTTAGTGATGACCTTAGTTGGTTTGACCATATACATCCTGAACTCAACGCAGATGGTTCTTACACAGTGAAAGAAAAATTTCCGGCTCCAGGCAAGTACACTTTGTTTGCTGACTATAAGCCAAGTGGTGCCAATCATACGGTTGACTATTTAAATGTAAGTGTAGCAGGTACAGTGCCAGCAGCAAAAGTGTATGGAGCAGATAGACTAACCAGCGCCGCCGGGGATGGATTTTCTGTCTTACTTACTCCTGAGGGCGGTAAATTTTTAACTAATATGCCCATGCACATTAATGGAGTAGTAATGCTAAACGGTAAAGAAGTAGATGTAACAACCTTAGAAGATTACCTTGGAGCAAAAGCCCACATGGTAGTAGTAAGCCTTACCGATAAAAAATATTTGCATGTACACCCAAGCGTAGAAGGTGGAAAATTCGATTTACATACTACGTTTGAAAAAACCGGTGTATATCGCGGCTGGATACAATTTCAAAGCAAGGGTAAAATTTATACAAGTGATTTTGTAATGAATGTAGCAGAAGGGACAGCAGCTAACATGAAAAACATGAACGATAATAGTAAGGGCATGAAAGAAATGAAACACTAATTTTTAAACAAAAAAGTATAAACATTAAAATTTAAAACAATGAAAAAGATAACAATTCTGATGACAGTACTGCTGATAGCAACTTTTACAACATTTGCACAGCATAGTGGTGGCGACCATAAACATGGTTCACCACATGGCGGAACAGTTAAGTCGGCCGGGGGATTTCATATTGAAGTAAGTGTAAAAGACGGTATGGTAATGGCCTATTTGCTGGATGCTAATGAGAAAACAATAAAGAATAAAGGTGTAACAGGAACAGCTGTTATTCAAATGGCAGACGGAAAAACTTCAACCATCACATTAACCCCAAGTGGAAATGAAGGGTTTATGTACACCCTTGACAAGGCCAAAAAGTACAACAAGGCCATTGTGACTTTTACAACCGGGGACAAAACCGCATCGGCTTCTTTTGACCTTATGGTAAAGGATAAGCCTGCAGCAGATGGACATGATCATCAACACTAAAACGGGTACCAAATCATAGCGGGCATACTGCCTGCTATGATTTATAATGCTTCTGCCTTAGATCGTATAATGGCAATTAAAGATTTTATTTTATGCTGAACAGACTCATTCTTTTTTCCTTGAAGAACCGGATGCTTGTAGTTTCAATGGCTGCTTTGCTCATGGTGTATGGCGTATTTACGTTGGTTAATCTTCCGGTGGATGTATTACCCGATTTAAACAGACCAAGAGTAACCATATTTTTAGAAGCCAATGGTATGGCTCCGGAAGAAGTAGAAAGCCAGGTAAACCTGCCGGTGGAAACACAATTAAATGGTGCGCCGGGTGTGGAAGTAGTCCGTTCCGTAGCGAGCCCCGGATTAGGGATGGTTTTTGTGGAGTTTGACTGGAATACGGATGTCTACCGTGCAAGACAATTAACTGCTGAGAAGTTACAAAACATTCAACTGCCTAAAGGTATTACACCCGTAATGGGGCCCATCAGTTCCATCATGGGGCAGATTATGATGGTGGCGGTGACAAGTGATACCGTTTCGCCTGCTGATTTAAGAACACTGGCTGATTTCACCATACGCCGAAGGCTGATGAGTGTAAAAGGCGTAAGTCAGGTAATACCTATTGGTGGAGAAAGAATGCAGTACCAGGTCTTGATTTCAAGTGAAAAACTAAGGCAGTATAATTTGTCCATTGATGATGTTGACAATGCATTACAACTAACTAACCAAAACACAACGGGCGGTTTCGTCGATAATAAAGGTTCCGAAACACTGATAAGAAATATTGGCCGTGCCAATACATTAGACGATTTGGCCAATACGGTTGTAAGCAACAGAAATGCTGCACCTGTATTATTAAAACAGGTGGCAGAAGTAAAATTTGGCGGCCCCATTAAAAGAGGCGATGGTTCGTTTAATGGAAAACCTGCCGTTATACTTAGTATCGAAAAGCAACCCGGCAGTAGCACTATCGATGTTACTGGTGAATCATTAAAAGCAATCGAGGAAATAAAAGCATCCCTGCCAAAGAATATCCAAATTAATACGGATGTTTTTCAGCAAAAACATTTTATTGTAAACTCCCTTAGCAATGTTGAAGAAGCATTAAGGGATGGGTTCATTCTTGTAATTATTATTCTATTTCTGTTTCTTCTCAATTTTCGTACTACCATTATAACACTTACCGCAATACCGCTATCACTTATTATAACAGCCATCGTTTTTAAGTTTTTTGATATTTCTATCAACACATTAACACTGGGTGGTTTGGCTATTGCCATTGGTGAGTTGGTAGACGATGCAATTGTCGATGTAGAAAATGTATACCGTCGTTTGAAAGAAAACTGGCTCAGTGAAAAACCGAAGCCGCTGCTTAAAATAATTTATGATGCCAGCAGTGAAGTGAGAAATTCAATCGTGTATGCCACCATCATTGTAGTATTGGTATTTATTCCCTTGTTCTATTTACAGGGAATTGAGGGAAGGATATTTGCCCCGCTTGGAATTGCATACATCACTTCTATTGTTGCATCACTAGTGGTATCACTTACAGTTACACCAGTACTGTGCAGCTATTTATTAGAAAAGAAAAATCATTTACGCCATATCAATCTGGCTTTTTGGAAACGCAAAAAAGAGAAAGCCGGTATTGATGCTGTACACGAACCGGATAGCGCTCTTGTTCGCTGGCTAAAAAAACAAGATGTCAGGCTACTTCATTTTGGGTTAAAACGCCCAAAGACAATAACCGGTGTGGCTATTGCATTGATCATCGCCTCTATCAGCATTATCCCTTTTTTTGGTACAGAATTTCTACCACCTTTTAATGAGGGAAGTTATACGGTAAACATGGTGGCTCCGGCAGGAACCTCGTTAGAAGAAAGTAATAAGCTTGGTACAATCGCCGAACAACAAATGCTAAAAGTGCCGGAAGTTGCACTAACTGCACGCCGAACAGGTCGGGCAGAATTAGATGAACATGCAGAGCCGCCAAGCTCAACTGAAATTGAAGTTGCCTTAAAACCTGGTGGGAGAAGCAGGGCAGAAGTCCTGGAAGAGATGCGTACTAATCTTTCCGTTTTAAAAGGTGTTTCCATAAATATTGGTCAGCCTATTTCTCACCGTCTGGATCATTTACTTTCCGGAGTAAGAGCACAGGTGGCAGTTAAAATATTCGGTAATGATTTATTGACGCTTCGCTCTAATGCCGAAGGATTAAAATCAATTATTTCTACTGTGCCGGGTGTGGTTGATGTACAGATTGAGAACCAGGTAATGGTACCGCAGTTAATGATAAAACTTGACCGTATGGCGGTGCAGCGTTATGGCTTACAGGTGGGAAATGTTGCAGATGAATTGGAAATATTTTACAATGGCAAAGTAGTGAGCCAGATCATTGATGGTCAAAAAAGTTTTGATATTGTGTTAAGAACTGATGACAGCACCAGAACGAATATTGAAGCTATTCGGAATACACAGATTGCAGCATCGGATGGTTCATTGATACCTCTGCAACAAATAGCAAAGATTGAACTGGAGAACAGCATCAATGCAGTTAACCATGAAAATACGCAACGCCGTATTGTTGTTTCTGCCAATGTGCAAGGGCGTGACCTGGGCAGCACAGTAAAAGAAATGCAGGAAACAGTAAAGAAAGAATTGCCCTTACAGGAAGGCTATTATCTGCAATGGGGTGGTCAGTTTGAAAGTCAGCAATCAGCTTCCAAATTAATTACCCTGCTCAGCATCTTTTCTATTGCAGGTATATTTCTCGTACTATATAGCCATTTTAAAAGCAGCCGTATTGCTTTGCAGATAATGCTGAACATACCATTAGCCTTAATCGGCAGTGTAATAGCCGTAATGCTTACGGGTGGTGTTTTCTCTATTGCCACCATGGTTGGCTTTATTACACTTACCGGTATTGCTTCCAGAAACGGTATTATGATGATTAGCCACTATATCCATTTAGTACAACATGAAGGCGAAGTGTTTGGAGACAAAATGATTATCCGTGGTTCACTGGAAAGATTGGTGCCTGTATTAATGACGGCATTAGTTGCAGCTTTTGCGTTGATACCACTAACAATGGATGCTACGGCTCCTGGTAAAGAAATTCTGTACCCGGTAGCTACGGTTATTTTAGGTGGATTGGTAAGCTCAACCTTACTGGATATGATTGTAACTCCTGTTGTTTTTAAACTTTTTGGAGAAAAGGCACTGAAGAAATACTTGATTGAGCAGGAAAAAAAGGAGTTGGCGTAAAGTGATGGTAATGAATATTTTTTTTAGTATTAAAGAAAAGAATATGGGGTGGGCTCTGCTTTGGGTTCCTTATTTATAGTGAAACAGTTTTGGAGCAGGGTTTCTGAACCCTGCCAACTTGAAATTACGAAAGTAGTTTGAGCTCATTAATATTTTTCGAAATTGTAAAGCGCGATTAATTTTTGAAATCAATTTCATAAACTATAAGCTAAGCCTTAACTGGAATGAAAAATGGAAAATTGAATATTGCCATATTAATGTCAATTAGCATTGCATTTCTTTTGTTAGCATACAATAAGGGAATGAATGAAGACATCAATGGAGATTTCTATATTTATTATAAAGGGGGTAAGGACTTTTTGGAAAATAAGCCAATTTATACACAAGGGCTTAAAGACGGCGGCTTTACATATCCACCTTTTGCTGCAATGCTTTTTCAACTTTTTTCAATTTTTTCCTTTCACATATCAGCAATTTTATTTTGTTATATAATAAATTTTATTCTGTGGATATACTCATTTTTCCTTTTATATAAAATTTCAAACGAATTTTTTCCTGCGAAAAATTGCACAGTACCATTATTACTTGCGTTTCTTTGTTCTGCTAGATTTTATTGGCACAATTTCATTTGGGTACAAGCTAATCTGATTGTGTTAAACACGACATTATTCGGAATATTGTATTATTTACGGGGAAAGTACAACTTGAGTTACATATTCTTTTTAGCAGGATGCTTTCTTAAAATAATACCAATTATTTTCTTGATTTCTATAGCTTTAAAGAGAGGTTATAAAGATTGGGGTAGAATAATACTATTAAGTCTTCCATTCATATTTGTTCCATTTATATTTAGAGGATTAGAAAGAGGTATCGGCGACTGGGTAGATTACTACAATGCATTTCTTCGACCTTTTGCAAGAGGGCAAATCGATGGAGATTTAATTAGTATGGGCATTCCTTCTTTTCTTGCTAAGCTAAATACTGGAAATGACTCGCTAGGTATCTCGCCAAGTCTTCGTCTAACCCAATATAATCTTGAATTACTGATAAGGGTTATTCAAGTATTATTATTAAGTGGTTTTTTTGGTCGAATTATTTACCGTATTCTCAAACATAAAGATAATGTATTTACCGGGGTTGATTTTTGCTTAATGTTTCTTATATCATTATTAATATCTGGAAGAGTTTGGGAGCATCATCATGTTTCAACTTCATTTATTTATCTCTATTTATTTGCTTCACTTAGATTTGAAGGGTATAAAAAAACGAAATACACATTACTGACTTTTTGTGTTTTTGTAGGTGTGATAGGAACTGATACTGTAGGCGGTACTTTATATGATTTTTCCCAATTTTACTGTTTTATTACAATCTTGATGATAATAGTATCGGTGATTTTACTAATATCAAAGTCAACAATACCTTTTGCACAGTCCAACGAGACAACGGGGTTGATAAAAGAAGGGGAGCAAAAACGGCAATTTAATGTACCGAAAATGAAGATATTATCAGGACTATCGTAAAACCGAAAAAGTTACTTATAAAGAAAGGCTGCAATATTTTATTGAAACAGGAAGAAACGAAACGGGCAGGATTGCTGTGGCAAAAGAAAAGATTAGGGTTGAGTTGGATTTCATATTCCTCAAATAATATCAGCAGTAAATTATTAAATATGTTCAAAGAGTTTCCTTCATTACATCCTCTTGCAGTACATTTCCCCATTGTACTGATCTTATTGGCTGTGGCTTTACAGGCCATACTGGTTTGGAAAGAACTGAAGCAGATAAAGTGGGTTGCACTTGTTATTATGGGTGGGGCCTTTTTTTCATCGCTTGCTGCCAGCACGGTCTTTCATGCAGAGCCGTCTGCAGACGCCCCCAAAGCAGCATTGGAAATATTTGAACAGCATGAGAAATTTGCACAGCTGACTCTTTGGATGAGTGGCATTACATTTTTGCTGAAACTCATTGGTGTGTTTTTCAAAATCAATCGCCGCTCATTTGAAATTATTGTATTGATAGCCGCCATTATGGCTGCTGTTTTTCTTTCCATTGCCGGGCATCACGGGGCAAGGCTTACCCATATAGCTGGCATCGGCCCTATGGGCAGATATTTAATGAAAGGCCATGGTGAAGGTGGCAAAATGGGTGACATGAAGAACATGGATATGAAAAATGATACGGCAATGAACATGACCGATACGATGTCCGGCATGAACAATATGGATAATATGTCGGGAATGGAAAACATGAAAATGGATTCTTCTATGGATATGAAAGACATGAATATACCCGGCATGGATAGAAGCACAAGCATGAACAATATGAAGGGTATGGAAAACATGAAAGGGATGGATAAAATGAAGAACATGAAGAATATGCCCGGGATGGATAACATGAAAGACAAGAAGGATATGGAAATGGGTTCTTCTATGAACATGAAAAATATGAATAACATGCCGGGAATGGATAAGATGAAAATGGATTCATCAATGAATATGAATGACATGAGGAAGACAGACATGCCTGGCATGGGCAACATGAAAATGCCACCGAAGAATCCGATGGATACATTTCGTTTTCCTGATAATAACCCGGCCCGTAAAAAGAATTACAAGCAGACAAACCAATAAATAACATTACTATGAAAAAGCTGCTTTCACTTGTATTGCTGGTTCCGGGTTGCATTTTTGCGCAAATAAATCACTCTATGCCTGGAGTAGTGGATGATGGGCTTAAAAAAATAACATCGTACCATTTCCCTTTAAAGAAAACCCCACTTGCTCCCGGAAAAATTTATGAGGGTAAGAAAGTGGAGTACGACTTGTATGTAACCGATACAATGGTAAACTTTACCGGTAAACGTCGTCATGCTATTGCCATTAACGGGCAGATACCGGCGCCAATTCTTGAATTTACTGAAGGCGATACTGCTATCATTAGGGTACATAACATGATGAAGATGGAAACATCTATCCATTGGCATGGCATATTATTACCCAATAAAGAAGATGGGGTTCCTTATTTAACAACTTCTCCTGTGGAAGCTGGCAAAACTTATACGTTCACTTTTCCATTGATACAAAGCGGTACTTACTGGTATCATTCACACACTATGGTACAGGAGCAAAGTGGTTTATATGGTTCTATTGTAATCCACCCTGCCCAGCCGGAGCCGCAATTGAAAGAGTATGTATTATTATTATCCGACTGGACAGATGAAAATCCACACCAAGTAATGCGTTACCTGAAACGGGGAGGCGAATGGTATGCTATTAAAAAGGGTGCATTGCAGAGCTATGGAGAAGCTATTGCAGCAGGTGCATTTAAAGATAAACTGAAACAGGAATGGCAGCGTATGCCCGCCATGGATGTATCTGATGTTTACTACAATAAATTCTTATTAAACGGGCAGGAAACAACTGAATTTAAAGATGCAAAGCCGGGAGAAATAATCCGGCTAAGGATTATCAACGGGTCGGCTGCAACTTACTTCAACCTACAATATGCAAACAGTTATATGCGGATCATTGCCGCTGATGGTATTAATGTAACTCCTGTTAGTGTAAATAAACTAGAAATTGCTATTGCAGAAACTTACGACGTATTGATTACAGTGCCCGAAACAGGCAGTGCAGAACTAAGGGCTACTTCTTGGGATGTAATGGGATATTCGTCCGCTTTCTTTGGCAACGGCCCTGTCATTAAAGCACCCGATATTCCAAGGCTGAATTATTTTAAGATGATGCAGCAAATGGGTAGTATGAACATGAAGACTATGGATATGGGCAGTATGCAGGGCATGGACATGAAGAATATGCGTATGCCTGCTGATACTATAGCCAAAAAGAAAGAAATGAGTATGCAGCATATGGAAGGCATGAAGATGGATGATATGGCAGGCATGGATATGAAAATGGAGATACCGGGTAAATTTAATTACAACATGTTGCGGGCTCTGCATCCAACCACATTAGATTCCTCTTTACTACCAAGGGAAGTTAAGCTCACACTCACAGGCAACATGCTCCGGTATGTTTGGTCATTTGATTTTAAAACTTTATCAACTGCCGATAAAATACTTATCCGAAAAGGAGAAAGGGTAAGATTTGTTTTAACCAACAATACCATGATGCGGCATCCATTGCATTTGCACGGTCACTTCTTCCGTTTCATCAATACTCAGGGTGAATATTCGCCCATCAAGCACACATTCGATATCAAGCCAATGGAAACTGTAACTATTGAATTTGATGCCAATGAAGAGCAGGATTGGTTTTTTCATTGCCATATTTTATACCACATGATGGCAGGGATGGCCCGTATTGTAAGCTATGAGAGAAGTGAGCAAAATGAATTTGCAAAAAACGGATACCGAAAGTTAAAAAAAGAGGATAATGTTCTTTATCCATGGTACGATTTGTCAGTACACTCTCAAGGTGCATGGCTGAGTGGAAATATTTCAAATAATAAGATGGCTTTGGAATTCGAGGGAAGGGCAAGCTGGAAGGGTGATTACGAAACGGAAACGCATTTACTACGTTACCTCGATAAAAAACAATACTTCGCTTTTTATATAGGCTATGATTACAGGAAAAATAAAACGCTGCCATTGGCAAACAAACCCAACTCAAAGGATAACCGTAGGGTTTTTGATGCAGGGTTTTATTATTTATTGCCTATGCTTATCCGTTCAGAATGGAGGGTTGACCATACAGGTCGTTTAAGATTACAATTGGAAAGAAGAGATTTGCCCCTAAGTAGTAATTTCTTTTTTGATTTCAGGGTAAATACTGATAAAGAATATAATGTAGCAGCTAGATATATGATAGCTAAATCATTTTCCATCAGCACAAATTATGACAGTGATTATAAATGGGGAATTGGATTAACATGGCATTATTGAAATGAGAATAAAAATATTTTATGAAACATAACCACCACAACGAGCAGCGGTATACTTGCCCAATGCATCCTGAAATTGTGAAGGACGAACCCGGCAATTGTCCCAAATGCGGAATGAATCTCGTCCCTGTTGATGCAAACGAGAAAGAACATTCCCAGTTGCAGCATCTGCATACAGACAATATAATAGAGGCCTCTTCTCATGAAGAGTATGTTGTTGAACGGCGAAATGCTCAAGGGTTCCAAAAGTATACTTGTCCCATGCACCCTCAAATCATACACGATGGTCCTGGTCAGTGCCCTCTGTGTGGTATGTCGCTTGTGCCAATTGCAAAACCTGTTATGCATGGTGGACATGAAGCTCATTCCTCCGGTATCGCAGATTTCAAAAAACGGTTTTATGTTGTGCTGATTCTTACGGTTCCTATCATGTTGCTTTCAGAAATGATTCAACATTGGCTGAATATTCACATCAGTTTCGCTGGCTCAAACTATGTGTTACTTATTTTATCCTCGGTTGTATTCTTTTATGGTGGCTGGCCATTTCTCAAAGGGTTAACCGGAGAAATGCGGGCAAAAAATCCCGGAATGATGACATTGGTCGCATTTGCTATTTCTATAGCCTATATCTATAGCCTAGCAATTGTACTGGGGTTAAAGGGCATGGATTTCTTTTGGGAATTAGCAACACTCATTCTTATCATGTTATTAGGGCACTGGATAGAAATGAAATCTGTAGCTGGTGCATCAAGGGAACTTGAATTACTGGTACAGTTAATGCCTGATGACGCTCATTTAATCAATGGTGATACAATAACTGAAGTAAAAACTGATTCACTGAAAGAAAATGATGTGATTCTTATCAAGCCTGGGGAGAAGGTTGCTGCCGATGGAATTATCATAGATGGGGAAAGTTACCTAAATGAGTCCATGCTTACAGGTGAATCGAAACCTGTTGAAAAATCAAAGGGAGATAAAGTGATTGCAGGAGCTATCAACGGTAATGGAGCTATAAAAGTTGCCGTGTCACATGGTGTCAAAGATTCTTACTTATCGCAGGTCATAAAACTGGTTCAGGATGCACAACAATCAAAATCCAAAACTCAATTAATTGCAGACAGGGCAGCAAGATGGCTTACGTTGGTTGCGATTGTGGCAGGTATCACTACTTTTTTGGTTTGGTATTTATCGGGAAAAGATTTGGCCTTTTCCATTGAGCGTATGGTAACAGTAATTGTTATTTGCTGCCCCCATGCACTGGGATTAGCTGTTCCACTGGTAGTGGCAAAATCAACGGCACTATCAGCAAAACATGGGTTACTGATAAAAAACAGAACAGCCTTTGAAAATGCAAGAAAGATAACAACGTTGGTATTTGATAAAACCGGAACGCTGACAGTTGGGAAATTTGAAGTTTCTAAGATTGTTTCATTAACTGAAGGTCTTTCTGAACATGAATTATTAAAATATGCAGCTGCTTTGGAACAGAACTCAGAACATCCTATTGCCACAGGAATTATGCAGAAAGCAAAAATCTTATCGATTCAAATTCCAGTTGTAGGCAACTTTAATGCCATTACAGGAAAGGGAGTCGAAGCAACTATAGAAGGTTACGATATAAAAATTGTGAGTCCTGGATATCTTAAAGAGTCGAATGTTAAATTATCCGAGGACTATATGACTGATGCTTCTGAAACCGTCGTATTTGTTTTGATAAATAATCAACTTTCCGGTTATATTGCTTTGTCAGATACTATTCGGCCAGAATCAGCAGAAGCTATCCGTGCTTTGGGTATTGACAATATAAAATCAGTATTACTTACAGGTGATAATAGAAGAGTGGCTGAAACAGTTGCCCGTAAATTAGGTATGAATTTTTTCTTTGCTGAGGTGTTACCACATCAGAAACTAGAAAAAATTAAGGAATTACAGGAAGAAGGAGAGTTTGTTGCGATGACAGGAGACGGTATCAATGATGCCCCTGCCTTAGCACAGGCTAATATCGGTATTGCGGTTGGATCTGGTTCTGATATTGCAGCGGAAACAGCTGGGATTGTATTGGTCAATAGCAATCCGCAAGACGTTGTTTCATTAATTCGGTTTGGCAAGGCCACTTATAGAAAAATGATTCAAAATTTGATTTGGGCTACGGGTTATAATATAGTAGCCTTGCCATTGGCGGCGGGGGTACTCTACAAAATGGGAATCCTGTTAAGCCCTGCTGCTGGTGCCGTTTTAATGAGTGTGAGTACGGTTGTGGTGGCTATTAATGCAAGTCTTTTAAAAATAAAATAAATCAACAACCTATATTGTTTATGGCAAAAAGTAAACACTACTACATACGAAAAATACACCGCTGGCTCGGTGTTATTTTAGGCATTCAGTTTTTATTATGGACAATTGGTGGCCTATATTTCAGTTGGAGCAATATGGATGAAGTGCATGGTGACATTCAAAAGAAAAATGCAACGCTTCTCTCTTCTGATATTTCTCTGGTCAGTCCTACAGTAGCGCTGGATACAATAAAAATGATTCATCGTATTGATTCAGTTGTCTCCATTCAATTGATTGAAATTTTGGGCAAGCCTTTTTACCAGGTTCGTTGTATAAGTACCATTCAGAATGAAACTAATGATGAACATGGGACGCAGGTAATGAATCATCTTGCCGATGCAGAAACAGGTCGGATTCGTGGACCATTGACAAAAGAAGAAGCGGTTAATGTAGCTAAAATGAGATTTAATGGAGAACCCGAAGTAAAATCAGTTGAATACTTAACTGGCACAAGTGGTCATCATGAATATCGGGAAAGCCCTCTGCCTGCCTATGCCATTACCTTTGAACATCCATCAAAAACGACTGTTTACGTTGCCAGTGAATTAGGAACTATTCAAAAATTCAGGAATAATAAATGGAGAATATTTGATTTTCTGTGGATGATGCACACGATGGATTATGAAAGTAGGGATCATATCGGTAACTGGCTGCTTCGAATATTTTCCATTTTTGGATTGATCACTGTGATAAGTGGGTTTGCATTATTCTTTGTCAGTTCAAAATGGGGCAGAAAACGGGTTGCGAAATCGGAAAAAATAGCCTGATCTTCCATCTTTTGCAACCATATTGCCATTTTAGGAGTCTATTTCTACTGAAAATTGCAATATATCCTGCTATTTTTGCTTCAATGAAATTTTTATTTTTCTCTTTAGGCTTTTCCCTGCTCTACCTGTCATGCCTTGCGTGTAGCGACAGCACGGAATGCAATGCAAAATCAGAATCAAAAATTTCAGCTTCCGCCAATCACCAGGCACATAATCATTCGAAAGAAGCGTGCACGCCTTTTTGCACCTGTTCATGCTGTGCAGCTACAGCCTTTTATCATCCTCTGAGTAAGGTACAGTTCGTAAAAATTATTTTTCGATCTGAAAAGGACCCCCTTGATGATGAAAATTTTAATTCAGAAGTTTCCTATTCTATCTGGCAGCCTCCAAAGCTAACTGCTTAATTTTCTCTTATTTCAGTGCAGTTATCATGCGCTGGTTTCTACATTTTTATCATTTCGTTTACAATGTGGTTATGACTAATAAAAAAAGGTCAATTACCCGCAGTAAACCAGTTTACAGCAGGATCAAAGACCCTGTAAAGCCCTTGTGGATGAGTGTTATAAGAACTGGTACATTGATAGTGCTTGGCATTATAATGCTGATGGCGATAGTCGGAATTATAATTAAGTATTATCGTCTTGTTTCAAAACATTAAATAGAAATATGCTTAATAGAATCATTCAATTTTCCATTAAAAATAAATTGGTCATTGGCCTTTTTACACTCGCATTAATAATATGGGGTGTTTATTCGGCCAATAAATTGCCGATTGATGCCGTTCCTGATATTACAAATAATCAGGTACAGATAATTACGTTGAGTCCATCATTGGCGGCACAGGAAGTAGAACAACTTATTTCATTCCCGGTGGAACAAACTATGGCCACAATTCCGGAAGTGCAGGAAATCCGTTCCATATCCAGATTTGGATTATCCGTAGTTACTGTTGTATTTCATGATGATGCTAACATATATTGGGCTCGTCAACAAGTAGGTGAGCGGTTGATAGAAGCCCGCAACCAAATACCCAATAACATCGGCAATCCTGAGATGGCTCCTATTTCTACGGGATTAGGTGAAATTTATCAATATGTTTTACATGCTAAAAAAGGGTATGAAAATAAATATGACGCCATGTCGCTTCGAACGATTCAGGACTGGATAGTCCGTCGTCAGTTGCTTGGGACACCCGGTATTGCTGATGTAAGCAGTTTTGGCGGTCTTTTAAAGCAATATGAAATTGCATTGAATACAGATAAACTTCGCAGTTATAATTTGTCGATAGCGGATGTATTTAATGCTCTTGAAAAAAATAACCAGAATACTGGCGGTGCATATATAGATAAAAAACCCAATGCTTATTTTATCCGCAGTGAAGGATTTATTAAAACAATTTCTGATATAGAAAAAATTGTTGTTACAAGAACTTCCGGTGGCGCACCCGTGTTGATAAGAGATATTGCAATGGTACAGTTGGGTCATGCCACGCAATACGGTGCGTTAACCCGTAACGCAGAAGGCGAAGTAGTTGGTGGTATTGTTTTAATGTTGAAAGGAGCAAATTCCAGTATTGTAATTAACAGTGTAAAAGATAAAATATTACAGATTCAGAAAAGTTTGCCTGAAGGTGTGGTCATTGAACCCTTTCTTGACAGAAGCGCTTTAGTTAGCAGGGCGATAGGAACTGTAAAAACTAACCTTATTGAAGGTGCGTTGATTGTAATCTTTGTATTGGTGGTTTTCCTTGGCAATATCCGTTCCGGGTTGATAGTGGCTTCCGTCATTCCGCTTGCCATGCTTTTTGCTATTTCGTTGATGAACCTGTTTGGTGTTTCTGGTAACCTGATGAGTTTAGGTGCTATTGATTTTGGTTTGATTGTGGACGGAGCGGTGATTATCGTTGAAGCAACCATGCATCAGTTAGGCTACCGAAAGCCTGGAAGAATGACACAAGACCAAATGAATGATGAAGTATATAAATCAGCGGGTAAAATGATGAATTCGGCTGCCTTCGGGCAAATCATTATCCTGATTGTGTACCTACCTATTCTTGCGTTGGTTGGCATCGAAGGAAAAATGTTCGGCCCAATGGCACAAACAGTTTCGTTCGCAATACTGGGTGCATTCCTGCTTTCACTTACTTATGTGCCCATGATGAGTGCCCTTGTATTAAGTAAGAAAATTAGCCACAAAGAAAACCTGTCAGATAAAATGATGAAGTTTTTCCAACGGCTTTATACGCCATTAATACGTGGGGCATTAAAGATGAAATTATTGGTGGTTAGCATCGCTGTGGGAATATTTATCATTAGCCTTGTCATTTTTAAAACATTAGGTGGTGAATTTATTCCCACATTGGAAGAGGGAGATTTTGCCGTCGAAACAAGACTGTTAACAGGCAGTTCGTTAAGTCAAACGATTGAAAAAATAACACAGGCCTCCGATTTACTAATGAAAAAATTCCCTGAAGTAAAAGAAGTGATCGGCAAGATTGGTGCCTCTGAGATACCAACCGATCCTATGCCTATAGAAGCATGTGACATTACTATTCTTTTAAAAAATAAAAAGGAATGGACGAGTGCACATAACCGGGAAGAACTGGCAGAACTGATGCAAAAGGAGTTGGAGAAAATTCCCGGTGTTTCCTATGGGTTGTCGCAGCCTATACAACTTCGGTTTAATGAATTGATTTCAGGTGTTCGACAGGATGTGGGGATTAAGATATTTGGGGAAGACCTTGATGTACTGGCAGATCTGGCAAAAAAAATCGGTGTGATTGTACCCACAGTAAAAGGTGCAGAAGATTTATATGTAGAACAGGTGACTGGTCTGCCGCAAATTATGGTTAAACTAAACCGTGATAAGATTGCGCAATTTGGTTTAAATGTAGAAGATATAAACCGTACCATCAGCGCTGCTTTTGCAGGTGAAGCCGCAGGTATTGTTTATGAAGGCGAGAAACGTTTTGATATGGTGGTAAGGCTAGAAAAAACAGGCCGCCAGAGTATTGATGATGTTAAAGGATTATTTATTGCTGCACCTGATGGCAACCAAGTTCCATTGGAGCAGGTAGCCGATGTCAATATGCAGTTAGGTCCTAACCAGATTCAACGTGAAGATGCCAAGCGAAGAATCATTGTTGGCTTTAATACAAGAGGCCGGGACATTTCATCAGTTGTAAAAGAAATCCAGGAAAAAATTGAGAAACAGGTAAAAATGCCTCCTGGATATTATTACTTATGGTGGGCAATTTAAAAATCTTGAAGAGGCTAACAAAAGATTATCTGTTGCTGTCCCTGTGGCATTAGCATTAATTCTGCTGCTTCTCTTCTTTACGTTTGGTTCAATTAAATATTCCTTACTCATATTTACAGCTATACCGATGAGTGCTATTGGCGGTGTATTCGCCTTATGGTTAAGGGGAATGCCATTTAGTATTTCGGCTGGTGTTGGTTTTATTGCGCTATTCGGTGTGGCGGTATTAAATGGTATTGTATTAATCAGTGAATTTAACCGGTTAAAAAAGGAAGGTATGACAGATATAAATGCAATCATCTTAAAGGGAACTTCTATAAGGTTGCGACCGGTATTAATGACTGCGACGGTTGCTTCATTAGGCTTTTTGCCAATGGCATTGTCAACAGGTTCCGGAGCAGAAGTGCAAAAGCCGTTAGCAACGGTTGTAATCGGAGGATTGATTACGGCCACATTTCTTACGTTGGTGGTTTTACCAGTATTATATACATGGTTTGAGAAGATAAAACCAAAAATGATGAAGTCTGATGTGGTGAAAGGGGTGGCTTCATTACTCATCCTGTTTTTAACCTCATCATTTGCTGCAAATGCACAACAGCCAAAAATAGTTATCAATCTTAGTGATGCTGTTGCATCAGCTATGAAGAATAATCCTTTGGTTAAAGTAGGAACGCTGGATATAAGTTACCAGCAGCAGTTGAAAAAGACAGTAAAAGATTATGGCAAAACAAATTTCGGTGTAACGTTTGGGCAGTACAATAGTCGCATTGCCTATGATAATAATTTCAGCATTAATCAGGGCATACTGAATCCAGGGTACTTTAAAAGTCTCATAAAGCTATCTGAATCAAATATCAAAAGTAGTGAACTGCAATTGAGAATTTATCAAACTGAACTTGCAGCGAACACAAAAATATCGTATTACCAGTTAATCTTTTGGATGGAGGAAATAAGGTTGCTGAAAGAGCTACTATCCATTTACGAAAATATACTGAAATCTTCGGCATTGCGATACAAAACAGGAGAAACAAATGCATTAGAAAATTATAATGCTGAAAGCAAGGTAAATGAGACAAAAGCGCAATTGCGAAGTGCAGAAGAAGATTACCGGATTGAATTAAATCGTCTGAAAGTGTTCACTGCAGATTCTTCTGTTACGTCAATTGCCGACACATTACTTGTTGAAAAGCGGATACAGGTCAATTTTGATACCGCTGCCATTGCAGCAAACCCCACACTTGCATTTATTAAACAGCAGATTGATATTGCAAACAAAGAGAAAGCTGTTGAGCAGTCAAGATTAAGACCAGATTTCTCAGTAGGCTATTTTAACCAGTCTTTAGTAGGATATCAAACTGTGAATGGAGTTGATAAATATTATGGTGTTGGCAATCGTTTTCAAGGAGTTAATTTAGGTATCAGTATTCCCATATTTGCCAGGGCGCAAAAAGAAAAAGTAAAAGCAGCAGAAGTAAACCGGGTGCGCCGTGAAGCAGAACTGACCAATTATCAATTCACCCTGCAAGGTGAATTAACAACACTGTTTGGAGAATTGCAAAAACAAAAAGTTCAAATAAACTATTACCGAAATACAGCTTTGCCGCAGGCCAATCTCATCATTACGCAGGCACAAAGAGCTTTTACTGCCGGCGAAATCGGTTATTATGAATTGACACAATCACTCAATAATGCCGTTGTTGTAAAACAGGGATATACCAAACTTTTAAATCAATATAATCAAACCGTCATTGCTATCGAATTTATCGGTGGCATCAATTAATCAGAACGGGGTAAAATAAAATTAATATACTTACAGCGGCTACTATATGGCTTTCATCCTGTTCTTCCAAAGGAAATACAGAAGCAGCCCCGATTGAAGTAACGAAAACTGAAGAAGCAGATATTGTGGGCTTGTCGGAAGACCAGTTTAAAACAGTCGACATTCAGTATGGTGTTGTAGAAGAAAAAAAACTCAGCAGCGTTATCAAGGCAACAGGAGTACTGGATGTTCCTCCGCAACAGCTATTAACCGTTTCTTCTCCCTATGGAGGCACATTAAAAAATACCGATTTACTGCAGGGGAAGCCCGTGGTAAAAGGTGAAGTTATCGCCGTACTCGAGAATCCTGAGTTTATCCAGCTTCAGCAGGATTATCTGGATTATAAAAGTCAGTTGATTTACCTGAAAGAAGAATTGGAAAGACAACAAGAGTTGGCAAAAGAAAATGTAAATGCAAAAAAAACCTTGCAAAAAGCCAGCAGCGAGTATAACAGTATGACGGCAAGAGTACAGGGATTAAAAGCAAAACTGGGGCTTATCAATATCAATCCTGAGAAAATCAACCCGGAAAACATTTCAGGCAGGGCAAATATTTATGCTCCTATATCGGGCTATGTTACTAAAGTATTGGTGAATATCGGGAAGTTTGTAAACGCTAACCAGGAACTATTTGAAATTGTAGATACCCGTCACCTTCATGCAGAACTGATCATTTTTGAAAAGGATGTTCCGAAATTAAAGATTGGTCAGAAAATTCGTTTTTTATTGAATAATGAAACAAAGGAGCGGTTTGCAGATGTGCATTTAATTGGTCGTGAGATCAGCGCTGAAAGGACGGTTAGGGTTCATGGACATCTGTCTCAGGAAGATAATAACCTGTTGCCAGGGATGTATTTAAAGGGAATTGTAGAAACAGGTATTGCTACCACTACTGCGCTGCCTGATAAAGCTATCGTTCAAGCAGCAGGAAAATCTTACATTTTTATAGTAGCAAATGAAAAGAATAGTGAAAAGAAACCTGCCGATGGGAAAAATGAAGTCGCTACAGAAAAGCATATTCTGTTTAAAAGAATTGAAGTGACAACTGGCGTTTCAGAAAATGGTTATACCGAAGTGATTTTACCAGGAGGGTTTAACAGGAAAATTAGCGTGGTGATTAACGGAGCTTATGATTTATTGTCGAAGATGAATAATGTAGAGGAAGAAGAATAAAAATAGGATGGGTCGGAGCCCTGCTTTGTTTGCCTCATTTATGAAAATGGGAAACCTTGAGCGGCAGGGCCCCTCTACCCAAACATTTTAAAAATACACCGATGGATATCCCAGTAATAAGTTTATCCGCTACCATGGATATTAATTTAAAACAGATGATAGGTGTTAGAAATCTGCCGGCTGAAGAAGATCCAAAAACCTATTATGTTATGTAAATATTGAAAAAATGGATGTTCGATTCGAATTAATAATTGTTGGGAAACTCATCGTTTCGTTTCTGTTGGGTACTTTTATTGGCTTTGACAGAGAGAAACACGCTCGCAATGCCGGTATAAAAACCTATGCCGCTGTTTGTATCGGAGCTACTTTATTTACTGCTGTTGCGGCTCATCTTGTAGGTGATGCTGCTGCTATCTCCCGGGTAATAGCCAATATTGTTACAGGTGTAGGCTTTCTTGGAGCTGGTATTATTTATCGGAACGACAGTGCCGGAACATCTCATGGACTTACAACAGCAGCCACGGTTTGGTGTACTGCCGCAGTTGGTGTGGCAGTAGGCCTCAGTATGTTTATCATTGCTATTGTTGGAACAGTTACCTTATATTTATTGCTTTCACTGCATCAACAGAAATGGTATGTAAAATGGAAAAATAAAATGATAAACAGGCATAACGAAAAACACAACACTGATTAATTGGTTAAAATAAAATTGTATAATAGGAGTATTGTAACATGTATAGTATAATAACAGGTACCATATTATTAGGGATTACTCATGCTCTTATTCCCAATCACTGGTTGCCATTGGTTGCTATTGCAAGGTCGGAGAAATGGGAAAAGTATGAATTGATACTGGTGGCATCTATTTCTGCCTCTGCGCATGTGATGGGTACTGTTATTCTTGGGATAGCTTTGGGAATGGTGGGCTCAAAGCTGGCGTATCACTTTGAAGGATATGTGCATGTAATTGCTCCAGTATTATTGATCATATTCGGTTTGATATATTTTACAGTTAATCTGCCGCATCATCATACTGCAAATAATGACGTGCCGCACTACAAAAAGTCAAAAACTAAATGGGTGTTGATTTTTGCGACCACTATGTTTTTATCTCCTTGCCTGGAAGTAGAAAGTCTTTTTCTGACAGCTGGTGCTTATGGCTTGAATGGTATCTTATTGATCGCCTTAGTATATGCAGTAATCAGCATCACCGGGATTATCACTCTTGTAATACTTGCATTTAAAGGAGTTCAAATGATGAATTCACAATTTATTGAGCATAATGAAAAACGAATTACAGGTATAGTTTTAATTATAGTAGGTATTGTTACATTTTTTTTACACTAAATAAGATAGTATGACACATAAACATGATGAAACAAAAATTGCTGCACATGGCCATGGATCCGCGAAGGATGAAAACGAATCGGGTTGGAAAAATCATTGGGATCTATTATTGGCATTAGTAATATTAATCATTCTGCTTGTACTGGAATATGGCTTCAAAATGGAGTTCTCTAAGATTCCCTCATTGGCCATAAACCTGGGAGCTTATTTATTGGCAGGTCGTAAAGTATTGGACCTTGCCTTCAGAAAATCAAAGCGGGGAGATATTTTCAATGAATTTGTGTTGATGAGTGTTGCCACTATCGGTGCATTTGTGATTGGAGAATATGAAGAAGGCGTGGCTGTGATGGTTTTTTACCAAATCGGCGAATGGTTCCAGGATGCGGCTGTAAATAATGCCAAAAGAAGTATTAAAGCCCTGCTTGACGTAAGACCTGATGAAGTAACAGTTTCAAGAAATGGTACGCTTCTTGTTGTTGACCCTTCTATTGTTGAGTTAAACGAAACCATCTTGGTAAAACCAGGTGAAAAAGTAGCATTAGATGGTGAATTGATTTCAGAAAATGCTTCATTTAATACAGCAGCGTTAACAGGGGAAAGTAAACCAGATGCAAAATATAAGGGAGAAACTATTCTTGCGGGAATGATTAATCTGCATACAGTAGCAGAAATCAAAGTGAAAGCGCTGTTTAAAGATAGTAAACTGAGTAAGATTTTAGAAATGGTTCAAGATGCTACTGCAAGAAAATCACAGACACAACTATTTATTTCCAGGTTCGCCAAAATCTACACACCAATCGTTTTCTTTCTTGCTATTGTAGTTTGTTTTGTCCCTTACTTTTTTGTAGAAGATTATAATTTTCAAACATGGTTTTACCGAGCACTGGTATTCTTAGTAATCAGTTGTCCATGTGCATTGGTGGTATCCATTCCATTAGGATATTTTGGTGGCATAGGTCTTGCCTCACGTAATGGTATTTTATTTAAGGGAGGAAACTTTCTTGATGTAATGACAAAGGTTAATGCTGTGGTTATGGATAAGACCGGCACATTGACAAAAGGAGTTTTTAAAGTACAACAAGTCGTTTCGGTCAACATAGATGAAAAGGAGTTGGTAAAGCTTACGGCTGCGGTGGAAAAGAATTCAACTCATCCTATAGCCAAAGCTGTAACGGAATATGCTGGTGAAACTGTCAATGGTATCAATGCAGATGCAGTAGAAGAAATCGCAGGCTATGGCTTAAAAGGAAAAGTAGGTGGAAGGGACTTGCTTGCAGGTAATGCAAAACTATTGAAGAAATACAACATATCCTACCCAACAGAAATAGAAACCATTGTTGACACAATTGTTGTTGTTGCAATAAATAATCAATATGCAGGTTTTATAACTATTGCTGATGAAATAAAAGACGATGCTGCCCAGGCTGTCAAAGACATGCACAGCTTTAATATTAAAACGGTAATGCTTTCAGGCGATAAACAATCTGTAGTAGATGAGGTTGCAAGGAAGATTGGTATAGATGAGGCTTATGGTGATTTACTACCAGAGGGTAAGGTTGAGAAAGTACAGAGGCTAAAAGATGAAGGGCGACACATCGCTTTTGTTGGAGATGGTGTTAATGATGCACCTGTAGTTGCATTGGCGGATGCTGGAATAGCAATGGGAGGGTTAGGGAGCGATGCCACAATTGAAACGGCAGATGTAGTCATTCAAAACGATCAGCCGCAGAGAATAGTTTCAGCTATTAAAATCGGAAAGATAACCCGGAGCATTGTGTGGCAAAACATCATTTTAGCTATGGCAGTAAAAGTGTTTGTATTGATTTTGGGCGCAGGCGGTGTAGCTACTCTATGGGAAGCAGTAATTGCGGACGTAGGTGTTGCTTTATTAGCGATATTGAATGCGGTTAGGATTCAAAGAATAAAGGTTTAAAAAAAAATGTTATAAGATGTATTTCATTATTTAAGCATTTGCTTAAATAATGATTCTTGCTATCTTTGATGAATGGACAATAATACTTGTATCAGGCTCTTTGCCGATCATGAGCAAATAAAGAGTTGCAAAAACAAGTTAAGAACTGCACAAGAGTCTTTTGCAAGCTTGTCTAACATATTAGCCTTGGCAGGTAACGAAGTAAGGCTCAAGATTGTTTATTTATTGGAAGAAGAAAAGGAATTGTGTCCTTGTGATCTTTCTGATATTTTAGGAATTAGTATTCCGGCAGTATCACAACATCTGCGAAAACTGAAGGATGGAAATATTGTTGAAACCCGGAAGCAAGGGCAAACAATTTATTATTCCCTTGCACAGGAAAATCTAAAGATTTTAAAACTTTTTTTTAAACATATTAATGTACAAACTCAAAAACTGAAAACGGTATGATAAGTACAAAATCAGCAGGCACATTTACGGGGGCAGGTGTTTTTGCTGCTATTGCTGCTTCACTTTGTTGTATCACACCTGTTATTGCATTACTTGCCGGTAGCAGCAGTATTGTCGCTAACTTTTCATGGATAGAACCGGCAAGGCCGTATTTAGTAAGTTTATCCATTGTTGTATTAGCATTTGCATGGTATCTTAAATTAAAACCAGCTGAGAAAAGCTTTATGGATTGCAATTGCGAAACAACTAAGAAGCCTTCATTCTTTCAGTCCAAAACATTTTTAGCAATAGTAACTGTATTTGCTATTTTGATGATGACTCTTCCGCTATATGCAAAAATGTTTTATTCGAAACAAAAAATACCGGCAACATCTCTTACAGTGGTTGATCATCAACAACAGGTAAAGTTTATCATACAAGGCATGACTTGTGAAGCATGTGAGGAACATGTAAACAGTGAACTGTCTAAAGTAAATGGAGTATTGGCTTATGTAACTTCTTATGCTACCAGAAGCAGCTTAGTCACTTTTGATAAATTAAAAGTTGATGAAAAAATAATTGAAGCAACAATTAATAAAACAGGATACAAAGTAAAAAGCTATGATGTTACCCAGTAGTGGTAAATCTTGTTTCAATAAAAACTAAGAAAGCATGGAAAAGACATTAACATTGCAATCCACTATCACTTGCCCAAATTGCGATTTTCAGAAAGAGGAAACAATGCCGACGGATGCTTGTCAATATTTTTATAAATGTACAAACTGCCAAATTGTACTAAGGCCAAAGCAGGGAGATTGTTGTGTATTTTGCAGCTATGGCACTGTCGCTTGTCCCCCTATACAGATGAATAAATCTTGTTGTAAGTAAATCGTTTTTTGAACGTAAAAGCCACTCATAACACGATTATTTGTACACTACAATTTCGGATGATAGAGAGGTTCAAGTATATATCATCAAAGAAATTGACATATTTTTTGGGCTAAGTTGTTTCTGATTTATTTACTAACAAGCCATTGGCCACTTTATAACTTATTACTATATCTTTTTTATCCTTTAGTTGTATCGTGTAAGTCTGGTCAAATTCCTCAATGGCTTTTACCTTTATACTGTTGCCTAAAGAAATACCTGACTTATCCAGGTAATTTAAAAATGCAGGAGTATGATCTGTAACTCCGGTGAAAGTACCTCGCTCACCAATTTTAAGGGTAGATAGTAAAACAGCTTTTGATTTTGGTAGCACACCATTTGCATCTGGTATTGGATCACCGTGCGGGTCTGCTTTGGGAAATCCCAAAAAAATATCTAATTTATTGGTCAGATCTTCACTGTGTATATGTTCCAGTTGTTCTGCAAGGTCATGTACTTCATCCCATTTGTAACCCAATTTATCAACCAGAAACACTTCCCAAAGCCTGTGGTTGCGAATGATGCCAACAGCCACCTGTCTTCCTTTTTCTGTTAGTTTAGCTCCTTTAGACTTTTGATAAGTGACGAGTTTCTTCCCAGCCATCCTTTTCAGCATATCCGTTACTGATGGGGCATGCACTTCCAGCACTTGTGCCAGTGATGATGTGGCAACTACTAAACCATTGGCTTCCTGTAGCTTATAAATAGCCTTAAGATAGTTTTCTTCTGTAAATGAATACACCATTTGGTTTGTTTTGATAAAGGTATGGAAACCGGTGTAAGAAATAAATTAGATTAATCTAACTTATTAATTAAAATAATCTAATTTTACACCTACTTATTCGTGTTTATAATGAAGAAAACGGTCATCCTATCAATAATAATTCTGAGCATTACAGGTATAGTAGCTTGCGAGAAAATATTACCCAAAACTCCCCCAGAGGATGCGTTATTGGACGGCCCTGTAGAAGGTCTTAGTTATGAAGAGAGTAGAAGATTTTTGGCAGGTGATGTCGCTTTTAATGATGAAGTATTTACCTCCCCAAACGGTTTAGGACCTGTCTTTGTTGCCACCAGTTGCGGAAGTTGCCATGCAGGTGATGGCAAGGGACACCCCTTTACGACGCTTACGAGGTTTGGTCAGGTCGACAGCACAGGGAACAAATTTTTACACCTGGGCGGGCCGCAATTACAAAACAGGGCATTACCCGGCTACATGCCTGAGCAGATACCTGCTGGAGCCACGTTTTCAAATTTTATGCCCCCTGCTAATACAGGATTAGGATTTTTAGAACTGGTAGCCGACGCAGATATCTTGTCAATGGCTGATCCTAATGATGTTAATGGCGATGGGATTAGTGGGGTACCCAACTATGAATACCTGCCCTCATTTGTAACTCCCTTTCCAAATGCCATTGAAAGAAACGGAAAGTACATTCATCGTTTTGGAAAAAAAGCTGCGGCTTATAATCTATTGCAACAAACAGTAAATGCTTATAACCAGGATATTGGTATTACTTCTACCTTTCAGCCAAAGGACGTTTATACCGGATTAAATATTGAACCCGAAGTTTCTGATGTAACGGTACACAATGTTGTCTTCTATCTACAAACTTTAAAAGCTCCTATTCAAAGAAATCAAAATGATGCTGATATAGTAAAAGGGAAGGGCATATTTATACAAACGGGTTGCGAGAGTTGCCATAAGCAGACGCTGAAAACAGGCTTTTCTACTATCGCTCCATTATCAAACAAAACATTTCATCCTTATACAGATCTGCTGTTGCATGATATGGGACCAGGCTTAGACGATGGTTATACAGAAGGTAGTGCAAAAACTGCTGAATGGAGAACCCCACCGCTTTGGGGATTGGGTCTGTCTCCGAATTCGCAGGGAGGAAAATATTTTCTGCTGCATGATGGTAGGGCAAAGAGTATTGAAGAAGCCATACTCCTGCATGGAGGCGAAGCGCAGCAAAGTAAAAATAAATTTATGCAGCTTACAGTACAAGACAAAAACAACCTGCTGAAATTTTTAGCATCACTTTAGTATTATAAAAAGATGAACAGAAAAGACTTTATACTTAGATCCTGTACAGCTTGTCTCGGCGTATCATCTGTGGCAACACTTTTTAGTTCTTGTGCAACTACAAAATTTTCAAATGGGAAGTTACTTAAAGACGGAATCGTAATAGATATACAAGAGTTTGTTATAAATGGAAGTGATAAACATCGCTTATACATCATAATACGTAATGAGGAGTTGGTGTTCCCGATTTGTGTGTATCGTTTTAGTGATAAAGACTATTCAGCTATCTGGATGCAATGTGCACACCAGGGGGCGGAACTTAATGTGTCAGGTGATTACCTGCAGTGTCCTGCACATGGCAGTGAGTACGATAATCGCGGTCAAATAACCAATGGACCTGCCGACAGAAACCTGCGGACTTTTCCCGTAACGATCAATAAAAACGAACTATTCATTGACCTAAGAAAAATATGAGACTATTTATCTTCTTATTGACATTTATTTTCTTTTCCTCAACTGCCATTGCACAGATAGACCCTGTGTTGCTTCGCAGAATGATAAAAGACACATCGGGTATGCTATTAAACATGGATGCGGTATATAACCGGCCTTTTCTTCAGTCTGGTAAATCACTTGTAGCATTGGGAGGCTATGTGGAAGCCAATTATCAGTACTTCCAGAAAGACGGTATATCAGAAGGTCACCAGTTTCAAATGAGAAGGTTGACTTTATTTGTTTCCTCAGCAATTTCAAAAAGAATAAAATTTTTAAGTGAAATAGAATTTGAAGATGGTACCAAAGAAATCAATATTGAATTTGGATCTGTTGATTTCGAATTTGCACCTCTTTTTAATTTGAGGGGCGGTATTGTAATGAACCCTATTGGTGCATTTAATCAAAATCATGATGGTCCTAAATGGGAATTTATTGACCGCCCTGTGTCAGCCACTCAAATGCTCCCAGCCACCTGGAGTAATATAGGCTTTGGGTTGTTTGGAAAAAAATATACCAAGGATTGGGTGTATGCTTATGAGGCGTATCTCACCAATGGGTTCGATGATAAAATCATTGACAACGCAGAGAGCAAAACATTCCTGCCAGCCAGTAAAGAAAATAAGAACCGATTTGAAGAAAGCGCTAATGGTAGCCCATTGTTCACTGGTAAAGTTGCCATAAGAAACAGGAGGATAGGTGAATTAGGATTATCTTATATGGGGGGCATTTATAATAAATATCAAGATGATGGATTGATTTTGGATAAAAAAAGAAGCGTCCATGTATTTGCGATAGACTTTAATACCAGCCTTCCCAAAATCAATACCTTCATCAATGCAGAATGGGCATGGGTAAATGTAGATGTGCCTGAGACCTATACTGAGCAATTTGGTAGTAAACAGCAAGGTGGCTTTGTTGATTTTGTGCAACCAATATTTAAGAAGCCTTTGTTTGGTTTTGAAAAGTCGGTTATCAATGCAGCTTTGCGTATTGAGTATGTGGACTGGAATAAAGGAAAGTTCAAGTCCACAGGCGATAACATTGGTGATGAGCTATTTTCCATTGTTCCTGCCATTAGCTGGCGACCGACAGCACAAACAGTGATTCGGTTGAATTATCGGTACAATTGGCAAAAAGATATTTTAGGCAACCCACCAGCTAAGCTGGCAGGATTTCAGTTTGGGGTGAGTACCTATTTTTAATCGTTTGTTGGATTGATATTCCTTCGAACCGCCGAATACCTGCCTGATTTTGTCGACTTCAAATTCCATGTCAATGGAACAGGCATCGAGGAGTTTGTAGGTATTGGTAACCAGGGTAGGGTAGCGGCTACATTGTGCGAGTATTTTACTTGGGGTTACAAACACATCTTCCCTTTTGCAACAGGTAGCAGGGACCAGTTGTGAAAGCAGGATATTTTGGTCGATCGCACGTAACAGGCAATGAAGATAAAAATGTTCT
>CAZTCS010000045.1:0-27258 GCA_964611995.1 uncultured Sediminibacterium sp. | reverse complement strand
ATCATACACGACTCCTGCAGCTTGCGGTCAGATTTCCTATGAAAGTATTGGCTAGTAGCTAAAAGCTAATAGCCAATAGCCAAAAACCTTTCCTCTTTTTCATTTAAGTTAAATGCAATGTTTTTTGCTTATTTTTCGTTCTCCTAAAATGATTTGATATGTATAAAATCCTATTGTCCCTTTGTTTAATTCTCAGTATTTCCATCAAGGCACAACAAACGGAAAATATCATTATCATAACTACGGATGGCTTTCGTTGGCAGGAATTATTCAAGGGAATGGACGAGTCTCTTGCAAAAGATAAGCGGTTTAACCAGGACGATAGCGCCGGAATTTTTAAGCAATTCGGAGGAGCTACGGAAGCTGAAAAAAGACAAAAACTAATGCCTTTTTTCTGGAATACCATAGCCAAAAATGGACAAATATTCGGTAACAGAACCCTGGGTAGTAAAGTGAATGTAGCAAACAAATATTGGTTCTCCTATCCGGGGTATAACGAAATATTATCGGGTTACGCGGATGACAGGATTGACGCAAATGACTATCCTGCTAATCCCAACATCACAATTACAGAATTTTTTAATCAACAACCCGCATTAAAAGGAAAAGTAGGTGCATTCGGTGCTTGGGAGGCTTTTAACAGAATATTGAACGAAAAAAGAAGCGGAGTACCAGTTGTTGCTGCTTATGATACCTGTGGTGGTACAGCACCCAATGCCAATGAATTAATGATCAATAAATTACTCCGGGATTCCCAAAAGCATTGGGGGGAAGAATGTTTCGATGTGTTTACCCACCACGCAGCCATGGAATACCTTAAAAAAGAAGCCCCTAAAGTTATGTACATAGCTTATGGAGAAACCGATGAATGGGCGCATGGATGGAAATACAAATATTATCTCCAGGCAGCCCAGCAAGTAGATAAATGGATTCAGGAAATCTGGAACTATATTCAATCTACTCCTGGCTATAAGGATAAAACAACATTGTTTATTACCACTGATCACGGCAGGGGAGATAAGGATAAATCAAAGTGGACCAGCCATGGCAGCGATATTGAAGGAGCAGATGAAATATGGTTTGCAGTTATAGGTCCAGATACAAAAGCTGCAGGTGAATCAAAAAAAGAAGGGCAATATTTTCAAAAACAATTTGCACAAACCATTGCCCATTTAATGGGGTATGAGTTTAAGGCCAACCAACCCATTGCAAATGCCATTGATGCAGTAATTAAGCGATAAAAAAAAGCGCCTCAATTGTGAGGCGCTTTTTTTATTTACCTGTGAAACTAGCTTTTCGTTTTTCAAGAAATGCAGTGGTTCCTTCTTTCATATCTTCTGTACCAAAACAGTCGCCGAAGGCATTTACTTCAACTGCAAAACCATTTTTGGTTTCATCAAAAACAGCGTTTGCAGCTTCAATACATTTTGCCACAGCGATTGGTGCTTTGGTATTGATTAATGATAATATAGCTGTGGCTTTAGCAATCAATTCTTCCTGTGGTACTACATAATTTACCAATCCAAGCTGAAGAGCTGTATTGGCATCAATCATACCAGCACTCATCAATAATTCCAATGCCCTTCCTTTGCCGATAAGTTGAACCAATCTTTGTGTTCCACCATAACCCGGAATTAAACCAAGGTTCACTTCAGGCTGTCCAAATTTTGCGTTATCTGATGCCAGTCGGAAATGGCAACTCATCGCCAGCTCACAACCTCCGCCCAAAGCAAATCCATTAACACAGGCAACAACAGGTTTTGGTGAATGTTCTATTTTGAAGAAAATATCCTGTCCCCTTTTTGCCAGGGCCTTGCCCTCTTCTACCGATGCGCCACTGAATTCGCTGATATCGGCACCTGCAACAAAAGCTTTTGGACCAGCACCAGTTATAATAACCGACTTAATAGCTTCATTGCTATATACTTCATTCATTACAGCATCCAAATCGGCCATTACTTGCTGATTTAGTGCATTAAGTTTATCGGGACGGTTTATGGTAATAATAAATATCCCATTCTCTAAACTGGTAACCAAAGTTTGATACATGGCAATTTGTTTCCACAAAAATACGATAGCAGACGGGTTCTTTTGTATTTTGTAATATGAATCTGATAGAAGGGATACTTTATACAGGAATTTTTGTTTTTGCCGCAACAGGAGCACTCAAGGCACGTACACATCAAATGGATATATTTGGTGCAGCAGTTGTAGCTTTTGCTACTGCCTACGGCGGGGGTACCATAAGAGATTTACTGATTGGTATTCGCCCTGTTAACTGGATGAACGATTATTTTGCATTAGCACTTGTTGTTTCTGCGGTACTAATCATCTCTCTCCTGAAAACCAACCCCGCACGTTTTAGAAGAACACTTTTTTTTACCGACGCCATCGGATTGGGCGTGTTTACGGCTGGTGGAATTGAAAGAAGTCTGGCTTATGGTGTTAATGAAGGTTACGCGGTAATTATGGGTGTGATGTCTGCCACATTTGGTGGATTAATAGCCGATATGATATGTGGTGAAGTTCCTAACCTTTTAAAAAAGGGAGAACTATATGCAACCGCCTGTGCAATCGGTGGTGCGATTTATATTCTATTGAAGAATACGGGCCTGGCCTACAATCCCGGATTGTTTATTTGCGTAGTTATCATCGTTGGCATTCGCATTTTATCGAAAAGAAAGAGATTGCGGTTACCTGAGATTTAGTTGTAGACCATAGTCCATAGACCATGGACCATGGTCTATGGTCAGTTAAACAGGTAAGTCTTTAAAAAATCAAGCGTTCTTTTCTTAGCAAGTAAATTGGCTGTTGCGTCATCACTTGTTCCTGTGCTTCCGTCGAAACTGTGGGCGGCATTATCATATACATGCAGACTCATCGGTGCCGATAAATTAGATTGCTGTGCCTTTAATATCAGTCCCTCATAAGCACTGATATTCGTGTTATTATCGCTATTGCTGTACAAGTTTGTATATAATGGATCCTTTCCTGCAGCATGAATCATAATGGGCGCATAAGGAATATATTTTCCATTGCTCGGTGTACCCGGGCGACCATAATAACTAAACATCGCAGCTCCAGGATAATAAGATACTGCCGCAACAAAACCACCTTCTGCAGGACGCTGAGCCGGAGCAAGAACACCATTGGTATACGTAACACCTCCGCTTATAAGTGACCATGTAGGTTTACTTACGGCTTGTGCATCAACCATGGTACTCAATACACTGGTGCCTCCGTGAGAAAAGCCGAGCAATGCAATTTTATTTGATTTGATCCTGCTCAGTGTTCTCAGGTAACTAAGTCCTGCATAAGCATCTCTGGGACGGATGAATTCTGCTGCAAGAAAAATATTCTCTGGTGGGGCCTTATCATGAAAATCTTTCACACCCCTGGCTGAATAACTATCGACGAAAAGTGCGGCAATTTTATTGACCCTAAAGGAGTCGATCCAAATGTTAAACTGAGTGGCTAGTTGTGTATTGGTTAGATCTGAACTGCTCCATAAACCACCACTTCCATGTTGCACCACCACGGCTGGTACACTTACGGAAGAAGCTGGTATAAAAAGAACGGCTTTTAGTGGGTCGCCACCAGTTGGATTGGTTAGGGTAATCGTTTGAATTATTTCTGGCTGGGTAGTATTGCCACCTGTCGGCGTTGTGTTTTGCGGTGTTTCAACTGCTTTTTTGCCGCAGGAAATCATGGTGAAAACCATGAAAAAACCAATGATTCCTTTGTGTAATAATTGTTTCATAAACATTGCTCCGGGTAATTGGGTTGCAAAGGTCCACATTGGAAATCTGTAAATGAAATTATATTGGTTCGGTCGGATGAATAACTGGTTGAACGGTTGCTAATGGTGGATGAATAGTGAAAACGTTTACTGCCGTAGGATTTTTTCCATGGCTCTTCCTTTCGCCAGTTCATCAATGAGCTTATCCATATAGCGGATTTTTTGCATGAGTTTATCCTCTATCTCTTCCACCCTGTAACCGCAAATAACGCCGGTTATTTTTGAAACATTTGGGTGCAATTGCGGGGCAGATGCAAAGAAATTTTCAAGGCTTGTTTTTTGCTCAATCTGATGCTCTAATGCCTTTTGCGTGTAGCCAGTCAGCCAGCAAATAATCGTATCTACTTCTTCTTTTGTACGGCCTTTTTTGGTTGCTTTGGTAATATAATGTGGGTACACACTTGCGAAAGACATTTTAAAAACCCTAGCGTTATCCATGTTAATTTTTTGATTGAGTGTATTGTAAAAGTAATGTAGCTTGTTATTCTTTTGATAAGATGGTATAGAATGATTAATCAATGATTATTCTTGAATTTTGTTTCAAAAAACAAGCTAAACTAGTATAATCAACACATTTACAATAACTTATAGGGTATTAATAATTTCTCATTTCGCATATCGCGAAATGAGAAATTATTAATACCTTTGTAATATGAGAAAGCATAACGGCATGCGTCCACAGGATGTTGCCATTCTATTGAAAATTGTTGCGATAGATAATGTTTCCTGGCAATTGGCGGGAATTGCAAATGCATTGAGAATAAGTATTTCAGAAATTTCGGAATCACTTAATAGAAGCAGGATCGCGGGCTTGATTGATTACAATAAAAAGAAAGTGAATCGGCAGAATTTATTAGAATTTTTGGAACATGGTATTCGTTATGTGTTTCCCCAAGAACCTGGCGCTATGGTTAGAGGTGTGCCTACTGCTCATTCGCATCCTGCTATGAAACAAAAATTTATTAGCGAAATAGATTTCGTGTGGCCAGATCATAATGGAACAGTAATAGGTTTAATGATTGAGCCATTATATCAAAAACAGGTTCTTGCAGTTGGGGGCGACATAATGTTTTATAAACTATTAGCACTGGTAGATGTAATAAGGGTCGGGAAGCAAAGAGAGGTAAAATATGCTATTGGAGAATTGAGAAAACAGTTACTGAATGAATCATCATATTAATATTGTACGAATTAGAGCAGTTGCAAATGCATTGGTTGAATTAAAAGAAAAAGTGGTCTTTGTGGGAGGTGCAACAACTTCATTATATCCAGATAAACCAGTTCTTTCAATTAGACCTACAGACGATGTTGATGTAATAATTGAAATACTGAATTATGTTGATAGAGCAAGACTTGAAGAGAAATTAAGGGCAATTGGCTTTAGCCATGATATTGATTCTGGTCTTACTTGCCGATATAAAATACAAGGTATCACTGTAGATATTATGCCAACAAATGATCCATCTA
The DNA here is from genome assembly GCA_964611995.1 of uncultured Sediminibacterium sp. Taxonomy (GTDB): domain Bacteria; phylum Bacteroidota; class Bacteroidia; order Chitinophagales; family Chitinophagaceae; genus Sediminibacterium. Next base: position 21,992 of record CAZTCS010000045.1, on the reverse strand, counting down.
TTGGGTTTTCCAATAAATGGTATCCTGAAGGTTATAATGAGTCTATTGACTATAAAATTGATGAATGGACTGATATAAAAATGCTAGCTGCACCTTATTTTATTGCAACGAAATTGGAAGCCTTTAAAGGAAGGGGTGGAAATGATGGTAGAACCAGTCATGATTTCGAGGATATTGTTTATGTCTTGGAAAATAGAGAAGCTATCTGGGAAGAGATGAATCTCTCAAATCAAACCGTAAAGGAGTATTTGAAAGAAACCTTTAGAAATTTACTGAGCAATACTTTCTTTTTTGAATGGATAGATGCACATGTAGAGAAAGGATATCCTCCTGCAAGTTATTGGATAGTAGATAGGCTTAAAGAATTTGTGAAATAGCCTGAGCGTATTATTTCAACTTAATTTACCTCGGAGCATTAACTAAAACCCTCTATTCTCACGTACCCATTCAGTGATATATGTTGCTATATCACCAGTTGCTGTACCTGGAGCAAAAAGTTTTCCTACGCCCATTTCATTGAGTGCTTTCATGTCATCTTCAGGAATAATGCCGCCACCTGTGAGTAAAACATCATTCATGCCCTTTTCTTTGAGCAATTGAATCACTTTAGGAAATACGGTTAAATGTGCACCACTAAGTATACTGATACCGATTGCATCAACGTCTTCCTGCAATGCCGCATTCACTACCATTTCCGGGGTTTGGCGCAGGCCGGTATATATAACTTCCATACCCGCATCTCTCAGCGCGGTGGCAATTACTTTTGCACCACGATCGTGGCCATCCAGACCAACTTTTGCTACCAGTACACGTACCGGGCGATTAGAATTACTCATGCAATCGTTTTATCCTGCGAAAATACGAATCATTTCCTTTGAAAGCGAGCTTTGAGTTGTGCTACACTTCTTTCTGTAATTGCCTTAAGTGAATCATTGCCGTTTTCAAATAAAATGATTTTGGTACCCGTTTCACGGAATAATGGATAATCGATAACATCTTTAACCGTGTGTTTTTCAAATTGCTGAAAAACGATATCGTCCTGGTCTGGCAAATTTTTACCAACCAGGATCAGGTGTTTGAAATTAAAATGTTCCGGCATCCAAAACAGGAATGATGCATTATCGCTGTAAACTGTAGGCAGTCCTACAGTTTTGCTGTAATAATTTAATGCGCCGGCTGTATAATACCCACGACAATAAATCATGGTTCTTTTTTGTTGACTATCCGGCAAACTTTTATACACGGCCGCTGTTTTCTCAGCTAGTAATTTCCATCCAATCATATCAGCATAATCCTGTGGCAGCGGATGATATTGCTGGTCTTCCCATTTAAAACTTCCTGACTTGTTTAATCCTCTTTTTTCATACCATGCTGCCAGTGTTTCAGGCTTTTGAATTGGTAGTAATAAACGAAGAATGAGGAAGCCAAAAATGATCGGAACAATAACAAACACATAGCGTAAGGCACGAACCTTAACAGAGGTTAATTTTTCCAGGTAAAAACCACCGAAAGCAAATAACATTGGGTATACGCCTGCTGCGTAATAACTTTTACCATTCATGTAGGTAAGTAAGGCTATAACAATCAGGTATGACAAACCGATAAAGCGATAAGGCTTGCCGGCACTGGTAAACAAAGTGAAATACAAACCTGCCATCCAAATAAATACACATGGAAGAAACATCATAAACTGATCTGTGAGGAAGTCTACCGGATTTATAAACTGTAGCTGTTCTTCCTTCAGTTCCGCCATGTGTGAAATGATGGGGAAATTATGGTTGTACTGCCATGAAATATTAGGCAACATAATGATCAAAGCCCTCGCTGCAGCATCATAAAGATGCTTGTTGAGAAAAACACTTCTTTGTTTTGTCAGCAGCACTGCAGCCAACAGACTTATCGTATAAAAAGCAACAGAATATTTACTCAGCATGCCTAATCCAACACTTACACCAAATACATAAAGCCAGATGTTTTTCGATGTCTGGAAATATCGTATTAATGCAAAAGCGTTTAGGGTCCAGAAAAACACATCTAGAAAATTGGGATGGAAATAATAAAACAAGCGAATATAGCCTGTGCTGATAAATGGAATAAAAGCAAGCAGAATAGCAAAGGAACGACCGCCCAATGTAAGGATGATCCTGCCCATCAATATAAAAGTAAAAGAACCGAATAAGGCAGGCCAAAATTTCACCCAAAAAATGGATGCCCCGAAAGCATTACTTATCCAGGCCATGAAAGATAACATGGGCGGCACCTCTAAAAATCCTGTAGCGAGGTGTTTGCCTTCGGCAAGGTAGAGGTATTCATCTCTATGCAATTCATAAAATGGGTGAACTAGAAGAAAGGGAACAATAAAACGAAGAATAGCCAGTGCGTAAAGTAGCCTTACAGGGTTGTTTGCAGAAAGATACAAATGATCCTGATAAAGGAAGTGCGTATTGCCACTGAGAGCACAGAAATACACTGAAATTTTCTGTGCGCTCAGTGTCTTCAGTGGCAATACCTTTTATCTAAGCCAGCAAAGAAAGCGTATGTTTAATTCTCCCCACTGTATCTTCTTTTCCTATCAATGCTGCAATATCAAAAACCCCCGGACCAAATTTGCCCCCTACCAGCATAATGCGAAAAGGAAGCATTAGCTCACCTGGTTTTAATTGATTGGCCGCTGCGAGTTCTTTGAATTCTTTTTCAAGATCAGATGTTTCCCAAAGGGTACTTAGTTCGTATGCACGAATAAGTTCAGTAAAAAATAAATTTTTCTTTTCATCCCATTTGGGTTTGATGGAGTCTACATCTACTTGTTTGGGTGCCTCAAAAAAGAAAATAGTTTGCGCAGAGAAATCAGGTAATAAAGTGCAGCGCTCTTTTACGAGATCAATTACTTTATGTAAAAAAGCAGGGTTGGTTATGGTAATATTTTGTGCTTCCAGTAAGGACTGAACCAAAGGAGCGAGTGTATCGGCGTCAGCTTTTTTGATCCATTCATGGTTGAACCATTTGGCTTTTTCGTAATCAAATTTCGCACCTCCTTTATGTACACGATCCATAGAAAATTTCTGGATCAATTCATCTAGTGAAAATATTTCCTGGTCGGTACCATCGTTCCAGCCTAGCATGGCCAGGAGGTTTACAAAAGCCTCTGGTAAAAATCCTCTTTCTTTAAATCCGATGGTAGTTTCAGTAGTTTTTGGATCTGTCCAATCCATTGCAAAAACCGGGAAGCCCAATCTGTCGCCGTCACGTTTACTCAGTTTGCCATTTCCATCTGGTTTTAATATAAGCGGAAGATGTGCCCACTGTGGCATACTATCGATCCAGCCAAGGTATTTCCATAATAATAAATGGACCGGTGCAGAGGGTAACCACTCTTCACCACGGAATGCATGCGATATTTGCATCAGGTAATCATCAACCACTACCGCGAGGTGGTAGGTAGGCATACCATCTGCTTTTAATAACACTTTATCATCCACTTGTGAAGTTTGAAAACTTACTTCACCGCGAATCATATCCGTAAAACTGATGGTTTCATTTTCCGGCATTTTAATACGAACAACATAAGGCATTCCCTCACTGATTAAGCGGGTAACTTCATCTTCCCCCAACGTAAGTGAGTTTCGCATTTTTGTGCGAATCTGCTGGTTGTATTGAGGGGATGGATTTTCAGTTGTTTTAAATTCATTACGCATGGCATCCAATTCTTCCGGTGTATCAAAAGCGTAATAGGCGTGCCCATCTTTAACCAGTTGTTCCGCGTATTGACGATAATTTTCTTTCCTTTCACTTTGTCTATAGGGTGCAAATGAACCTCCATGTTTTGGACTTTCATCAGGTGTCAGTCCGCACCATTCCAGGGTCTGAAAAATATATTCTTCTGCACCTGGTACAAACCTGGTTTGGTCGGTGTCTTCAATTCTAACAATAAAATCTCCGCCGTTTTGTTTGGCAAATAGGTAATTGAATAAAACGGTCCTAACTCCTCCCAAGTGAAGTCCTCCGGTAGGAGATGGCGCAAAACGTACACGTACTTTTCTGTTCATACTGCAAAGATAGGATAGTCCATGGTCCATAGTCCATGGTCAATGGCAAATGGTGAGGGGATGGATTATAGTCGATAGTCCATAGTCAATGGTCCATGGTCAATGGTTAATGGTGAAAGGCCAATGGATTTAGTTTGTGTCATTGTTCATATCCAAGCACTATGGACTATGGTCTATGGTCCATGGTCTGTCAATGGTCCACAGACTATCCTATCTTTGAAAAATGTATTTAATCAAAACACCCTGGTGGCTTAGGGCGCTATATCCTTCATTGGAATGGCGGGTTCCAACGGGGGAGAAAAAGATATACTTAACTTTTGATGACGGCCCAAATCCTTTAGCCACCCCTTTTGTCCTTGATCAATTAGCTCAATATACTGCAAAAGCAAGCTTTTTTTGTATTGGCAAAAATGTACAGGCTGAGCCTGCTATTTTTCAGCGGATATTGTCTGAAGGACATACAATCGGCAACCATACCCATCATCATTTAAATGGGTGGAATACAGCGGATGCAACTTATCTGGAAGATGTACAAAATGCAGATGGGTATATTCAATCAAATCTGTTCAGGCCGCCGTACGGACGTATTAAGCGATCACAAATTGCGGCGCTGAAAAATAAATACAGGATAATTATGTGGGATGTGTTGAGTGCAGATTTTGATACTCGATTAACGCCACAGGCAAGTTTAGCCTATGTACTATATCATGCCAAACCAGGCTCTATTGTATTGTTTCACGATAGTGAAAAAGCCTGGGATCGCATGTCTTTTGCATTACCTGCTATGTTAAAGCATTTTTCTGGTGAAGGTTATGTTTTTGAGAAGCTATAGTGGCATTTAGAGGGAAGTCCATGGACCATAGACCATAGTCCATAGTTGATGGTCTATGGACTGCACTGTAGGTGCAAAAAAATAGCCAGAGTAGACACTCCGGCTTTACTTTTAATCCGTACCCTATGAAAACAATCTTTTATCAGCCGGAGGCTGATAGTAAATCTTTTGATCGCCTGTTGACCATAATTGAGGGTGCGCTGATATATAACGGGGGTTTATATCTTTTTATTTTACCTGCCTAAAAAAAGTACCTGCTGATCAGGTTGCCCGATCAGGATTTATTAGGAACTTTGTAATATGATCCTGATTGATACCCATTGTCATTTATATTCCACAGAGTTTGGTACGGAAAGCCAGGAAATCATTAATAGAGCCCGTTCTGTTGGCATTCAGAAGTTTTACCTACCTGCGATTGACAGCGAAGTAATCGACGCCATGTTAAATCTGGAAGCGGCAAATCCGGGAGTCTGTTATGCAATGATGGGGTTACACCCTTGTTCTGTGAATGATCGGGTAACAGTTGAACTGAATCTGGTAAAAGAATGGCTCGATAGAAGGCCATTCGTGGCAGTCGGAGAAATCGGACTCGATTTTTACTGGGATAAGACTTACGCAGAACAGCAAAGAATGGCATTCGTATTACAGATGGAATGGGCGCTGGAGATAAATATACCCATCGTAATACATACCCGTAATGCCATGCAAGAAACGATCGATCTGGTAAAACCGTTTGCGGCAAAGGGATTGAAAGGTATTTTCCATTGTTTTAGTGGCAGTTATGAATCAGCCAAACAGATTGTTGGGATGGGTTTTATGTTGGGCATTGGCGGGGTGCTAACTTATAAAAATGCAGGGTTGCCAGAGGCATTGGATAAAATTGGGCTTGAGCATATGGTCCTTGAAACAGATGCGCCTTATTTGAGTCCTGTACCCTACCGGGGCAAAAGGAATGAAAGCAGTTATATGATAGAAGTGGCTAAAAAGCTGGCCGAGGTAAAAAAAGTTACCCTGGAGGAAATAGCTGCTATAACCACCACCAACGCCCAAAAAATATTCGGAAGCTGAACCGTTTAGCGCTATTTTTGCCATCCTTTAAAAATAGAGAGGTGTTCCGCCTAAGGCGGATTGAAGGAATAAGTCTTTCATTACTCTACAAAAAAAATAATACAGAGAGGTGCCCGAGTGGTTGAAGGGGGTCGCCTGGAAAGCGGCTATACGGGAAACCGTATCGAGGGTTCGAATCCCTTCCTCTCTGCTTCATCCACCGAAGCTTCATCCACCGAAGCTTCAGCGAAGGTGGATTTATCCCCCATCTGATACTCCATTACCATGATGGGTTACATAAGCATGAACTATAAATGCAAATCAAAACTAAAGTACAATCAAGGGCTTATGGCTCATAGCTAATGCTTAGAGTCCATGATTTATTGTCGGCATAAGCCAAGTCTCCTTCGCCCCTTGATTGACATGATATTCCGTGATCTATCTAATGAATAATGCACAGCAATTCGGGAATCATTCTATAAAAAATCCCTTTCTTGATTTTATACAACCTTATGAAACAATTTATTATTACAACTTCTTTTATTTATCTATCATTAGTAAACAATATGATGTCAAATTATGATTACTTCTTCGACAAAAAACCGATAAACACTACATTTTTTTACATAAAGCGAATCTAGAATTGAAGGGGCTAGTCTATGGCTTATCATATATGGACCATAGTCCATGGTCCATGGAAAATTCAATGTTGTCTGGGGAAATTTGGTCTCGAGTTGTTGGTGTGCGCATGATAGAACACAGATCTTCATGATTTTCAAGATCAATCATGATAAATCTTGAAAATCATGATAATCCGTGTTCGATTTAACGGGTAATGTACATCGGTTTAGCAATCATTGTATAAAAAATCTTATCTTGATTTAATACAACCCGATGAAACAATTTATCATTATAACCACTTTTATTGGTCTATCATTTTCAGGATATACCCAGTCAAACCTCCATTCGGCTACCCTCAAAGGTAAACTGATTCATTTCGGAGCTGTGGCAACACTGGAAGATTTCTCCGATATCCAGCACATGGTGCCTAAATCCTTTAATAAAGTTATAGTACCTGAAGTTGACTCCACCTTCTCCATAACCATACCACTAAAAACTCCTGGCTACTTCCGCCTTGGCAGAAATAAACTTTATTTATCTCCAGGCGATAATATGGAAGTGCTTGTTGACCAGGCAGACGCATCAAAGTCTGTATTTAAAGGAAGGGGCAGCATTGCCAATAACTACCTGAGAAATGTGCCCTTCCCAAAAGGAGGCTCATTTTTAGAAGCAGGAAAGCACCTGAAACCTACCCCCGAAGAAACACTAGCGTTTTTATTATTAACCGCCCGCCAAAAAGATGCTTCCCTTGCTGAATTGAAAAATATCAGTCCAATTTTCAGAAAACTGGAGAAAGCAAGAAACAGGGCCGATCTGGTTAAAAGTATACAAGCAGTAAAAACCTATGCTTCCTATAAAATGAGCAAGGAACCCAAAGAAAAAATTACCGACTATACAACCCGCTTCGACAATCTCTCAAAACCTATAAAAGACTCATTACTGAAAGATTTTGTTGATCCGAATTATTTACAAATTGAAGTATACCGAGATATAATTGAAGAACTGGATATTTCAAAAACCAGTCCTGCCAACAAACAGGCTTTTGCAGACTGGAACAATGCATTTGAACTGGCCTATCAAAAAATAAAACCAGAAAGTAACAAAGCAATAGTACCAGGCTTTAAAAAAGATATTGCAAGTATCAAGTCTAAAAAATACCGTGATATCCTTAACCTGCTCATACTCGATAAATTAAAATTTGGAAACGGTGACGCAGCTATTGACTTTATCGTAAAAAACACGGATGGCTCTCAGACCAAACTTTCCAGTCTGAAAGGTAAACTCATTTATATTGATATCTGGGCTACCTGGTGCGGACCCTGTTTAGCCGAAATGCCCCATTTAGAGGAGTTGAAGAAAAAATACAGTTTGCGTGAGGATATTGCCATAGTATCATTATCTGTAGATGATAACGACCCGATCTGGCTCGATAACCTACAAAAAAGAAAGCCAGATGGCATCCAATGGCGAATAGATCGCGCCAAACTCACTGATTATGGCGTAGAAACAATCCCACGCTATATACTAATAGACAAGTCATTTAAAGTAGTAGAAATGGATGCCCCAAGGGCATCGGATGCAAAACTGGCAGGGTTGTTTGAGAAAATACTACAGTAGGATGAGAGCTGCAGGCTGCTAGCTGCAAGCTGCAAGCCTTGACTGGTAGTATATTTAGGTATTCTGCTATTATTAATAGATATATGTATGCCTACTAATTGGCTATAAAGAATAAGCTGGATAAATAAATATTTGATTGCTAGTAATGCACTACCTGTTATTAATAGAACACAGATTATCATGATTTTCAAGATCTATCATGATAGATCTTGAAAATCATGATAATCTGTGTTCTATTAATAACAGGTAGTGCATTACTAGCAATCAAATATTTATTTATCCAGCTTATTCTTTATAGCCAATTAGTAGGCATACATATATCTATTAATAATAGCAGAATACCTAAATATACTACCAGTCAAGGCTTGCAGCTTGCAGCTAGCAGCCTGCAGCTCTCATCCTACTGTAGTATTTTCTCAAACAACCCTGCCAGTTTTGCATCCGATGCCCTTGGGGCATCCATTTCTACTACTTTAAATGACTTGTCTATTAGTATATAGCGTGGGATTGTTTCTACGCCATAATCAGTGAGTTTGGCGCGATCTATTCGCCATTGGATGCCATCTGGCTTTCTTTTTTGTAGGTTATCGAGCCAGATCGGGTCGTTATCATCTACAGATAATGATACTATGGCAATATCCTCACGCAAACTGTATTTTTTCTTCAACTCCTCTAAATGGGGCATTTCGGCTAAACAGGGTCCGCACCAGGTAGCCCAGATATCAATATAAATGAGTTTACCTTTCAGACTGGAAAGTTTGGTCTGAGAGCCATCCGTGTTTTTTACGATAAAGTCAATAGCTGCGTCACCGTTTCCAAATTTTAATTTATCGAGTATGAGCAGGTTAAGGATATCACGGTATTTTTTAGACTTGATACTTGCAATATCTTTTTTAAAGCCTGGTACTATTGCTTTGTTACTTTCTGGTTTTATTTTTTGATAGGCCAGTTCAAATGCATTGTTCCAGTCTGCAAAAGCCTGTTTGTTGGCAGGACTGGTTTTTGAAATATCCAGTTCTTCAATTATATCTCGGTATACTTCAATTTGTAAATAATTCGGATCAACAAAATCTTTCAGTAATGAGTCTTTTATAGGTTTTGAGAGATTGTCGAAGCGGGTTGTATAGTCGGTAATTTTTTCTTTGGGTTCCTTGCTCATTTTATAGGAAGCATAGGTTTTTACTGCTTGTATACTTTTAACCAGATCGGCCCTGTTTCTTGCTTTCTCCAGTTTTCTGAAAATTGGACTGATATTTTTCAATTCAGCAAGGGAAGCATCTTTTTGGCGGGCGGTTAATAATAAAAACGCTAGTGTTTCTTCGGGGGTAGGTTTCAGGTGCTTTCCTGCTTCTAAAAATGAGCCTCCTTTTGGGAAGGGCACATTTCTCAGGTAGTTATTGGCAATGCTGCCCCTTCCTTTAAATACAGACTTTGATGCGTCTGCCTGGTCAACAAGCACTTCCATATTATCGCCTGGAGATAAATAAAGTTTATTTCTGCCAAGGCGGAAGTAGCCAGGAGTTTTTAGTGGTATGGTTATGGAGAAGGTGGAGTCAACTTCAGGTACTATAACTTTATTAAAGGATTTAGGCACCATGTGCTGGATATCGGAGAAATCTTCCAGTGTTGCCACAGCTCCGAAATGAATCAGTTTACCTTTGAGGGTAGCCGAATGGAGGTTTGACTGGGTATATCCTGAAAATGATAGACCAATAAAAGTGGTTATAATGATAAATTGTTTCATCGGGTTGTATTAAATCAAGATAAGATTTTTTATACAATGATTGCTAAACCGATGTACATTACCCGTTAAATCGAACACGGATTATCATGATTTTCAAGATTTATCATGATTGATCTTGAAAATCATGAAGATCTGTGTTCTATCATGCGCACACCAACAACTCGAGACCAAATTTCCCCAGACAACATTGAATTTTCCATGGACCATGGACTATGGTCCATATATGATAAGCCATAGACTAGCCCCTTCAATTCTAGATTCGCTTTATGTAAAAAAATGTAGTGTTTATCGGTTTTTTGTCGAAGAAGTAATCATAATTTGACATCATATTGTTTACTAATGATAGATAAATAAAAGAAGTTGTAATAATAAATTGTTTCATAAGGTTGTATAAAATCAAGAAAGGGATTTTTTATAGAATGATTCCCGAATTGCTGTGCATTATTCATTAGATAGATCACGGAATATCATGTCAATCAAGGGGCGAAGGAGACTTGGCTTATGCCGACAATAAATCATGGACTCTAAGCATTAGCTATGAGCCATAAGCCCTTGATTGTACTTTAGTTTTGATTTGCATTTATAGTTCATGCTTATGTAACCCATCATGGTAATGGAGTATCAGATGGGGGATAAATCCACCTTCGCTGAAGCTTCGGTGGATGAAGCTTCGGTGGATGAAGCAGAGAGGAAGGGATTCGAACCCTCGATACGGTTTCCCGTATAGCCGCTTTCCAGGCGACCCCCTTCAACCACTCGGGCACCTCTCTGTATTATTTTTTTTGTAGAGTAATGAAAGACTTATTCCTTCAATCCGCCTTAGGCGGAACACCTCTCTATTTTTAAAGGATGGCAAAAATAGCGCTAAACGGTTCAGCTTCCGAATATTTTTTGGGCGTTGGTGGTGGTTATAGCAGCTATTTCCTCCAGGGTAACTTTTTTTACCTCGGCCAGCTTTTTAGCCACTTCTATCATATAACTGCTTTCATTCCTTTTGCCCCGGTAGGGTACAGGACTCAAATAAGGCGCATCTGTTTCAAGGACCATATGCTCAAGCCCAATTTTATCCAATGCCTCTGGCAACCCTGCATTTTTATAAGTTAGCACCCCGCCAATGCCCAACATAAAACCCATCCCAACAATCTGTTTGGCTGATTCATAACTGCCACTAAAACAATGGAAAATACCTTTCAATCCCTTTGCCGCAAACGGTTTTACCAGATCGATCGTTTCTTGCATGGCATTACGGGTATGTATTACGATGGGTATATTTATCTCCAGCGCCCATTCCATCTGTAATACGAATGCCATTCTTTGCTGTTCTGCGTAAGTCTTATCCCAGTAAAAATCGAGTCCGATTTCTCCGACTGCCACGAATGGCCTTCTATCGAGCCATTCTTTTACCAGATTCAGTTCAACTGTTACCCGATCATTCACAGAACAAGGGTGTAACCCCATCATTGCATAACAGACTCCCGGATTTGCCGCTTCCAGATTTAACATGGCGTCGATTACTTCGCTGTCAATCGCAGGTAGGTAAAACTTCTGAATGCCAACAGAACGGGCTCTATTAATGATTTCCTGGCTTTCCGTACCAAACTCTGTGGAATATAAATGACAATGGGTATCAATCAGGATCATATTACAAAGTTCCTAATAAATCCTGATCGGGCAACCTGATCAGCAGGTACTTTTTTTAGGCAGGTAAAATAAAAAGATATAAACCCCCGTTATATATCAGCGCACCCTCAATTATGGTCAACAGGCGATCAAAAGATTTACTATCAGCCTCCGGCTGATAAAAGATTGTTTTCATAGGGTACGGATTAAAAGTAAAGCCGGAGTGTCTACTCTGGCTATTTTTTTGCACCTACAGTGCAGTCCATAGACCATCAACTATGGACTATGGTCTATGGTCCATGGACTTCCCTCTAAATGCCACTATAGCTTCTCAAAAACATAACCTTCACCAGAAAAATGCTTTAACATAGCAGGTAATGCAAAAGACATGCGATCCCAGGCTTTTTCACTATCGTGAAACAATACAATAGAGCCTGGTTTGGCATGATATAGTACATAGGCTAAACTTGCCTGTGGCGTTAATCGAGTATCAAAATCTGCACTCAACACATCCCACATAATTATCCTGTATTTATTTTTCAGCGCCGCAATTTGTGATCGCTTAATACGTCCGTACGGCGGCCTGAACAGATTTGATTGAATATACCCATCTGCATTTTGTACATCTTCCAGATAAGTTGCATCCGCTGTATTCCACCCATTTAAATGATGATGGGTATGGTTGCCGATTGTATGTCCTTCAGACAATATCCGCTGAAAAATAGCAGGCTCAGCCTGTACATTTTTGCCAATACAAAAAAAGCTTGCTTTTGCAGTATATTGAGCTAATTGATCAAGGACAAAAGGGGTGGCTAAAGGATTTGGGCCGTCATCAAAAGTTAAGTATATCTTTTTCTCCCCCGTTGGAACCCGCCATTCCAATGAAGGATATAGCGCCCTAAGCCACCAGGGTGTTTTGATTAAATACATTTTTCAAAGATAGGATAGTCTGTGGACCATTGACAGACCATGGACCATAGACCATAGTCCATAGTGCTTGGATATGAACAATGACACAAACTAAATCCATTGGCCTTTCACCATTAACCATTGACCATGGACCATTGACTATGGACTATCGACTATAATCCATCCCCTCACCATTTGCCATTGACCATGGACTATGGACCATGGACTATCCTATCTTTGCAGTATGAACAGAAAAGTACGTGTACGTTTTGCGCCATCTCCTACCGGAGGACTTCACTTGGGAGGAGTTAGGACCGTTTTATTCAATTACCTATTTGCCAAACAAAACGGCGGAGATTTTATTGTTAGAATTGAAGACACCGACCAAACCAGGTTTGTACCAGGTGCAGAAGAATATATTTTTCAGACCCTGGAATGGTGCGGACTGACACCTGATGAAAGTCCAAAACATGGAGGTTCATTTGCACCCTATAGACAAAGTGAAAGGAAAGAAAATTATCGTCAATACGCGGAACAACTGGTTAAAGATGGGCACGCCTATTACGCTTTTGATACACCGGAAGAATTGGATGCCATGCGTAATGAATTTAAAACAACTGAAAATCCATCCCCTCAATACAACCAGCAGATTCGCACAAAAATGCGAAACTCACTTACGTTGGGGGAAGATGAAGTTACCCGCTTAATCAGTGAGGGAATGCCTTATGTTGTTCGTATTAAAATGCCGGAAAATGAAACCATCAGTTTTACGGATATGATTCGCGGTGAAGTAAGTTTTCAAACTTCACAAGTGGATGATAAAGTGTTATTAAAAGCAGATGGTATGCCTACCTACCACCTCGCGGTAGTGGTTGATGATTACCTGATGCAAATATCGCATGCATTCCGTGGTGAAGAGTGGTTACCCTCTGCACCGGTCCATTTATTATTATGGAAATACCTTGGCTGGATCGATAGTATGCCACAGTGGGCACATCTTCCGCTTATATTAAAACCAGATGGAAATGGCAAACTGAGTAAACGTGACGGCGACAGATTGGGCTTCCCGGTTTTTGCAATGGATTGGACAGATCCAAAAACTACTGAAACTACCATCGGATTTAAAGAAAGAGGATTTTTACCAGAGGCTTTTGTAAACCTCCTGGCCATGCTAGGCTGGAACGATGGTACCGACCAGGAAATATTTTCACTAGATGAATTGATCCAGAAATTTTCTATGGATCGTGTACATAAAGGAGGTGCGAAATTTGATTACGAAAAAGCCAAATGGTTCAACCATGAATGGATCAAAAAAGCTGACGCCGATACACTCGCTCCTTTGGTTCAGTCCTTACTGGAAGCACAAAATATTACCATAACCAACCCTGCTTTTTTACATAAAGTAATTGATCTCGTAAAAGAGCGCTGCACTTTATTACCTGATTTCTCTGCGCAAACTATTTTCTTTTTTGAGGCACCCAAACAAGTAGATGTAGACTCCATCAAACCCAAATGGGATGAAAAGAAAAATTTATTTTTTACTGAACTTATTCGTGCATACGAACTAAGTACCCTTTGGGAAACATCTGATCTTGAAAAAGAATTCAAAGAACTCGCAGCGGCCAATCAATTAAAACCAGGTGAGCTAATGCTTCCTTTTCGCATTATGCTGGTAGGGGGCAAATTTGGTCCGGGGGTTTTTGATATTGCAGCATTGATAGGAAAAGAAGATACAGTGGGGAGAATTAAACATACGCTTTCTTTGCTGGCTTAGATAAAAGGTATTGCCACTGAAGACACTGAGCGCACAGAAAATTTCAGTGTATTTCTGTGCTCTCAGTGGCAATACGCACTTCCTTTATCAGGATCATTTGTATCTTTCTGCAAACAATCCTGTAAGGCTACTTTACGCACTGGCTATTCTTCGTTTTATTGTTCCCTTTCTTCTAGTTCACCCATTTTATGAATTGCATAGAGATGAATACCTCTACCTTGCCGAAGGCAAACACCTCGCTACAGGATTTTTAGAGGTGCCGCCCATGTTATCTTTCATGGCCTGGATAAGTAATGCTTTCGGGGCATCCATTTTTTGGGTGAAATTTTGGCCTGCCTTATTCGGTTCTTTTACTTTTATATTGATGGGCAGGATCATCCTTACATTGGGCGGTCGTTCCTTTGCTATTCTGCTTGCTTTTATTCCATTTATCAGCACAGGCTATATTCGCTTGTTTTATTATTTCCATCCCAATTTTCTAGATGTGTTTTTCTGGACCCTAAACGCTTTTGCATTAATACGATATTTCCAGACATCGAAAAACATCTGGCTTTATGTATTTGGTGTAAGTGTTGGATTAGGCATGCTGAGTAAATATTCTGTTGCTTTTTATACGATAAGTCTGTTGGCTGCAGTGCTGCTGACAAAACAAAGAAGTGTTTTTCTCAACAAGCATCTTTATGATGCTGCAGCGAGGGCTTTGATCATTATGTTGCCTAATATTTCATGGCAGTACAACCATAATTTCCCCATCATTTCACACATGGCGGAACTGAAGGAAGAACAGCTACAGTTTATAAATCCGGTAGACTTCCTCACAGATCAGTTTATGATGTTTCTTCCATGTGTATTTATTTGGATGGCAGGTTTGTATTTCACTTTGTTTACCAGTGCCGGCAAGCCTTATCGCTTTATCGGTTTGTCATACCTGATTGTTATAGCCTTACTTACCTACATGAATGGTAAAAGTTATTACGCAGCAGGCGTATACCCAATGTTATTTGCTTTCGGTGGTTTTTACCTGGAAAAATTAACCTCTGTTAAGGTTCGTGCCTTACGCTATGTGTTTGTTATTGTTCCGATCATTTTTGGCTTCCTCATTCTTCGTTTATTACTACCAATTCAAAAGCCTGAAACACTGGCAGCATGGTATGAAAAAAGAGGATTAAACAAGTCAGGAAGTTTTAAATGGGAAGACCAGCAATATCATCCGCTGCCACAGGATTATGCTGATATGATTGGATGGAAATTACTAGCTGAGAAAACAGCGGCCGTGTATAAAAGTTTGCCGGATAGTCAACAAAAAAGAACCATGATTTATTGTCGTGGGTATTATACAGCCGGCGCATTAAATTATTACAGCAAAACTGTAGGACTGCCTACAGTTTACAGCGATAATGCATCATTCCTGTTTTGGATGCCGGAACATTTTAATTTCAAACACCTGATCCTGGTTGGTAAAAATTTGCCAGACCAGGACGATATCGTTTTTCAGCAATTTGAAAAACACACGGTTAAAGATGTTATCGATTATCCATTATTCCGTGAAACGGGTACCAAAATCATTTTATTTGAAAACGGCAATGATTCACTTAAGGCAATTACAGAAAGAAGTGTAGCACAACTCAAAGCTCGCTTTCAAAGGAAATGATTCGTATTTTCGCAGGATAAAACGATTGCATGAGTAATTCTAATCGCCCGGTACGTGTACTGGTAGCAAAAGTTGGTCTGGATGGCCACGATCGTGGTGCAAAAGTAATTGCCACCGCGCTGAGAGATGCGGGTATGGAAGTTATATATACCGGCCTGCGCCAAACCCCGGAAATGGTAGTGAATGCGGCATTGCAGGAAGACGTTGATGCAATCGGTATCAGTATACTTAGTGGTGCACATTTAACCGTATTTCCTAAAGTGATTCAATTGCTCAAAGAAAAGGGCATGAATGATGTTTTACTCACAGGTGGCGGCATTATTCCTGAAGATGACATGAAAGCACTCAATGAAATGGGCGTAGGAAAACTTTTTGCTCCAGGTACAGCAACTGGTGATATAGCAACATATATCACTGAATGGGTACGTGAGAATAGAGGGTTTTAGTTAATGCTCCGAGGTAAATTAAGTTGAAATAATACGCTCAGGCTATTTCACAAATTCTTTAAGCCTATCTACTATCCAATAACTTGCAGGAGGATATCCTTTCTCTACATGTGCATCTATCCATTCAAAAAAGAAAGTATTGCTCAGTAAATTTCTAAAGGTTTCTTTCAAATACTCCTTTACGGTTTGATTTGAGAGATTCATCTCTTCCCAGATAGCTTCTCTATTTTCCAAGACATAAACAATATCCTCGAAATCATGACTGGTTCTACCATCATTTCCACCCCTTCCTTTAAAGGCTTCCAATTTCGTTGCAATAAAATAAGGTGCAGCTAGCATTTTTATATCAGTCCATTCATCAATTTTATAGTCAATAGACTCATTATAACCTTCAGGATACCATTTATTGGAAAACCCAATAGATGGATCATTTGTTGGCATAATATCTACAGTGATACCTTGTATTTTATATCGGCAAGTAAGACCAGAATCAATATCATGGCTAAAGCCAATTGCCCTTAATTTCTCTTCAAGTCTTGCTCTATCAACATAATTCAGTATTTCAATTATTACATCAACATCGTCTGTAGGTCTAATTGAAAGAACTGGTTTATCTGGATATAATGAAGTTGTTGCACCTCCCACAAAGACCACTTTTTCTTTTAATTCAACCAATGCATTTGCAACTGCTCTAATTCGTACAATATTAATATGATGATTCATTCAGTAACTGTTTTCTCAATTCTCCAATAGCATATTTTACCTCTCTTTGCTTCCCGACCCTTATTACATCTACCAGTGCTAATAGTTTATAAAACATTATGTCGCCCCCAACTGCAAGAACCTGTTTTTGATATAATGGCTCAATCATTAAACCTATTACTGTTCCATTATGATCTGGCCACACGAAATCTATTTCGCTAATAAATTTTTGTTTCATAGCAGGATGCGAATGAGCAGTAGGCACACCTCTAACCATAGCGCCAGGTTCTTGGGGAAACACATAACGAATACCATGTTCCAAAAATTCTAATAAATTCTGCCGATTCACTTTCTTTTTATTGTAATCAATCAAGCCCGCGATCCTGCTTCTATTAAGTGATTCCGAAATTTCTGAAATACTTATTCTCAATGCATTTGCAATTCCCGCCAATTGCCAGGAAACATTATCTATCGCAACAATTTTCAATAGAATGGCAACATCCTGTGGACGCATGCCGTTATGCTTTCTCATATTACAAAGGTATTAATAATTTCTCATTTCGCGATATGCGAAATGAGAAATTATTAATACCCTATAAGTTATTGTAAATGTGTTGATTATACTAGTTTAGCTTGTTTTTTGAAACAAAATTCAAGAATAATCATTGATTAATCATTCTATACCATCTTATCAAAAGAATAACAAGCTACATTACTTTTACAATACACTCAATCAAAAAATTAACATGGATAACGCTAGGGTTTTTAAAATGTCTTTCGCAAGTGTGTACCCACATTATATTACCAAAGCAACCAAAAAAGGCCGTACAAAAGAAGAAGTAGATACGATTATTTGCTGGCTGACTGGCTACACGCAAAAGGCATTAGAGCATCAGATTGAGCAAAAAACAAGCCTTGAAAATTTCTTTGCATCTGCCCCGCAATTGCACCCAAATGTTTCAAAAATAACCGGCGTTATTTGCGGTTACAGGGTGGAAGAGATAGAGGATAAACTCATGCAAAAAATCCGCTATATGGATAAGCTCATTGATGAACTGGCGAAAGGAAGAGCCATGGAAAAAATCCTACGGCAGTAAACGTTTTCACTATTCATCCACCATTAGCAACCGTTCAACCAGTTATTCATCCGACCGAACCAATATAATTTCATTTACAGATTTCCAATGTGGACCTTTGCAACCCAATTACCCGGAGCAATGTTTATGAAACAATTATTACACAAAGGAATCATTGGTTTTTTCATGGTTTTCACCATGATTTCCTGCGGCAAAAAAGCAGTTGAAACACCGCAAAACACAACGCCGACAGGTGGCAATACTACCCAGCCAGAAATAATTCAAACGATTACCCTAACCAATCCAACTGGTGGCGACCCACTAAAAGCCGTTCTTTTTATACCAGCTTCTTCCGTAAGTGTACCAGCCGTGGTGGTGCAACATGGAAGTGGTGGTTTATGGAGCAGTTCAGATCTAACCAATACACAACTAGCCACTCAGTTTAACATTTGGATCGACTCCTTTAGGGTCAATAAAATTGCCGCACTTTTCGTCGATAGTTATTCAGCCAGGGGTGTGAAAGATTTTCATGATAAGGCCCCACCAGAGAATATTTTTCTTGCAGCAGAATTCATCCGTCCCAGAGATGCTTATGCAGGACTTAGTTACCTGAGAACACTGAGCAGGATCAAATCAAATAAAATTGCATTGCTCGGCTTTTCTCACGGAGGCACCAGTGTATTGAGTACCATGGTTGATGCACAAGCCGTAAGTAAACCTACATGGTCACTTATAAGCGGAGGTGTTACGTATACCAATGGTGTTCTTGCTCCGGCTCAGCGTCCTGCAGAAGGTGGTTTTGTTGCGGCAGTATCTTATTATCCTGGAGCTGCGATGTTTAGTTATTATGGTCGCCCGGGTACACCGAGCAATGGAAAATATATTCCTTATGCGCCCATTATGATTCATGCTGCAGGAAAGGATCCATTATATACAAACTTGTACAGCAATAGCGATAATAACACGAATATCAGTGCTTATGAGGGACTGATATTAAAGGCACAGCAATCTAATTTATCGGCACCGATGAGTCTGCATGTATATGATAATGCCGCCCACAGTTTCGACGGAAGCACAGGAACAAGTGATGACGCAACAGCCAATTTACTTGCTAAGAAAAGAACGCTTGATTTTTTAAAGACTTACCTGTTTAACTGACCATAGACCATGGTCCATGGTCTATGGACTATGGTCTACAACTAAATCTCAGGTAACCGCAATCTCTTTCTTTTCGATAAAATGCGAATGCCAACGATGATAACTACGCAAATAAACAATCCGGGATTGTAGGCCAGGCCCGTATTCTTCAATAGAATATAAATCGCACCACCGATTGCACAGGCGGTTGCATATAGTTCTCCCTTTTTTAAAAGGTTAGGAACTTCACCACATATCATATCGGCTATTAATCCACCAAATGTGGCAGACATCACACCCATAATTACCGCGTAACCTTCATTAACACCATAAGCCAGACTTCTTTCAATTCCACCAGCCGTAAACACGCCCAATCCGATGGCGTCGGTAAAAAAAAGTGTTCTTCTAAAACGTGCGGGGTTGGTTTTCAGGAGAGAGATGATTAGTACCGCAGAAACAACAAGTGCTAATGCAAAATAATCGTTCATCCAGTTAACAGGGCGAATACCAATCAGTAAATCTCTTATGGTACCCCCGCCGTAGGCAGTAGCAAAAGCTACAACTGCTGCACCAAATATATCCATTTGATGTGTACGTGCCTTGAGTGCTCCTGTTGCGGCAAAAACAAAAATTCCTGTATAAAGTATCCCTTCTATCAGATTCATATTACAAAATACAAAAGAACCCGTCTGCTATCGTATTTTTGTGGAAACAAATTGCCATGTATCAAACTTTGGTTACCAGTTTAGAGAATGGGATATTTATTATTACCATAAACCGTCCCGATAAACTTAATGCACTAAATCAGCAAGTAATGGCCGATTTGGATGCTGTAATGAATGAAGTATATAGCAATGAAGCTATTAAGTCGGTTATTATAACTGGTGCTGGTCCAAAAGCTTTTGTTGCAGGTGCCGATATCAGCGAATTCAGTGGCGCATCGGTAGAAGAGGGCAAGGCCCTGGCAAAAAGGGGACAGGATATTTTCTTCAAAATAGAACATTCACCAAAACCTGTTGTTGCCTGTGTTAATGGATTTGCTTTGGGCGGAGGTTGTGAGCTGGCGATGAGTTGCCATTTCCGACTGGCATCAGATAACGCAAAATTTGGACAGCCTGAAGTGAACCTTGGTTTAATTCCGGGTTATGGTGGAACACAAAGATTGGTTCAACTTATCGGCAAAGGAAGGGCATTGGAATTATTGATGAGTGCTGGTATGATTGATGCCAATACAGCTCTTCAGCTTGGATTGGTAAATTATGTAGTACCACAGGAAGAATTGATTGCTAAAGCCACAGCTATATTATCATTAATCAATACCAAAGCACCAATCGCTGTGGCAAAATGTATTGAAGCTGCAAACGCTGTTTTTGATGAAACCAAAAATGGTTTTGCAGTTGAAGTAAATGCCTTCGGCGACTGTTTTGGTACAGAAGATATGAAAGAAGGAACCACTGCATTTCTTGAAAAACGAAAAGCTAGTTTCACAGGTAAATAAAAAAAGCGCCTCACAATTGAGGCGCTTTTTTTTATCGCTTAATTACTGCATCAATGGCATTTGCAATGGGTTGGTTGGCCTTAAACTCATACCCCATTAAATGGGCAATGGTTTGTGCAAATTGTTTTTGAAAATATTGCCCTTCTTTTTTTGATTCACCTGCAGCTTTTGTATCTGGACCTATAACTGCAAACCATATTTCATCTGCTCCTTCAATATCGCTGCCATGGCTGGTCCACTTTGATTTATCCTTATCTCCCCTGCCGTGATCAGTGGTAATAAACAATGTTGTTTTATCCTTATAGCCAGGAGTAGATTGAATATAGTTCCAGATTTCCTGAATCCATTTATCTACTTGCTGGGCTGCCTGGAGATAATATTTGTATTTCCATCCATGCGCCCATTCATCGGTTTCTCCATAAGCTATGTACATAACTTTAGGGGCTTCTTTTTTAAGGTATTCCATGGCTGCGTGGTGGGTAAACACATCGAAACATTCTTCCCCCCAATGCTTTTGGGAATCCCGGAGTAATTTATTGATCATTAATTCATTGGCATTGGGTGCTGTACCACCACAGGTATCATAAGCAGCAACAACTGGTACTCCGCTTCTTTTTTCGTTCAATATTCTGTTAAAAGCCTCCCAAGCACCGAATGCACCTACTTTTCCTTTTAATGCGGGTTGTTGATTAAAAAATTCTGTAATTGTGATGTTGGGATTAGCAGGATAGTCATTTGCGTCAATCCTGTCATCCGCGTAACCCGATAATATTTCGTTATACCCCGGATAGGAGAACCAATATTTGTTTGCTACATTCACTTTACTACCCAGGGTTCTGTTACCGAATATTTGTCCATTTTTGGCTATGGTATTCCAGAAAAAAGGCATTAGTTTTTGTCTTTTTTCAGCTTCCGTAGCTCCTCCGAATTGCTTAAAAATTCCGGCGCTATCGTCCTGGTTAAACCGCTTATCTTTTGCAAGAGACTCGTCCATTCCCTTGAATAATTCCTGCCAACGAAAGCCATCCGTAGTTATGATAATGATATTTTCCGTTTGTTGTGCCTTGATGGAAATACTGAGAATTAAACAAAGGGACAATAGGATTTTATACATATCAAATCATTTTAGGAGAACGAAAAATAAGCAAAAAACATTGCATTTAACTTAAATGAAAAAGAGGAAAGGTTTTTGGCTATTGGCTATTAGCTTTTAGCTACTAGCCAATACTTTCATAGGAAATCTGACCGCAAGCTGCAGGAGTCGTGTATGAT
>CAZTCS010000044.1:0-27401 GCA_964611995.1 uncultured Sediminibacterium sp. | reverse complement strand
AAGGAGCACATGGTGGTGGAGCATTCAGTGGTAAAGATCCTAGTAAAGTAGACCGCTCAGCAGCCTATGCAACCCGTCATATTGCGAAAAACCTGGTAGCTGCAGGTGTTGCAAGCGAAGTGCTGGTACAGGTATCTTATGCAATTGGAGTGGCACAGCCAACGAGCATCAACGTAAATACTTATGGTACTGCCAAAGTAAACCTCACTGATGGTCAGATTGCAAAGATTGTAGAAGGTATCTTTGATATGCGTCCATACTTTATTGAGCAGCGCCTGAAACTGCGTAGCCCGATATACAGCGAAACTGCAGCCTATGGACACATGGGTCGTAAGAGCGAAGTGGTTACCAAAACCTTTAAATCACCAGATGGTAAAGAGAAGAAAGTAAAAGTGGAGCTGTTTACCTGGGAGAAACTGGATTATGTAGCCAAAGTGAAAAAAGCTTTCGGACTTAAATAACTTAACAGACCTCATAAAAAAGCCTCCGTTTACCGGGGGCTTTTTATATTTATAGTATGCCAAACCATCCTTACAAACAAAAACTCGTTATAGCAGTCATTTTATTATTGGGTGTAATATTGGTGATGCGTTATCAGGGGGCTGCATTGATAATGCCTGATACACCTACGGGCATTCTTGCATTGGAATTTGCAAATACATCAGAGAAATTATCCCTCATCCTCTCAGTATGGCCCATGGATGCTGCAAAGCTTAATATCTGGCTGGATTTTATTTTTATAATTGTCTATACACGTTTCTTCTTGCTTACTTTATCTATAGCTGTTAATCAGTGGCAACATAAAATACCTACAAGGATAGGTAAATGGCTAATCGTATCAGCATGGATCGCGGCAGTATTTGATGTTGCGGAGAATATAATCATGCTTGCTAGTTTAGCGAGACACTATACCGAATTGAGTCTACAGGCAACAGCTTATTTCGCATCCATAAAATTTCTCATTGTGTTGCTAATGCTGCTATACCTGTTGGTTAGCCTGCTGGCTAATTTATTCAGCCCAAAAACTAAATATGGAAACTAACCCCTGGACAACCCTGCATTCTAAAACGGTTTACGATAATAAATGGATTAGTGTTGCTGAAGATGAAGTGATTAACCCCAATGGCGGAAAGGGAATTTATGGTAAAGTACATTTCAAAAATATAGCCATTGGGATTGTTGCAATGGATGACCAGGAACAAATTTGGTTGGTCGGCCAATATCGTTATGTACTGAATGCCTATAGTTGGGAAATACCTGAGGGTGGTTGTCCACTTGATGAATCTCCAATTGCGGGTGCCATACGGGAATTAAAAGAAGAAACAGGGCTGGAAGCCAAACAGTGGAAAGAGTTACTCCGGATGCATTTGTCTAATTCCGTTAGCGATGAACTGGCAATCGTTTTTCTGGCTACTGAATTAACACAGTCTGAACCAGAACCGGAAGAGACAGAACAATTGCGGCTTCAGAAAATCAGCTTATCAGAAGCCTACAAAATGGTAGAAATGGGTATGGTTACTGATTCAATCAGTGTAGCAGCGATTACAAAAATCAAATTATTACAATTACAGGGTAAACTGTTATAGTACATTTGCATATGGCTATCAAACAAAGTGGATTAATCATAGGCCGCCAGCCACTGGTGGAAGCATTAGAATCGGGGAGGCCGATCGATAAGATTCTGATGCAAAAAAATATTTCGGGAGACTCAGTTGCAGTTATTCGACAGCTTGCAAGGGATAACCAGATCCCTATACAAATGGTGCCCCCTGAAAAACTACATTACCTGACTAAAGCTAATCACCAGGGTGTTATAGCTTTTGCGGCGTTGGTGCAATATATGGACCTTCAGCAGGTAATTGATCATGTAGTTTCAAAAGGAGAGCTGCCACTATTTGTGATGTTGGACGGTGTAACAGATGTAAGAAATATTGGCGCCATTGCACGTAGTGCCCATTGTTGTGGCGCACAGGCGCTGATTATACCCGATAAAGGAGTAGGGGCGCTGAATGCTGAAGCAATGAAAAGCAGTGCAGGGGCATTGGAGCACATTCATATTTGCAGGGTCAATAGTTTATTAAAAGCGGTAGATACACTGCACTTAAATGGAATACAGGTTTTTACCAGCGAAATGCGCGCCGATAAAAAAGTATATGAATTGTCGCTGGCAGAACCATGCTGTGTAATTATGGGAGACGAAGGCAAAGGCGTTCAGCCATATCTTGCTAAAGCAGCAGATGCTTTTTTCACTATTCCGATGGCGACTAAATTTGATTCATTTAATGTTTCTGTTGCTGCAGGAATTGTTTTATACGAAGCAATGAAACACCGGATTTCAAAAGATTGATTTATTAATATCTTCTATGCAAGTAAAAAATGAGGATACGATACAACTAATAGAATGCCCGCGTGATGCAATGCAGGGCTGGCCTCATTTTTTGTCCACCGAAACCAAAGTAGCATATCTAAACCTCTTGTTACAAGTTGGTTTTGATACGCTTGATTTTGGCAGTTTTGTATCTCCAAAAGCTATTCCCCAAATGGCAGATACCAGGGAAGTACTCGCTAATCTTAAGCTGGAAAATACTTCCACAAAATTATTGGCCATCGTAGCCAATCAACGAGGGGCTTTGGATGCATCGGTTTTTGAAGAAATACATTATTTAGGTTTTCCGTTTTCAATCTCACCCACATTTCAACTGAAGAATACCAATAGCAGCATGGAAGAGAGTTTCGATAGGGTGAAAGATATACAAGAATTATGCATTAAGTCAGGTAAAGAGCTCGTGGTTTATCTCAGCATGGGCTTTGGTAACCCATATGGTGATTTATATGATGCATCTATATTGTTGGAATGGGCCGATAGAATGGTTCAGGAAGAAATTAAGATTATTTCACTGGCAGATACGGTAGGCCTAGCTTCACCAGAACAAATCAGTCTTGCATTATCAACACTGATACCCCAATATCAGGCTGTTTCATTTGGGGTGCATCTTCATTCCTCTGCACAGAACTGGAAAGATAAACTTAAAGCCGCACATGATTCAGGTTGCAGAAGATTCGATGGAGCCCTTAAAGGAATTGGCGGTTGCCCAATGGCACAGGATGAACTTGTGGGTAATATGGATACAGAAAAAATGATTGAATATTTCCAGGAAAAAGGATTGTTGCCTGACCTTAATGCAAAAGCGCTATTGGAGAGCAGCATGATGGCAGGAAAAATTTTTCAATAAAATATGAAGTTTCATTACGAGTTTGATATTAAGTCTCCCGAAAAGAAAATACAACACGGACAAAATCTGGTGTTGATGGGTTCTTGTTTTACAGAAAACATGGGA
Organism: uncultured Sediminibacterium sp.; assembly: GCA_964611995.1. Lineage (GTDB taxonomy): Bacteria > Bacteroidota > Bacteroidia > Chitinophagales > Chitinophagaceae > Sediminibacterium. The sequence goes on along the minus strand of CAZTCS010000044.1, from coordinate 24,063 downwards.
GAAAAATTACGGAAACATAAATTCAATGTTACAGAAAACCCGCATGGCATACTTTTTAATCCCGTAAGTGTTGCAGAAGCAATCACTGATTATATAGAAGAGAAGACATATACAGAAGATGATCTGTTTTTATTGAATGAATGCTGGCATAGCTGGAAGCATCATAGCAGGTATTCTGGAATTACAACTTCAGATGCTTTGGATAAAATAAATACATCAATTATTGACACACACAAAGCGTTAAAACAGGCCGATCATATCATGATTACTTTAGGGTCGGCATGGGTATATATGCTTACTGAAAATGCGCCGAATTATAAACAGGGCAATGTAGCAGCAAATAACCATAAAGCGCCGTCAGACTGGTTTTCAAAGAAATTAATGACCACTGAAGATGTGTTGACCGTACTGGATAATATGATACACCGGCTCTTTCATTTCAATCCAAAACTGCAGATTATTTTTACAATTAGTCCTGTTCGACATTTGCGCGAAGGAGTCATTGAAAATAATAAGAGCAAAGCGGTGCTTATCCAGGCCGTACATCATCTGGTAGAAAAATTTGAGGGATTATATTATTTCCCGGCCTATGAATTGGTAATTGATGACCTTCGGGATTATCGATTTTATGCTGAAGATTTAGTCCACCCAAATTTCCATGCAACACAATATGTATGGGAAAAATTCACCGGAGCCTGTATGCCCGATGCTACCAAACAACTCTTAAAAGAAATTGCAGCCATCAACCTGGCTGTACAGCATAAGCCATTTAATCCTGCAACAGCTCAGCATCAGCAGTTCCTTAAAACTTATCAGGAAAAAACTATGCAGATGGTAAAATTATATCCATCCATTAATTGGGATACTGAGCTGAAATATTTTGAAACACAAATCAGCAGCTAAATCAATGGATACGATCGCCTCGTATTTCAATTTCCTGCATGATGACTGATTCATAATTCAGCCATTCTTTCCAGCGGTTGCGCACTTTTTCTTTGTCTACATACATTTCAGCGAGTTCAATAAATAGTGTGTAGTGACCTGCTTCACTTTCCATAAACCTGCGATAGAAATTACACATGTATTTATCGCTCAATCCTTCACTTAAGCGCTTAAATCTTTCACAACTTCTGGCTTCAATTAAGGCCATGGTTAGCATGTGGTCAAGAAACCTGCCCTCCGGACCACCACCTTTTTGTTGGAACTCCAAAAGTTTGTTTACATAAATATCTTTTCGTTGAACGCCTAGTTGCAGTCCCCTTTTGTGTAATTCATTCAACACAAGTCTGAAATGCCCCCATTCCTCTGTTACAATAGGTGACAATAATTTTACCAGTTCCGCTTTTTGTGAATACCGTTGTATAAGAGAGATGCAAGTAATGGCCGCCTTCTGTTCGCAATAAGCATGGTCGGTAAGAATGGCTTCCAGGCTAATACTTGCCAGGTCAACCCATCTTGGGTCGGTGGGTAGTTGAAGTCCCAATATGTTTTTCGTGTGTTCAGAAAGTTCCATATACATCAATTCGGTTGCAAATTACACTCGAACCCCGACTTTTCATTGCTCCTTGGTTAAAGCAAATTAGTTTAGTTTTACCGTTATGTATCCGGATGATTTTTTAGCCAGAAAATTGCAGGCCAGGATTGATGGTCAATCGCTGAGATCACTAAGCTTATCCGAAGGGATGATAGACTTTTGTTCGAACGATTACCTCGGTATAGCCAGACAGCAATTATTGAATAATAAAGCTGTAGATGGCTTATTAACAGGCTCCACCGGTTCCCGATTACTGGCAGGTAATTATCCATTGATAGAGGCTGCCGAATTACAAATAGCCAATTTCCACGAAGCAGTAACTGCATTGATCTATAATTCCGGATACGATGCAAATCTTGGGTTATTGTCATCTGTTCCACAGAAGGGAGATACGGTATTATACGATTATCTGGCGCATGCATCTATCCGTGATGGTATTCGGTTGTCATTTGCGAAAGCCTTTTCATTTGCGCATAATGACCTGACCGATCTGAAGAAAAAACTTGAGTCTGCAACAGGAAACATTTTTATTGTTACCGAATCGGTATTTAGTATGGATGGCGATTTATGTCCCTTACAGGAATTGGTTCAACTTGCGAAAGAATATAATGCTCACCTAATCATTGACGAAGCCCATGCAACTGGTGTAATTGGAGAAAAGGGGGAAGGGTTGGTGCAGTCAATGGGTTTGCAGGATCAAATTTTTGCCAGGGTTCACACTTTCGGAAAAGCTTGTGGTTGTCATGGTGCTGTTGTGCTTGGATCGAAGCAACTCAATAGTTATCTTATAAATTTTTCAAGAAGTCTGATATATTCTACCGCCTTGCCAGCTCATGCAATTGAAATGATTATCCGGTCGTATCAACTATTTCCCACGATGCAAGCGGAGCGTAAGAAGTTGGCTGAATTAGTAGATATATTTCAGCGATCTAAGATCCGTTTTGAAAAATTGCAGTCCTCAACGCCTATTCAAGGCGTAATTATTCCAGGAAATAAACCTGCAAAAGAGATGGCAGCACAATTGCAAGAGGCAGGGTTGGATGTCAGGCCAATTTTATATCCAACTGTGCCAGAAGGGAAAGAGCGATTGCGCATAGTAATTCATGCATATAATACAGCAGAGGAAATATATCGATTAATATCATTTATGAAATAAAGGTTGATGCCGGTGCTGTTCATAGGGGAAAAGCTTCTAGCCACTAGCTTTTAGCCATTGCTGTCTGGTGAAATTTAGCCGTCGTTGTAAGTTATGTGTAGGATGGAACACAGATTATCATGATTTTCATGATTTTTCATGATAGATCTTGAAAATCATGATAATCTGTGTTCCATTAATATCGGAAAGAGCATTAGTAGCAATCTAATATTTCATTACCCAGCTCATTTTAAATTATCTCCCCATCATTTATTCTAATAATAGCAGAAAGCCTAAAACAAGCATCAATCGAGGCTTGCAGCTTGCGGCTTGAAGCTTGCAGCCAAAATTCCCTGATATCCAAGAACCAATTCTTATATAAAAATCTTATATTGAATTTCAAAACTTTTTAAATGAGGATAGTTCCATTTATTATTTCGGCAGTAGGAACTGCCGGTTTAATATTTACCTTAAACACACAACTGCCGGTAGGTTCAGGGAAAACGCCAAGACTTGGTTATTTTTTATCGCCACAACTTGGGTTTTGGAAAAATGCGGAACCGGTAAACGCTTCTCACGATGGAAATATTACACTTGCCGGATTACAGGGTAAGGTGGATGTTTATATGGACGACAGGCTTGTGCCGCATATTTATGCAGAGCAGGATGCCGATGCCTATTATACGCAGGGATACCTACACGCAAAATACAGGCTTTGGCAGATGGAGTTCCAAACACATGTTGCTGCGGGCAGGTTAAGTGAAATTGTTGGTCCAGACAGGATCAATACAGATAAATTTTTCAGAAGATTAGGTATGGTGTATGCTGCTGAGAAAACCATGCGTCAGGCATCTAAAAACAAAGCCCTTAAAACAGCTATTGATGCATACGCAGAAGGGGTGAATGAATACATCAAAAACCTTGATCCTGCAGAATTGCCTTTTGAATATAAATTACTGGATTATAAACCAGAGGAGTGGACACCAGAAAAAACCTATCTCTTCCTGATGTTTATGTCTTACGATTTAACAGCAAGAGGTGTTACCAGTGATCTTCGCATGACCAATGCCAGGAATTATTTTGGGTATGAAGATTTTGATCAGCTCTTTACCAATGTGCAGGATTCTTTAGATCCCATTATTCCCAAAGGAACAGTTTATGCACCTCCGTCCATTGCAGTTAAACCGCCTCCTGGTGTTGATTCTGTATATTATCACAAAGCCAATGAACAAGGTGGTACAGCTTCAGCCCCAATAGTACCCGATAAAAATAATGGAAGCAATAACTGGGCAGTTTCGGGAACTAAAACAAAAAGCGGTAGACCAATTCTGGCTAATGATCCGCATCTCGGACTCAATTTACCTTCTCTCTGGTATGAGGTTCAAATTACAACGCCCACACATAGTACTTATGGTGCTAGCTTTCCCGGATCACCCGCTGTGATCATTGGATTTAATGATAGTATCGCATGGGGCGTTACCAATGCTGGTAGGGATGTGATCGACTATTATGATATGAAATTCAAAGACAGTACACTCGAGCAGTACTGGTATAATGGGGTATGGAATAAAGCCGATGTAAAAGAGGAAGTAATAAAAGTAAAAGGTAAGCCAGATGTAATTGATCATGTAGCTTACACAGCATTTGGTCCGGTAATGTATGACCCCTCTTATAAAAACGAAAGTGCCAGTGGGAAATACCTTGCCATTAAATGGACCGCTCATGACGGTGGACAAGGACTCGAAACTTTCTATGATTTAAATCGTGCGAAAAATTTTGACGATTACCTCAGTGCTATTGAAAAATGGACCTGCCCCGGACAAAACTTTGTTTTTGCATCAAAATCTGGTGATATCGCTTTAAAACAGCAAGGTGCTTTTATAGCACGTTGGAACAGACAGGGTGATTTTATTATGCCTGGTGATGATAATCAGTATATGTGGCAGGGAATAATTCCCAATAGTGAGAACCCCTTTATTAAGAACCCCGAAAGAGGTTTTGTAAGTAGTGCAAACCAAAAATCCACCGACGAAACATATCCTTATTACCTTGGTGCCGGAAGTGATTTTCCGGTTTACAGAGGTGTAATTATCAATAAAAAATTGGCTGCAATGAATAATGTTACTGCAGCTGATATGCAAGCCATGCAAACAGATAATTACAATGTGTATGCTGAAATGGCAAGGCCAGCTCTTTTGCGTTTTGTAAATGAAGCCATGCTTAAACCTGTTGAGTTGAAATATTTGCAAAAACTGAAAAACTGGAATTTGCGCAACGATATTGGGGAAGAAGGTGCAACTGTATTCAGGGCTATATGGGACAGTCTTGAAACTACCATATGGAAAGATGAATTTGATAAGTCGCCTTTGCCATTACCCTGGCCCGATGAACCAACATTGCTCGACGTGATGATCAAAGACAGTGTATATTATTTTGCAGATAATGCTAATACCCCCGATAAAACGGAAACCTTACAGGACGCGGTACTAACGGCTATTCAAAAAGCTTCCGCTGCTTGTGAAGCATTAGAGAAAAAAGGAGAACTTGCCTGGGGTAAATTCAAGGATACCAGGGTGAGTCATCTGCTTAAACAGGATCCGCTTAGCAGGTTGCATTTGCCAATTGGGGGTGGGGTGCATATCATCAATGCAACAACAACAACACATGGCCCAAGTTGGCGGATGATTGTTCATTTAACAGATGAAATAGAAGCTTATGGGGTTTATCCTGGTGGACAAAGCGGAAACCCAGGTAGTAAATACTATGATAATTTTGTGGATTCATGGGCTACTGGAAAATATTACCGAATCCTTTTCCTGAAAAAAGATGCAGCTTCAAAGCATAAACAAATGAAGTGGCATTTAACATTTACCAACAGCTAAACAGTTTGTTTATATGAAATTTTTATCAGCATTGCTGCTAACAGCATTACTCGCTTTTGCTACTGGTTTATATGGTATACTTCCCTGGTGGAGCTTTGCCGTTACATCGTTTATAGTGGCCCTTGCAATTCATCAGAAAGCAGGCAAAGCTTTCCTTGCCGGATTCCTTGCATTGTTTGGTTTGTGGGTTGTACTGGCTTTTCTGCAGGATAAAGCAAATGAACATATCCTATCAACCAAAGTTGCTAATATTCTTCCCCTTGGAGGTTCATATTGGGTATTGATTTTATTAACCGGGATTATTGGTGGATTAGTAGCCGGTTTGTCAGCACTTACGGGAAGCTACTTACGCCAATCCGGAAGAAAATAAGTTGGGGTTTGTTTGTGCGACCATTCCAATATGTAAATTATTAATTATTAGTTAAAGCAGGTTGGAGTAAATGTGATTTTTACGAAAAGCAGCAATGCTAAGCTTACTTTCGTTTTAATTCCTTTATATGAAACCAACACTGCTTATTTTATTATTCTGTATAGGGTATTATACAGGTATTGCACAAACTGTTAGTGGTACTATCAGGAATGCGAATCAGGAATTATTACCATTCTCCTCAGTTATTGTAAAAGGCACTACACAAGGTGTATCTGCAAATGCAAAAGGTGTTTATTCTATTCAATTGTCGCCTGGAAAATATACCATGGTTTGTCAGTATATCGGATATAAGGCAGTTGAGAAAACAATATCTATTGAAAAAGGAAAAAATATTGAACTCGATTTTCAACTGGAAGTACAACAATATAGTCTTCAGGAAGTTACGGTTAAAACAGGTGGAGAAGATCCCGCTTATGCTATTATCAGGAAGGCAATTGAGAAAAGAAGCGAGCATTTAAATGAAATAAAGAAATTCACTGCAGATGTTTATTTAAAGGGCCAACTTCAGTTGCGTGATTATCCAAAAAGTTTTTTCGGTCAGAAGGTTGATTTTGAAGATGGTGATACCAGCAAACGTAAAATGTTGCTGCTTGCTGAAACCATTGCAAAATATTCAATCGAGCCACCCCGTAATGAAAAGATTGAAATAATTTCTACCAAAGTAAGTGGAAGAAGTAATTCATTTGGTTTTAGCAGACCGCAAATCATTTCCTTTTACAATAATATTATATCGGTTGGGGAAGGACTTAACCCAAGAGGTTTTGTATCTCCTATTGCAAATAATGCACTTTCTTTTTACCGCTATAAGTTCGAAGGAACATTTTATGAAAATGGCGTTGAGATTAGCAGGATAAAAGTAATTCCCAAAAGAAAGTATGAGCCATTGTTTCAGGGATATATTAATATTATTGAAGACCAGTGGCGCATACATAGTTTGAGACTTAACCTCGTTCGTGAACAACAGATGCAGTTTCTTGATACATTAGTAGTTGAGCAATTGTTTGTTCCATCCGGTAATTTATGGGTAGTAAAGAATCAGGTGATATATCCATCTGGCAAACTGTTTGGATTTGATTTCTTTGGAAGTTTTGTTCAAGTGTATGATCATTTTAACCTGGACCCTGTATTTGAAAAAAAATATTTCAATAATACCCTTATTAAAGTCTTTGATAGCGCAAATAAAAAATCAATGGCTTATTGGGACAGTATAAGACCCCTGCCATTATTAGCTGAAGAAGTACTTGATTATAAAAAGAAAGATAGCTTGGAACAGGTTAGAAAGAGTCCAGCGTACATGGACTCGATCGACCGAAAACGGAATAAATTGTCGCTTGGTGGAATATTTCTTACCGGCCAGTTTTACAGTAAACAAAAACAAAAACTTTCTATCAGTTTTGATCCTCTTATAAAAACCTTTAACTACAATACGGTGGAGGGTGGAGTATTATATTTTTCACCCGTAATCAGAAAACGATTTGGGGAAGAGGAAGGGCGTAAATCTTTGCAAATTGTGCCCAATATTCGATATGGTTTTGCCAACAAACATTTTAATGCGAGTCTTTCAGGTCGATATAATTTCGGAAAAAAATATTTCAACAATATTATGGTGGAAGGAGGAAGGCAGGTATTTCAATACAATAATGCCCAGCCAATTACACCAAGAATGAATACCTATACAACGCTATTATATGAGAATAATCACCTCAAAATTTATGAGGCCAATTATTTTAAATTGAATTATAGTGGGGGGATAGGTAATGGGCTAAGTTTTTCAACAAGCTTTCAGTTCCAGGACCGCTTCGCATTAGAAAACCTGGCTGATCCGGTAAGTTGGAAAGATATTAGTGGTAGAAGTTTTACACCCAATTATCCAACAGATATTTTAACGACCAATATGCCTCGTAACCAGTCGGCCACAATCACGGTTGGCTTATCATGGAGGCCCGGTGGAAAATATATTGAACTACCGGATCGTAAAATTGGAATCGGATCAGATTTCCCAACATTTAATGCCAGTATAACACAGGGTGTAAAGGGATTATTTGGTAGTGATGCAAACTTTACAAAATGGCGATTAAGTGTTTCGGATGATATGAATTTGAAACTTGGTGGAAAATTAAGCTACCGTGGAGAAATAGGAGGTTTCATGAATGCCAAACAAGTATACGCACCAGATTATAATCATTTCCAGGGCAACCAAACTGTAATTGCAAATAATCCGCTCAGCGGTTTTCAATTGGCGCCCTATTACCGGTACAGCAATACCTCGAAGTTTTATGCCACGGCAAATATCGAATATCACCTGAATGGATTACTTACCAATAAAATTCCTGGCTTTAGGAGACTCAACTGGTACCTTGTAACAGGAACAAATCTGTTGTATACACAAAAAGGGAAGCAGTATTATGAAACATTTATTGGCCTTGAAAATATCCTGAAATTACTAAGAGTAGACTTCGTACAAGGCTTCGAGAAAAACGGCCCATCACCAAGAGGCGTAAGGATAACAGTACCACTGTTTGAATAGGAAGATTTTGGATGGCAGATAGCAGATGTCAGATGTCAGATCGCAGATGTCTGATGTCTGATGTCTGATGTCTGATGTCCGATGTCTGATGTCTGATTTGCGAGTGTAATTTACTAAAATCTCAAATCCCAGTATAAATCAAAAAATCAAAGATCAAAGATCAAAAATCCGAAATCCGACATCTGCGATCTGACATCTGCGATCTGCGATTTGGGATCTTTTCGTATTTTTGTCCTGATTTTGACCACCCTGCAAGTGGTTCCATTGTTCATGGATCCCGGTTTATTCGGGACTGAAATTTTGAAAATATGCCAGTTTTACACAATCGTGTTTCAAATGAAGAGTTGAAACAGCGCTTGATGGAAGAGTCTTTCCATCGTATTACCATTAGTTTTTACCAGTATTTCCCGGTTCAAAATCCACAGGGTTTTAGGGATGAGTTGTATAAGCAGTTAAATGCTTTACAAGTGTTTGGTCGCATTTATGTGGCCAAGGAGGGTATTAATGCCCAGATCAGTGTGCCTGAACATTTTTTTGAATCATTTCGGACTTACCTCTATAGTATTGAATACCTCAATGGTATTCGTTTGAATATTGCGGTGGATGATGATGGGAAAAGTTTTTGGGTACTGAAAATAAAAGTGAGGGATAAAATTGTAGCAGACGGAATTGACGATCCCATGTTTAGTATGGAAAACAAGGGCAAGTATGTGAATGCAGAACAGATGAATAAACTGCTGGAGCAACCCGATACGATCGTAATTGATATGCGTAATCACTATGAGTATGAAGTAGGGCACTTTAGCAATGCAATAGAAATTCCTTCTGATACTTTTAGGGATCAGCTTCCAATGGCAGTTGATATGATGCAGGGTAATAAGGATAAAAATATTATCATGTATTGCACAGGTGGTATCAGGTGCGAAAAAGCCAGTGCTTATATGTTGCACAAGGGATTTAAAAATGTATTTCACCTGGAAGGAGGCATAATCAATTATGCTCGACAGGCAAAAGAAGCAGCATTAGAAAGTAAATTCATTGGTAAGAATTTCGTGTTCGACAATCGGTTAGGCGAACGCATAACAGAAGATGTAATTGCGAAATGTCACCAATGTGGCAAACCTGCCGATACCCATACCAATTGCAAAAACAATGGTTGCCACTTGCTATTTATTCAATGTGAATCTTGTGGAGCCGAGTATGAAGGCTGCTGCAGCGTTGAATGTAAGGACACAATAAATATGCCCATAGAGCGTCAGAAACAATTACGCAAAGGCATTGAAAACGGACAGAATATTTTCAATAAAAGCAAAGTACGTCTGAGGCCAAGATTGGGTGAAAACAAATAGAAGGGATTTTTGATCTCTGATCTTTGATTTCTGATTTGAAATCAAAATTCAAAAATCAAAAATCAAAAATCCGACATCTCACATCAGAGATCAGAGATCTTAAACTATTTGTAGTTTTCTAAGCGCATTATTCACTGCTTCCACAATTGCTTCATCTGAAGGTTGTTCAGGTACAAATGGATTACCGGTTACTTTTTCGTAAAGCTCGATATATCTTTTGCTGATGGTATCAATCCATTCATCATTCATTTCCGGAACAGATTGTCCTTCTTTGCCCATGAAATTGTTGCTGATCAGCCATTCGCGTACAAATTCTTTACTGAGTTGTTTTTGTTTTTCGCCGCTGGCCTGACGGTCTTCAAATCCATCAGAATAAAAATAGCGTGATGAATCTGGTGTGTGTACTTCATCCATCAGGTAAATCGTATCTCCGATTTTTCCAAACTCATATTTTGTATCAGCCAGAATGAGTCCTTGTTTTGCGGCTATTGATTTACCCCTTTCAAAAAGTTGCAAAGCATATTTTTCCAGTATTTCCCAATCGGCTGCACTAACCAATCCTTGTTTGATAATTTCATCTTTGGAAATGTCTTCATCATGTCCTTCAGCAGCTTTGGTTGAAGGTGTAATAATAGGTTGAGGGAAAAAATCATTCTCTTTTAAGCCTTCAGGCATGGTTACGCCACAGAGCGTGCGTATGCCAGCATGGTAAGTTCGCCATGCATGGCCAACAACATTTCCCCTTACAACCATTTCTATTTTGAAGGGAACGCATTTTTTTCCAATGGAAATATTGGGAGCTGGTACATCGACAAGCCAGTTTGGACAAATATCGCGGGTCTTTTCAAGCATAAATGCCGCGATTTGGTTTAAAACCTGACCCTTAAAAGGGATGGGTTTAGGTAATATTACATCAAAAGCTGATATACGGTTACTGGCCACCATTACAAGCCAGTTTTCGCCAATAGTGTAAACATCTCTGACTTTTCCGTGGTAAATATTAGTTTGTTGGGGAAATTGGTAGCTACTCATGCTGCAAAATTAGCCAGTGGCGTGAATAATAAAGCGGAACGTAGTTCGTTTTTCTTAACAGTAGGTTGGTTTTGTGGACAAATTAAATTTTTGCATAAAACTAACAATTGCTATTTTACAGTAACTAAACACTAAATCTTGCCAAAATGAGAAGAGTCTACAGTAAATGTCTGTATGCGGCTATGTGCGCAGCCATAACCATTCCGGTGGTAGCCCAGCAGACAACTACCGTTTCAGGTAGTGTTAAGAATGCAAGTTCCAAGGAAGCGCTTTCAGCAGTTTCTGTTACCATTAAAGGAGGTACGGTAGGTACTTTTACCGACGATAAAGGTAATTTCCGGTTTACAACGGTTCAAAAACCTCCGTTTACACTTTTGATATCTTCTGTGGGTTATGCCAGTAAAGAAGTTACTGTGAAAGGAGCTAATGATGTAATATCAGTAGACCTAACGCCTTCCTTTACGCTTGGAGATGAAGTGGTAGTATCTGCATCTAGGGTGCCTGAGCGTATTTTAGAGTCGCCGGTATCTATTGAACGAATTGGAACTGCAGCAATTCGAAATTCGCCTCAGCTTAGTTATTACGACATGTTGACCAACCTGAAAGGGGTGGATGTTGTAACAGCAAGTTTAACCTTTAGAAGTGTTGGTACACGTGGTTTCAACAGTAGCGGTAATACCAGACTCAATCAATTGGTGGATGGAATGGACAATCAGGCACCAGGGTTGAACTTCTCGGTAGGTAGTGTAATAGGTTTAAGTGAACTGGATGTTGAAAACATGGAACTGTTACCAGGTGCATCATCAGCATTATATGGTCCGGGTGGTATGAATGGAACTGTTTTGATAAACAGTAAAAATCCTTTCAAACACCAGGGATTTAGTTTCCAAATTAAACAAGGTGTAAACCATATAGACAGTAAATATCGTGGAGCAGCGCCTTTCTATGACTGGAGCTTAAGATGGGCAAAGAAGGTATCTGAAAAATTTGCTTTTAAAATCAATGCCCAGTTTTTACAGGCCCAGGATTGGCTGGCCGAGCAATCTGATAACTATTCAAGAACAGCTATTACGCCAAATGGTTTTAAAATACCCGGAAACCGCGCAACAGATCCTAACTATGATGGTGTAAACTATTATGGTGATGAAACCTCACAGGTTATGAGTTCTATTGCTTCTCAGGTTTTTGCTGCTGCAGGATTAAGTTCAGCTCAGTTAAACGCATTTAATGGATTTTTAGCTGCAAATCCTGGTGCTAAACTTGCCCAGTTTAATACATTCCTAAATGGTGCAGGTGCTGGTGCACTTGTTACAGCAGGTGTATCACCATTGATTTATGGTGCTGCTCCTTCCAGAAATTTATTGGGTTTCCAGGCAGTCAGCAGAACAGGTTATGCCGAATCTGATGTAATTGATCCTACTACATTAAATATGAAACTTACTGGTGGTCTATTTTATAAACTCACCGATAAGATTGAAGCTTCATTCAATGTTTATTTCGGAACAGGTAATTCAGTTTACACAGGAAGCGATCGTTACTCTTTGAAAGATTTGAAAATTGCCCAGTTCAAGTATGAACTAAAGCATAAGAACTGGTATGCCAGGTATTATTCAACCCATGAGAATGCTGGTAACTCCTTTAATGCAACTATTGCTACAAGATTGTTTAATGAAGGATGGAAAGCCAGTTCAGCATGGTATCCCCAATACATAGCAGCATATGTGTCAGCTTATGATGCAGGTGCTGATTATACAACGGCTCATAATACTGCAAGGGCTTTTGCAGATCAGGGCAAACCAACCGGTTTTATCGGAAATTCCAGCCTGTTTCAATCAATTGCCCGTAAGCCGATTTCTCAAGGTGGTGGACTTTTCCTCGATCGTTCACGTTTGAAAGTGTTTGATGGTCAGTATAACTTTACAGAAGATCTCGGTCTTTCAAAAACAAATACAGACTGGCTTGTAGGAGTAAGTGCAAAACAATATGTACTTAATTCTGAAGGAACTTTATTCGCTGATACTGCTGGTGTAATTAAAATCAATGAATTTGGAGCTTATACACAGATTTCACAGCGCCTTTTCAATGATATCCTGAAATTAACTGTTTCTGGTCGTTATGATAAGAATACGAATTTCAAGGGTCGTTTTACTCCAAGGGCTTCAGCGGTAATTAAGCTGGCTAAAGACCATAACCTTCGTTTCTCTTACCAAACCGCTTATCGTTTCCCAACCACACAAAATCAGTGGATCAATCTAACTGTTGGCGGTGGTACAAGATTATTGGGTGGTTTGCCACAATTACGTAATTTCTACAAGTTCAATACAAACCCTGTATTTACACTACCAAGTGTACAGGCATTTGGCGCAAGCGCTTTAGCTGGTTCACCTAATCCTAACCTGTTACAGCAGCAAACTTTTGGAGAATTCAAACCTGAATCAATGAGGTCTTTCGAAGTTGGTTATAAGGGACTGATTGCTCAGAAATTATTGATTGATGTATATGCTTATTGGGGTCGTTATAAAGACTTCTTAAGTTCAGTGGTAGCAATGCAATCCAGAAATGCAACATTCAACCCCGCTGATCTCTTAAATGCAAATACAAGGATCGCTTACAGTATTTCAGTAAATGCTCCTGGTGAAGTTAGTACCTCAGGTTGGGGAGCATCTGCAGAATACTTACTACCTAATAATTTCTCTTTCTCAGGAAATGTTTACCACGACCAAATTGGTGCGTTACCAACAGGCTTTGTGTCTTATTTCAACACGCCTAAATACCGCATCAACATGGCCCTGAATAATACGGGCTTTGGTAAAGACAAACGTTATGGTTTTAGTGTGGTATACAGATGGCAGAATTCATTCTACTATGAAGGTACTTTCGGTGTAGGTATGGTGCCGTATGTAAGAACAGTTGACGCGATGGTAAGCTATAAATTACCTGCTACCAAGTCTATGATTAAAATAGGCGGAACCAATATATTCAACAGATATTACCGTACTGGTTGGGGTAATCCTCAAATCGGAGGTTTATACTATATCAGCTATGGCTGGAATGTGTTTTAACCCCCTGTTTTAACTAAATAATGCCTAAAGAAAGGGAAAGTGAAAGCTTTCCCTTTCTTGTTTTTAAGGGTTGGGGCTTTCTTTTTTCTTATTCCATGGAATCCTATATTTTTGCTCCTCATTTAACAAACAGATATGATGCGTTCAATAGCTTTCAGAGAGGCCCTCAGAGAGGCCATGAGTGAGGAAATGAGAAGAGACGAGCGAGTGTTTCTGATGGGGGAAGAAGTGGCAGAATATAATGGTGCCTATAAAGTTAGCCAGGGTATGTTGGCTGAATTCGGTGCAAAAAGGGTTATTGATACCCCAATTGCCGAATTGGGCTTTGCAGCAGTAGCTGTTGGCGCTGCCCAAAATGGCCTCCGCCCGATTGTTGAGTTTATGACCTGGAACTTTGGCGTATTAGCCATGGACCAGATTCTAAATACAGCATCTAAAATGTTGGCGATGAGTGGTGGTCAAATTGGCTGTCCCATAGTATTCCGTGGTCCAAATGGTAGTGCCGGACAGCTAGGTGCCCAACACTCTACCGCATTTGAAAGTTATTATGCCAATATCCCTGGATTGAAAGTAGTTTCTCCTTCTAATGGATACGACGCTAAAGGACTGCTCAAACAAGCCATACGCTACGAGGAAGATCCTGTGATGTTCATGGAAAGTGAAGTGATGTATGGCGATAAGAGCGATGTGCCCGATGAGGAATATTATATCCCATTAGGTAAAGCAGACGTTAAAAAAGCAGGTCGCGATGTAACCATCGTTTCTTTTAATAAAATGATGAAAGTAGCCCTCGGTGCTGCTGCCGAACTGGAAAAAGAAGGCGTAAGTGCCGAAGTAATCGATTTGCGCACCATTCGCCCGCTCGACTGGATGACCATTCTGGAGAGTGTTAAGAAAACCAACAGACTGGTTATTGTAGAAGAGCAGTGGCCATTTGCATCGGTTTCTTCTGAAATCTCTTACCGCATACAAAAAGAAGGATTCGATTACCTTGATGCTCCAATCAGAAGAATTACCAGCGCTGATGCACCAATGCACTACGCTCCAAACCTGACAGCCCTCGCGATTCCAGATGTGAGCCGCACAGTTAAACTGGTGAAAGAAGTAATGTATATGAAAAAATAATTGCAGAACATATTTATTCTATAGTAAACCCGGAGAACATTCTCCGGGTTTTTATTTTCTGACTAACTTCATCCAAACTACCGGCAATGAAAAAATTAGGGCTAATAACAATTATCTGCTTGGGTTTTTTGTCTGCAAATGCCCAATACAAACCTTCTGCACAAAACCTTCAAACCAGAACTTGGTTCGATAGTGCCCGTTTTGGGTTATTTATACATTGGGGAGCTTCAAGTGTATTGGGAGCAGGAGAATGGGTAATGAATAATAGAAATATTCGGGTAGAAGAATACAAAAGACTATTACATTTTTTTAATCCCATTGCATACGATGCACGTCAGTGGGTTCAAATGGCCAAAAATGCAGGGATGAAGTATATAACCTTTATAACCCGACACCATGATAGTTTTAGCAACTGGGATACAAAGCAGTCAGACTGGAAAATTACCAACACTGCCTATGGTAAAGATGTACTCAAAGAACTATCCATTGCATGCAAAGAACAAGGCATAAAACTCTTTCTTTATTATTCTTTGGTTGATTGGTACAGGTCAGACTATCCCTATGAAACTGGCAGAACAGGTAAGGGTACCGGACGAACCCAAAAAAGTAATTATGATGCTTACCTGAATTTTATGAAAATGCAGTTGACTGAATTATTAACAGGATATGGTGATATATCAGGTATATGGTTCGACGGACATTGGGATCAATTGGATAATGATACAGACAAATCACAGCAACCTAAAATAGATTGGAAATACCAGGAAATATATGATCTCATTCACCGTCTTCAGCCCCAGGCATTGATTGGCAATAATCATCACCTTACTCCTTTGCCTGGGGAAGATTTTCAAATGTTTGAAAAGGATCTCCCCGGTGAAAACAAAGGGGGGCTTAGTGGCCAGGCAGTGTCGAAACTTCCCCTTGAAACCTGCGAAACCATCAACAATTCCTGGGGTTTTAACATTACCGACAGAACTTTCAAGTCGACCAAAGAAATTATTCAGTTATTGGTAAAAGCCGCAGGATATGGAACAAACTTATTGCTCAATGTAGGTCCCATGCCTGATGGTAATATTCAACCGGAATTTATCGTTCGATTAAAAGAAGTGGGCGATTGGTTAAAACAAAACGGACAAACAATATATGGTACGAAAGCAGGTTTTATAAAACCGCAGGATTGGGGCTCAATTACAGAAACAGAAACAACAGCATTTGTTCACATTCTTTCAAAAAATGCAGATCGAATCTTTTTTCAAGTGCCCTATAATATTGAGTCTGCTCGATTTTTAAAAAATAATCAACCGGTAAAAGTTGAAAAATTAACCGATGGATATTGGTCAATCGACATATCTCAGGCAGACACTAACTTGCCCGATGATATAATCCAATTAAATATCAGGCGATGATGAGACGCATAGGCGGGGCAAAACTATTGGTACTGATTTTACTGACTCCAATTTTTACCAATGCACAAGATGCAACGAAAGATACTATTGCCTTAAATGAAGTGGTTGTGAATGCTTTTTATGGACGTGCAAAATGGCAGGCACTGCCAGCGGCCATCTCTATTATCCGGGAAGCTGATCTGAAAAAAACGCCCACAATTACTTTTTTACCTGTTATGAATTCACTTGCAGGGGTTCGGATGGAAGAACGATCACCGGGCAGTTATCGGTTATCAATCAGGGGTAGTTTATTGAGATCGCCATTTGGTGTTAGAAACATCAAAGTATATTACGAAGGATTGCCTTTGACAGATGGAGGAGGTAACACCTATCTTAATTTAATAGATCTTTCACAGGTAACAGGTGCCGAAGTTTTAAAAGGACCAGTAGCTGCTGTATATGGTGCTGGAACAGGCGGAGCGGTATTGTTAAGGTCGCCGCTTAAGCTTTATACTAATCCGGTTAATAAAATAAGTACAGGGCTGGCAGGAGGCTCCTATGGGCTATTTCGTCAATTTGTGAACTGGGCATATGCAACAACCAAATTTTCAAGTAGCTTATCACAAGTGCATGGGCAATCTGATGGTTTCCGTGAACAATCGGCTATGCGTAGGGATGGAATTAAGTGGCAGGCGGCCATTAACGGGGAAAAGCAAAACTGGCGATTACTAAGCTTCTATACTGACCTCTTCTACCAAACACCTGGTGGAATAAATGAAACACAATACAAACAAAATCCCAAACAAGCCAGGCAACCGGCAGGAGCATTACCCGGAGCTGTACAACAAAAAACAGCCATTTACAATAAAACATGGTATAATGGACTGCATCATGAACTAGTACTTAATAGCAAAAGCAGTATCCAATCTTTTGGCATGTTTAGCAGTACAAAATTCACCAATCCATTCATCACCAATTATGAAGAAAGAAAGGAAAGTAACACAGGCTTTGGTACACAATGGCAATACAAACAAACGAAACAATATCACCGTTGGCAACTAAATATTGGAGGTGAATGGCAGCAACAACAAGCTTCTATCGATAACTTTGGCAACAAGGCTGGAGCGAAAGATACGGTGCAGTATCGCGATAAAATTTTTGCCACACAATGGTTTTTGTTTTCTCAATTACAATATTCTTATAAAGAACGATTCACCATTACAGTTGGCTTAAGTACCAACCAACAACTGTATCGTTACAAACGATTAACAGATGTAAACGCAGGGTATACAAAAAGAAAAATCGAAAGTGTTTTTACCCCAAGGCTTGCTATGTCTTACGCCATCAAACCTAATTTGTATATGTATGGAGTGATTGCAAAAGGGTTTTCAGCGCCGAGTCTTGCAGAGTTCAGGCCATCAGATGGAAATTTTTATGGCGACCTGAATGCAGAAAGTGGATGGAATTTTGAAACAGGAATTAAAGGGGAAATACTCGACAATAAATTAATGTTCGATATTGCTTATTATCGTTTCAAACTCAATAATGCCATCGTAAGAAGAAACAGTAGCTCAGGTGCAGAATATTTTGTTAATGCAGGAAGTACTTTGCAAAGCGGTATTGAAGCAATGGTTAAACCAATATTAATCCAGCAAGGCTCAGGGTTTGTAAAAGAGTTAACGGTTTCCATTGCGTATAGCTATCAACCATATCGATTTATTAAATATCAGCAGGGGAGTGCTGATTATAGTAATAATAAACTCACAGGTGTTCCTTCGAATACCTTTGCTTCAACAATTGATCTACGCTTAAAAAATGGGGTATATTTAATCTGTTTCTTGAATACCGTATCTGCAATTCCTTTAAATGATATCAATGATGCTTATGCGGAGCATTATGAACTACTGCAGGGCAGGGTTGGTTATAAAGCCAAAAAATGGGAAATTTTCATGGCTATTGATAATGCATTGAACCAGACATATAGCCTGGGTAATGATATCAATGCACTTGGGCGGCGGTATTATAATGCAGCACCAGGCAGAAACCTGCTGTTCGGCATGAATTTTGAATTACGCTGACATCACATTCTATAACTTAGCAAAAAAGTACACCATGCCAACTATATTGATTATTGATGATGAAAGGGCTATCAGAAATGTATTAAAAGATATTTTGGGGAATGAAGGGTTTAAGGTTGAAGAAGCCGCAGATGGGGAAGAAGGATTTAAGAAATTTTCCACTGGATCTTACGATGTTGTGTTATGTGATATTAAAATGCCCAAACTGGATGGAATTGAATTCCTTCAAAAAGTAACAGAGTCTGGATCTGATACACCAGTAATTATGATCAGCGGACATGGTAATATAGAGACAGCAGTTGATGCAGTAAAAAAAGGAGCATACGATTATATTTCAAAACCACCTGATTTAAACAGGTTATTGATCACCATTCGAAATGCAATGGATCGAACCACTTTGGTGCAGGAGACAAAAGTGTTGAAGCGTAAAGTGTCTAAAGTGCAGGAAATTATCGGCGAAAGTGAAGCAATCATACGTATCAAAGAAACCATCGAAAAAGTGGCACCCACCGATGCCCGTGTGTTGGTTACCGGTGAAAATGGTAGCGGGAAAGAACTGGTAGCAAGATGGTTGCATGAGAAAAGTAATCGTGCCCAGGCGCCGATTGTAGAAGTGAACTGTGCAGCCATTCCAAGCGAATTAATTGAGAGTGAATTGTTTGGTCATGAAAAAGGATCCTTTACTTCTGCGATAAAACAACGTATTGGTAAGTTTGAACAGGCCAATGGAGGTACCTTGTTTTTAGATGAAATAGGCGATATGAGTTTAAGTGCTCAGGCAAAAGTATTAAGGGCATTACAAGAAGGAAAAATTACAAGGGTCGGTGGCGATAAAGAAATTTCTGTGGATGTTAGGGTAGTTGCCGCAACGAATAAAGATCTGCTGAAGGAAGTGGAAGAAAAGAACTTTCGGCTCGATCTTTATCATCGACTAGGCGTTATCCTTATCCATGTGCCATCCCTGAACGAAAGACGCACAGATATACCTCTACTGGTTGAAAAGTTTCTAGACGATATCGCCGCTGAATATGGCCAATCTAAAAAAGAAATCGATAAAAAAGCATTAGAGGTACTTCAGCAACATAACTGGACAGGTAATATCCGAGAGTTGCGTAATGTGGTTGAAAGGCTGATTATTTTATCTGGAAAAACAATCACTGATCAGGATGTAACTGCGTATGTATAGCGTTACTGTTGCGAATTTGGGCTGGCTGATAGACCATAGTCCATAGTCCATGGTCCATGGTCCATGGTCCATGGACTATGGACTATGGACTATGGTCTATCAGCCATTCAGTTGGCCTTGATATATGCAAGCATT
The DNA here is from genome assembly GCA_964611995.1 of uncultured Sediminibacterium sp. Taxonomy (GTDB): domain Bacteria; phylum Bacteroidota; class Bacteroidia; order Chitinophagales; family Chitinophagaceae; genus Sediminibacterium. The sequence continues at coordinate 4,200 of CAZTCS010000044.1, read as the reverse complement.
TCTGGTAATGAATACAGTACCTTCAAATTTGAATGGGATACTTTTATTTCTTTGGTTAGCGGACCAGACATTAATATTTGTTGATCAGGGAATAGTTGAACCAAAGTAGAAACATGTTGTTCTATTGGCACTTCACTTACATTAGCAATAGCATGAAAGTATAAGTGCGTAGGATTTTTATGTTTTACATAGGTGACTAAATCATTGAATGGTAAGTCAACACCCATATAGATACATCGTTTACCACTGGCCTTCATGAGGTAATAAACAAGTAGTAACGGGATTTCATGTCTTTCTCCTTCAATAGTAAATAATACATACACTTTGTCAGCATTCTCAGGCTTTGCTTTCAGCGATTCAATCTGGACAATCATTTTGCGCCGGATAATATTGCTGGAAAAATGCTCTTGTGCTGGTATTACATGGTCCGTAAGCCAGAGCAGTCCCATTCTTTCGAGAAAATGGTACACAACATCAATCAAGGTATTTTCAAATCCCAGTTGTTTTAAAGCATTATCCAGTATTTTTTCAAATTTTGGCTCATCGAAATCAATAGCGGCCTCAATCATTTGATGAACCATAATAACAGAACTGGCCTCGTCTTCTGCTTGCCCCATAGTCATGGAACGAATGGCATCATCAGTCAGCCCTGCAATTTTTGATATTTTAATACCCCTATGATATAACTGTGAAATGCGTAATATCTGCTTAAGGTCTTCATTGTCATAATACCTGTGTAAGCTTTCTTTGCGTTTAGGTACCAAAAAATCGTATCGCTGCTCCCAAATCCGGAGCGTATGAGCTTTTATACCACTCAGGTGCTCTATGTCTTTAATCGTAAAATGATTCATCCAGCGGTTTTGATAATCAGGCAGCTATAGATATTTAAACACACAAGATATAAATTAAACAAAGTTTTGTGTAATATTTTCCTAAGCTTTAAGACTAAGTCTGAAAAGCAGCGGGGACTGGATCATTTATTGAAACCCAATCTGCTGTTATTGACTGAAAATCATGTAGTTGGGAAAAGTTTTGTAGCTTTCCCCTTACATCTGGCTGAAAAGAATATTTTTGTTTTTATTTAAAAAATAAATCATGGGTTTAATCTTGTTTATTGTAGGTATTATCGGTTGGCATCTTGGTATGTGGGGGATGTTTAAAAAAGCGGGTATAGAGCCCTGGAAGGCCCTGGTACCATTTTATAATACCTGGTTAATTGTAGAAAAATGCCATATCCGTAAGTATTGGTTTTGGTTACAGTTGATCCCAATTGCCGGACAGTTTATCACTATCTGGATTACCATCATTTTTGTTATGCATTTCAAAAGGTTTAATATGGTGCATCATACGGCCGCTGTATTATTACCGTTCATTTATTTTCCCTACCTGGGCTTCTCAAAAAATGAAAAATATTATGGTGCAGATGTAGTGAAGCAATATAAAAAACCAGGATCAAGAGAATGGATAGATGCAGGTGTATTCGCAGTGGTAGCTGCAACGATTATCCGCACTTTTGTTTTTGAAGCTTATGTAATTCCAACAGAGAGCATGGAGAAAACATTGTTGGTGAATGATTTTCTATTTGTAAACAAGATGAGTTATGGAGCAAGGATTCCACAAACACCGCTATCATTTCCTTTTGTACATAATACCATGCCTTTCTCTCTTACTACACCATCATACCTGAAATGGGTTCAATTACCCTATAAACGTCTTCCTGCTTTTACAGAAGTTAAACGGAATGATGTAGTGGTATTCAATTTCCCGGCTGGGGATACGATTATTAATCTTCCTGAGTTTGGAAGTAAGACTACCTATTATGATGTGCTCCGTTTTACCTTTAAAGGGAATAGACAGGAGTTAATGGCAAGTCCGGAATATCCTATTATCGTTCATCCTATGGATAAGACGGATAACTATATCAAAAGATGTGTGGGTGTTGGGGGAGATGTATTGCAAATCAGGAATGGTGAATTATTTGTAAATGGAAGTCCGGCAGAAGTGCCCGGCGGCTCACAAACTGAATATATCGTTATAACGAACAAGCAACCCTATGATCCCGATTTCTTAAAAGAAGAATTAGGGATTGATGTGTCTACAGATACAAAGGGACAACTGTCTATGATGAGCGATAGTAGTTACAGGTTTAACCTGACTCCGGATGAGTTAGAGAAATTAAAGAAACTGCCCAACTTTGTTTCAGCAACAAGGTATGTTGAAAATTATGTGGGCATGACATTCCCGAACGATGAGGCAAATTATCCATGGAGCATTGATAATTTTGGTCCGATCAGGATACCAAAAAAAGGAGATGTAATACAACTTAACAATCAGAATATCTCTATCTATCGCAGGTTAATTGCTACCTATGAACACAATACTCTCGAAGAAAAAGAGGGTAAGTTCTTCATCAATGGACAAGCAACAAACAACTATACGATAAAGCTTAATTATTATTGGATGATGGGTGATAACCGCCATCGCAGCCAGGATAGCCGATACTGGGGTTTTGTACCTGAAACACATATTGTGGGTAAAGCATCACTAATCTGGTTTAGCTGGGATAAAGGTCCACGCTGGAAGAGAATCATGCGTAGTATTAAGTAAATACTATTCGTACTGATATGTCGTCTGCGTTCAGGGAAGCCAGTAGTGATTCATTTTTGCAATTTTTTATATAAATTATTCGTAACTTACATTACCGTAAGGGGTCCTCATAGCGTATGCTTTGAGGACTTTTTTGTCTTAATACGTTAGTGTATGAATCAGCAACAATTTCAGTTCTCATTTGAAGTTTATGAAACTGAAGCACAGCTAAATGAACGTGATGCGGCACTTTTAAAAATTGCCAGAGAAACAACTAAGATGGCCTATGCGCCTTATTCACAATTTAATGTTGGAGCAGTAGCCCGGATGGCAAATGGTGAAATCATCAGGGGTACAAATCAGGAGAATGCCAGTTTCCCTGTAGGTATTTGTGCCGAAAGGGTATTACTATCCAATGCAGCCATGCAGTATCCCGGTGTTGCAATTGAAAGCATTGCCATTAGTTATGATAATACCATTGGTCAAAGTCATCATCCTATTTCACCTTGTGGTATTTGCAGACAAAGCCTGCTTGAATACGAATTAAGGGTAAAACAACCCATTCGATTGATACTGGGTGGTTTGTCAGGCAAGGTTTATGTAATTCCTCAGGCAAGTAGCCTGCTGCCTTTAAGTTTTACCAGTGCGGATATGCATTAGTGCGTGTAAACTGTAAAAATGTTCATAGTCCATAGTCCATAGACCATGGACCATGGACCATGGTCTATGGACTATGGACTGTATACCAAGGTGTTAAAAAAGTGTCTGTACACCATGGGTTATTTTGAATTCGTGCTGTAATAGCCATTTTTTGCGCCACATACCCCCTGAATAACCAACCAGCGATTTATCGCTTCCAATTACACGGTGGCATGGTACAATAATGGCAATATTGTTTCTGCCATTAGCGCTTGCAGCTGCCCTGATTACTTTAGGATCTCCGAGCCGCTTAGCCATATCGAGATAACTGATCGTTTTGCCATAGGGGATTTCCTGCAATTCTCCCCAAACCCTTTTTTGAAATTCTGTTCCTTCCTGATGTATGGGAATATCAAAATGTTTCCTGCTTCCATGAAAGAACTCAATCAGTTGTTCTGTGCATTGATGCATGATTTCACTGATGCCAGGTTCACCATAAGTTAGTTGATCAGGATTATCCACAAAAGTAAGCTCACCAATAAACTGATCAGTACCACCTATTTTAAGCAGACCAACCGGACTTTCGTAATATGTAAAATGCAGTTCGCTCATGGTATAACCTGCTGTTGCAGGAAATCAATATCCGAATATACTACCTGAAAATGGTAATTGGTAGTTTCCCTGGAAATTGGGGTATAGACCGCAGGCCATGGTCCATAGTCCATGGTCCATGGACGATAAGGAGATACTTTATTGCTGACTCTATTTTAAGTAGCTAATTCGCAGACCTACATCTTGATGCCAATAATCGCAGAAAGCCTAAAACAAGCACCAATCAATGCTAGCAGCTAGAGGCTAGCAGCCATTGTTGTCCGGGGAAATTTGACCGCGAGCTATAGTTGCACGTATGATGGAACACGGATTATCATGATTTTCAAGATCTATCATGATAAATCTTGAAAATCATGATAATCC
>CAZTCS010000043.1:7337-27910 GCA_964611995.1 uncultured Sediminibacterium sp. | reverse complement strand
CATCAATATTGGCTTTTTTTGCTGTTAGAAGAAAATCCTGTGCATTCATCAGATCGTAACGACGTGCAGTTGTTGCGATGGTTGTAGATGCACCATAAGATAGTACACCACGTTTACCACCTTTACCCTGCTTGGTAGTGATAAGGATTACACCATTTGCACCTCTTGAACCATAAATGGCTGCAGCAGATGCATCTTTTAATACGGTGATGCTTTCGATATCAGTTGGGTTCAGGAAGATCAGTGGGTTTTTAGCGGTTGTACCACCTTCAACGCCACTACCGTTTGTACCCAATGTACCGCCCTGAACCAGGGGCACACCGTCAATTACATACAAAGGCTCCTGTGCACCACTGATAGAACCAGTACCCCTGATATTGATGGTAGCTGCAGCACCCGGCTCACCAGTAGATGGTGTTACCAGTACACCGGCAGTACGACCCTGCAACAATTGTTCAGGAGAAGAGATCTGACCTTTGTTAAAGTCTTTTTCAGTTACACGGGAAACAGAACCAGTTACATCTTTCGATTTTCTGGTACCATAACCGATTACCACCACATCGGCCAGCGCATCTGCAGTTGCAGTAAGCGAGGCATTGGCAGTATTCGATGAAGAAATGTTCACATCAACAGAGCTATATCCAGAAAAGGAGATAGTTAATGTTTTTGCTGAAGAAGGAACGGAAATTTTAAAAGTACCATCAGCACCGGTTTGTGCACCTGTGGTGGATCCTTTTACTAAAACAGAAGCACCAGCTAGTGGTGAACCGTCTTTTGAGTCAGTTACTTTACCAGTAACCGTTTTCGTTTGTGCCTGCGCGAATAGGGTAAATACGCAAGCGAGTAAACCCACAAGCGTGGGCCTGACAAGCTTCGAAAGGTTCATAAATGGCAGTTTATTGGTTATTAAGCGTGTACAAAGTACACATTTTGTTCAGAAACAAAATTTTTTCTTAAAATTTTTCTGTTTTCTGGGAAAAATGACCTCCGTACCCATTATAAGACTTTAAAGATCGGAGAAAAGATGCTTGCAAAAAATGATTACTGACTGATTTTTACGGCAAGATTCAATTTAAAGTATTGATTTATAATAAGTTAAGGATATAAAAAAGTTTCCCGCAATGGTTTGCGGAAATGTTTGCTGTGGAAATTTTATTTACATTACACAGGTAAAACTAAATCCGGAATGCAGCAAACTACCCTAAAAAAGATCTCAGAAATTCTGGGAATCAGCATTTCAACCGTTTCAAGGGCATTAAAACACCATCCCGATATTTCTATCAAAACAAGACAGAAAGTAATCGAACTGGCTGAAACCCTCGAATACGAACCCAATGCCAGCGCCGTACAATTGCGCACAAAAAACAGTAAGCTACTCGGGCTTATGGTACCTACTGTCTGCAATTATTTCTATGAAACCTTTATTGCAGCCGTTGAAGAAGATGCCCGTAAACTTGGCTATTCTGTTATGATTCTGCAATCCGGTAACGACCCCGCAATTGAACTAGAAAACCTGAAACTCTTCAGACAAAACAGGGTCTCAGGAGTATTCGCCTGTATTAGTGCTCAAACCAAGGACCTGAAAGGATTTGAACGAATGACAGAATTAGATATACCTGTCGTGTATTTCGATAATATACCAGATACCCCAGGTATTTTCAGTGTAAGTATGGCCGATGAAAAAAGCGCACAACTAGCGTCCAGGTTAATGCTAGATAAGGGATATAAATCTATCCTTGCCATATTGGGTAACCCCGATCTATCTATCACACAAAAAAGAGAAGCGGCTTTACAACGTTCTTTTGAATCACATAAAGATGTTGAATTGCTGATTGAACATGCCAATAACTCAGCAGATGCGAAAGCCTGTGCCAATGATATGCTCAATAAACACCAGCCAGATATCATTTTCTGTATGAGCGATGAAATATTGATTGGCGTCCTAAAAACAATTCAGGAAAGAGGATTACGCTACCCGGATAATATTGCACTGCTTACCATCAGCAATGGAACCATTCCAAAACTCTTCCACCCTCAAATAACCTATATCGAAACCAGCGGAGAAAAAATGGGACACCTCAGTTTCTCCCACATGATGACCTGCATCAATGCCACTTCAACCACAAAAGAACTCTTGGTAGATGCAGTGCTTGTATATGGGGGATCTTTGTGAATTGTCAATTGTGAATAGTGAATAGGGGATACTATTTTAAATACTTTATAAAACAAGGAAACTAGTATTCGACATTGACAATTGACAATTGACAATTCACCCAAGCTAATACCTAAACACCTTCCCCCCAACCATCACTTCCTGCTTCGCTTCATCGAAAGTGGCTTTCATACCGGAGCGGGAAGCGGCGGTGGTCATGATGTTGGCTATGGAATGATAGTATCCTGCTTCTACTGGTGCATTAGGTTGTTGTCTGCTGCGCACACATTCCATCCAGTTACGCATATGTGCCGATGTGAGTGCATCGCCACCAGTGTTTGCTGATGCTACAACTTTAGGCGCATTATCTACCAGACTCATTTCTGGCAATAAGTTAGGTTGCATTTGCATGGCTTCTGCATGGTTTCTTCTTAAACCACCTTTGGGAGAAATTTTATTTGTATTCAAATTCATTTCTCCTCCGTTAGAATAATAAATCTCCGTAGGGTTCTCATCACCATTGTGCATACGTGAAGTAAATATCACCTGGAAACCATCTTTATCGTTTGTTCCATAATCAAATACTGCAGTTGTTGTATCCCAGTTTCTTCTTCCATCGTTCCACATATAAATACCACCATTCGCTACCACACTACGTGGATGCTTTAAACCCGTGAACCAATGCACGGTATCGATCTGGTGCGACATCCACTGACCAGGCATCCCAGATGAATATGGCCAGAACAAACGATACTCCAGGTATTTACGTGGATCCCACTGTTCAAATGGACGGTTCATCAAAAATCTTTTCCAGTCTGTTTCAGACTCTTTCAATTGTGCAACCAATCCGGGTCTGCGCCAGCGGCCTGGTTGGTTCACGTTCCAGCTTAGTTCAACCATTGTTACTTTACCAAACTTGCCACTCTTTACAAATTCATCCGCAGCTTTATAATTTGCGCCACTTCTTCTTTGTGAACCAATCTGTACAATTCTATCTGAAGATTTCACTGTCTTCAGTGCAGCTTTATTGTCTTCCATGGTTTCTGCAAAAGGTTTCTCCACATAAGCATCACAACCATTCTTCACGGCTTCGATACAATGCAATGCATGCTGAAAATCTGCCGTACTGATGATCACTGCATCTACTGACTTAGATGCATATAGTTCATCGTTGTTTCTATAAGCAGTGATATCATGCCCCATTCTTTCTTTCAGGTATGCCTGACCTTCTTCTCTTCTGATCTTCCATAAATCAGATACACCTACGATATCAAAATTCAATTCCTTGAAATGATTTTGGAAACAGGGTAATAAGGAAAATTTAAATCGATCCGAGAAACCCACCACTCCTACCCGAACACGATCATTTGCTCCGATGATCCTCGCATAACTGGATGCACTCATACCCATTGAAGCTGCATATACGGCCGCAGATGCTTTCAGCGACTGCTCAATAAATTTTCTTCTGTTGGTTGACATAATAGGTGTATTTAGTCGTGTGTTTATTTTAATTCCTGAATTTTTAAACTGCGAAACCATACTTCATTGCCATGGTCTTGTAGTAATAATCTTCCTTTTGGCGACATACCAAAATTGGGCCATTGGGCATATTTACTTTTGGCTACCAGTGCATAATAATATTGTGCACCACGTTGGTACTCCAGCATTTTCCATCCATTTAGGTAATGGGTTACCCAACCATTTGGTTGAACCACTACCATTCCCCTGTTCCATTCACCAATCTTTCTTCTTGCACGAGGCTCTCTTACTGATGGTATAAGGTCGTATAATGAAGCTAGTGTTCTGTTATTAATAGAACCCATTTTTGCATCCGGATGTTTTTCATCATCCAATACCTGGTATTCTAATCCGATCGCAGAACCCATATTCTTTTCACTCTCTGTAACAAAATATTTTACGCCACTATTGGCTCCTTCTGTTAGTTTAAATTCAAATTGAAATATAAAAGCCCCGTATTCTTTTTCACTTACAATATCTCCGCCATTCACCGACTCTCCACCTGTTGATGGCATTACGCGGATGGTTCCATCTTTTACAACCCAACCCTTCTGAGGAAAGCCAGGTTTATATGCGCCTCTCCAGCCCGTGGTACTTGTACCATCGAACAATAAGCTTACGCCGTTTTTAATTTCAGTTTCTGATAAATTATTGGGAATTAAATTGGCAACAAATACTTGATCAGATGGGGTGGGTTTTAGGTTGTGGGTTTGAATACGGATATTTTTCCACCTGATTTGCTTTCCTGGCTCATCATTTTTTCCAATCGCATGAACCTGCAGTGCAATAAACCCTTCCGAAGTCATATCATCAAAAACATGCGCAGTAGCAATACCATTTACAAAAGTGCGCATGCTATTACCGATACATTCAATCCTGCACTTGTTCCACTGTCCGGCTTTATAAGCTGTTTTAGCAGCAGGATTAAAATCAAGTGTATACAACCAATCCCTCCTGGCTTCATCATAAATACCACCTGTCCAGGCGCGTGAGGAAGGATCTATTTCAAACTGATAACCATGAACACGTCCATTCTGGTAATCTGCTTTACTCTCACTTCGAAACTGAATGCCCGAATTCATTTCAGCATCCAGTTTGAATTCCAGTTCAAGGATAAAATCTTTGTAGTTTTTATCTGTTGCAAGAAATGAGTTGGGTTCACCAGAAACAGTAGTTCCTATTATTTCACCATTGGATACGGTGTATTTTGCTTGACCGTTTAATTGTTTCCATCCGGTAAGATCACGGCCATTGAATAAATTGGTCCAGCCCGTATTGTTTTTTTGCTGGGCAATGGCAAAGTAGACAATCAGGATATATATGGCTAAAAGTAGTGCCTTTCTCATAGCTTTATTTTATCCCGAAAAGATACAAATAAAATAATTGTCAAAATTACATCTCTTATTAAAAAGCCCCTCCCTTATCCTATTAGTCACAGGATTAATAGACAGTGATATTTACCACAATAAATTACCCATGATTTATGGCATAAAAAAACGGCACCAGGAATGATGCCGTTTTGTTCAGTATTTCTTCACCGTTAACAGTTCAGATTACTGATGCACATGAGAACTTATAGGGGGTAATTTTATTGCTTGGCTTTTCTGATAACCAGATCGCCAGACCAACTCTTCAACATCATTTCTGCACCACCACCGTTGATCTTACCGGAAACCCAACTGTCTTTACTTATTTTATAAACTCCACCATTACTGGATTTTACTGGTGCTGTATTTCCTTTTTCCACCGCAACTTCAAAATCACTGTAAATTTCTCCCTGATCGGTTTTCATTTTCAGGTTTGCCTTGGTTGTAGCAGGCAAGCTAATATTTACATCTCCGTTAAAGGTGGAGAATGCCATTGGCTTACCATCTGTAACACCACTGAAACTTACATTGATATCTCCATTGGTAGTTGTAGCAACAGCCGAACCTGTAATTCCGGAAAGTTTAATATCGCCATTGACATTGTTGATTTCCAATTCACCTTTTACATTGGTTACTACAATATCTCCCTGGTTAATGGTTTTTAGTACCAGTGTACCATTTTGAGGTACTTTGAGTTCTATATCAACTTTACGTGAGATGCTATTATTATTGATAATGATTTCATTATTTTTTTCAACGGCCTTAATTTCAAATCCACCTGATCCGCCTATTCTTTTGAGCCCTTCCTTGGTTTTGTCTTTTGCTTTAGACTGTTTTTCCTCTTCTCCGTCTGCTATAATCTGGATATTGTCTGCAGTGTGGCCCGTTACTTTTATGGAACCGGTAATCAGTTCTACCCTGAGTTTATAAGGTTTACCAGGACTGCTTAACGATACGGTTAATTGTTCTTTTTCGGTTGACTGTGCGAGGATACTGGTGGTTATACAAATAAGCGCCAGTAAGAAAATATATTTTAGCTGTTTCATATAATTGTTTTATGATTTTTTGATATAAACGTTTCCGTTCAGGGTTTCAAAATGAAATTGTTTTCCGCCATTGCCAATTTTAATGCCTGCATTTTTAATGATCTTGTACACAGTTCCTTTTTTATTGGTTTCGGCATTTTTTACCATTGTATTACTGATTGGTTCTGTATTATCGAAGTCCGTATAGTATTCCCCATTCATACTTTTGAAAAATAATTCAGCATCCAGGTTGTTCTTATAATACACCGTAATATCGCCGTTTATGGTATGATAGGTTGAAGCAGCAGATGGATTTGCAGCATAGCGAACATTTAGTTTACCATTCACCGTTGTTGCTTTGGTGATGCCTTTTGCATTCTCTATATCAATCGATCCGTTCACATTGCTCACAAAGAGATTACCAAATACATTGGCAACATTGATATTGCCGTTATTTACCGTTGATACCCTTAGCCTTATTCCATTTGGAACTTTTACCACCAGGTCAAGATAGTAAGTGTATCTGATCCTTCGACGATCATTATCATCATCCCATCTGTTCCGTGGTCTGGAATCGTAAGGAGCGGAAATATAAACAAGGATGCTGTCTTGCATTTGTTCCATCTCAAACTTAAATTCTTCTTTTCCTCTATCTACTTCTTCCTGCGATTTGGCGGTTACTTTTTTGTCGATTTCAAGCATCACTTTATCGCCGTCGTAGCCTTCTACTTTAATGGATCCAAAGATATTATATACTGTAAGTACAGCTTCTGCATTCTTTGGGTTAATGGTAAATTGTTTTGAAATGTGCTCTTTAAACTCCTGTGCGGGCAGGTCAGTGCAGGCACAAAGGGATACTGTACCTGCGAGCAGCAGGTGATAGATTTTTTTCATTGTTAAGGGGTTTTATGAAATGAATTAACTCAGTTGGTGAATGGTCTGTTTGATTTTATCCTTAATTGCATCATTGGTTTCCGGTTTTTTCAGCAATTGTTGCCATGAGCGAACCGATTTCTTAGCCTGTAGTTTCAGCATCAGGTCGGCCAGTGCAGACTGTATCAATGGCGAATCCTGGTGAGCAATTGATTGAATCAATCCTTCTCTTACTTTAGGATCATTGGCCATTTTAGAGAGGGTTTCCAGCGCGGTTAACCGCACGTTTATGTTCTCATCGTTATTCAGGGTAGTAAGCAATGCGTCTTTAACCCTGTTATCTACGGTATCAATTTCTTCCACATAACTTACGGCCCTTAATCTTTCAGATGCAGAAGGATGCTCCAGTAAACTCAGTGCCAACATCTCACGCATTTCTTTTACCTGTGAGGATAATTGCTTAACCTCATTACCGCTGTTATCATTTGTTTTAAAGAAGAAAGTTGTTGCCACCACACCGATTAATAACATGGCAAGTCCATAACCAAATTTTGGTGTAGTGATCGTTGTAATAAAAGCATTTAACCTGTCACGCCATACAGATAAGCCATTGCTGTGCGATAACTGCTTTTGTTTGTAGTTATCGAGTTCTGTCATAAAGCGTTGCTTCATACCCTCCGGCGCCTCTGGTTCCGGAAGTGCTGCAGTAATATTCCAGAAACCCATGATTTCATTCAGTTCAGCTTTACAGCTTTCACAGGAAGCCACATGCATGTTCACGGTTGCTTTTTCTGCTTCACTGAGTTGGTTCAGTGCCAGTGACCATAATTGCTCTTTGTCGAATGCACAATTCATGATAAAATGGTTTTATGGCTGAGTTGTAAATAATTATCTTTTAGTTGTTTCACCGCCCTGTGTATCCGCACTTTAATGGCTCCTTCGGTAAGATTCATTATCGTTGCAATTTCCTGATACTTTAATTCCCTGTACCTGGATAGAATAATGAGTTCCCGGTCTGTTTCACTCAATTGATCTAGTGCCTGTTTCAGTAATTTTTCTTCTTCCTTCCGGTGTATTTTATCATCTGCCTCTGTACTATCTTTTAATTGATAGGCCACATCATCTGTGTCTACAAAAGCCGATGATCTTTTGTTCTTACGGTAATGATCTTTTAGGGCATTACGGGCAATAGTATACATCCATGTTTCAAACTTGTATGAACCCGTAAAAGTGGCCCTTGACCGAATCATATTCATGAAAACTGTCTGAACCAGGTCTTCACTCTGGTCTTTCAGCCCGGTATTATGGTAAAAAAAACCATACAGCGAACGATGGTGCCTGTCGAAAAGCAGTCCCATCTGATCCAGGTTTCCTTCTTTTACCCTGAACATTAATTGATTATCAATAGAATCGTTCGCCAATCTCAGGTTAGTTTTACGTGATTAGATATATAAACTGAGCGAGGAAAGGAAAGTTACAAGATAGGGGCAATTTTTTGAGATTTCTATCGGCCCTTAATGCGAAAAGACCTTAAATAAGGTCTTTTCGTCAATGCCAGATGGCGTATTATTGGGTTTTAGCAGGTCTTTTAGTTATTCTTGAATCATAATATTACAAAGTGTATTACAAGGTCAAATTTTTGATAATAGTGTAAAACTGTTCACTATTTTCCATTACTTTTTCTGCTCTTTCCTTTGCCCAACTTGTATTGTTAACCAGGGTACTCATTTCACTATTATCCATATAGGTTTTCGGATTTCCTGACTCGTCAAAATATTTTACCTTCTTATCTGCAGGATCATAGTATTCCCTTATTTTTCCGTTTTCGTACCAGATTCTAGCCCCAGTCTGGGCTATATTATTGACGTATTTGATTTCGTACTTTTTCTTGCCGCTTGCATACCAATAAGTAAATGTACCATCCAGGCTTTTTTTCTTTATATCTATTTCATACTCCGCTATTGGATTTCCACTTTCGGTATAATACGTCATTCTAATTTTGTCATTCCCTAACCAGGTTCTGGTTGTTACCATTGTTCCTTTCTCATCGTAGTACCTGAAGCTAGCCGCTTTCTTATCGCTTGAAATATTAAATACATCGGCTATCGGTTGACCGTTATCATATACCAACAAAGGAATTGTATCAAATACCACTTGATCGTCTTTCATATTCACTTTCAGATAAGGTCTTCCTTCTAAGTTCCAGCATTTAAACATACCATTCAATTTACCTCTTACCCAGGTATTCTCCAACAATGTCTTTCCGGTAGCTGAATAACCCTTCCATGTGCCTGTTCTAAATCCATCCAGGAACTGACCTGTCATATAGGTATTATCTTCATAGATGATTTTGTATGGCCCGTGGTATTTGCCGTCTTTGTATTGGAACCATTCAAATGCTTGTCCGCTGGAATCGTAATAAATCCATTGTCCGGCAAAATCATCGTCCTGGTAATTTCTTGTCGACTCAAGGCTTCCATCGTTTCTATAAAAACTAAATGCACCGTCTGATACAAGTGGATTTAACCTGGAATATTGCCCCTTCATTTGTGGGTTACCATTTTTATAATAGTCTGTAAGCACATAACGTTTGGTAATATTGTTCCAGGTGTACTGACGATAATAAGTGGCAGTGTCTCTGTTACAGGGGATCCAATCCTTGTCGAAACTTAATTGTTCAGGTTTTAGTCTTCCGGTAAAAAACCCATCCGCGACTTCTCTTATTTTATTACCAGGCATTGCTTTTGATTCGCTATGGGTGTATACTATACGTCCCTGATCGTTTACAAAATATACAATCGGATTATTGTTTAGTTTTAAAAATCTGCTGTATACTTCATTCGTATCAATATAAATACTCGCAAAAGAAGTTTCAGAAGTAGCAAATTCAGACAATTCAGATTTGTTTCTTACCTTATCAGAAAAAATAATCACGCAGTTAATATTTGACGGAACCGCATTTTTTGAAAAATATCTTTCAAGAACATCTGTCTGATCCATACAACCCTCGCAGATGTTATCGATAAAGAAGAGTACATTCATTTTACCAGTCTTGAGTGCTGATTTCAATGGCACATATTGCAGACTGGTATTCAGTACCATTGTATCCTTTAACATTTCTACCCTTTGCGCATGAACAAATACGTTGCAGCAAATACAAAACAAGAGTAGAATAAGTGTTCGCTTAAGCATAATTAATTATTTGGTGAGATCTAATGTGAAAGTGTACCTGTTGTAGGTTGCGTCGTAAACTAAATTTTCCATTTTTATTTCGTATTCCCTTAAGTAATAGCGCTTACCATTGGCATATACCGAACGACTCCCACCTGCCCAGGTACGCTTCGATCCCCAGAAGTTTTGGTTTTGATCTTCGGCATAGAAATAAAATATTCGGTTGTGGGTATCAAAATAATATCCCTTTGCATCCTTTCCAAGTGTAAACCAGTATTTATCAATAAAATAATTGCTGCCAATTTTTTCTGTGGTTGGAACATAAGACACCATCACATACAGAGGCTTACCCGATTTATTTACAAAATGAACTGCAATCGGTAAGGGGGCAGCAGGTTTTTCGATTTTTTTCTCATAACTACCTTCTGCCCCTTCCTCGTTTGTATACCTATTTTGTTCTACTTTCGGTTTTGGCTTTGGTGGATCAGGTACGATCTGCTGGTTATCCGAGCTAGTCATACTCGTGCTGATTACCAACTGATCAAAAGCTACATCACAATTATTTACTACTGAAACACCAAAGTCTTTTCCAGAGGGTGTTCCATATTCTACATGAACAAACGCATCATTAATAAATAACCGGATGGTATTATTCTGCATCACTGCTTGCAACCGGTTCTCTTCGTTGATTCCTTTTCGAATCTTTGCGTTGAAAGTAAAAGATTTTAAAGCAACTGTGCTTCCATTTGAAGTCCTAAAAAAAGCAAATCGCCCGTCTGGTTGTATCAGAAACTGGTAACTGCTGCCTAGCTGATCATTTCCAAAAATAATCCCTGCCCCATTCTGACCAGATCTGTCCGATTGAAAATATACCGATGCTTCAAATTTCAGGTTACTCCAATTAACTCCTTCAACTGGTTGAGTTGTTTTCCAGGTATTTACAGCTGTTTTATATTGAACGAGGTATCGGCCTTCAATGATCGTAGTCTTTGGATTACCTTCAGATGAAACAGGCCAGTTGCGATTATTGTTGGCGAAAGATTCATTCATGATTATCCTTTCAAATTGTGCTCTCGCAAACACTGATGCCAACATCAGGAAAGAACAGATAATGGATTGAATGAATATTTTTCTGAACATATCTTTTAACTCAATTGAAAAATCATTACCCGTGCGAATACTTTGTTTCTATACGTTGATAATAATTAATAAAATTAGCAGAATAGCAGACATATACGCTATTCCAAACAAAAGGATTTAAAAGATACCTGTTTTTGGGTATTAAAAAGTCAGTCGTATATCTTGTATGAACAAAATTATTCAAGTATGAAGTTTCAGATTATTGATGCGGGGAATTTGGCTACAAGCTGCAAGCCTTGATTGGTGCTTGTTATAGGTTTTCTGCTTTTAATGGAATATATATGGGGGCCTGCGAATTAGAAATTTAAAATAAGTTGGTTAAATAAATATTTGATTGCTGTAATGCACTTACTGTTATTAATAGAACGCAGATTTTCATGATTTTCAAGATCTATCATGATAAATCTTGAAAATCATGATGATCTGCGTTCCATCAAACGCGACACCTATAGTTTGCTTCAAACTTCGCGGGGCAGTAGTGGTTTAAGCTTCCGTGAATGCCTGTGCTGCCCTGATGGCCCTGTTCCAGTTATGTTGTAAATTTTTCACCTGTTCATCCGGCATGGTTGCTTCAAAAGAAGTTTCTGCCTGCCAGTACTGTTTTAACTCAGCAATATCGGCCCAGAATCCGATTGCTAGTCCAGCGAGATAAGCCGCACCCAAAGCAGTTGTCTCTGTGATTTTTGGTCTGATCACTTTTGTAGAAAGCAGGTCGCTCTGGAACTGCATCAACTGATTATTAACCGTGGCCCCACCATCAACACGAACTTCTTTGATATGGATATTGGCATCTGCTTCCATGGCTTTCAACACATCCATGGTTTGAAAGGCAATACTCTCAACAGCGGCCCTTGCTATATGTGCATTGGTGGTTCCTCTCGTAATACCAATAATCAATCCCTTAGCTTCCTGGTTCCAGTAAGGTGCGCCAAGTCCGGCAAAAGCAGGCACCATATACACACCACCATTATCGGTAACCTGTGATGCCAAAGTTTCAACTTCACCGGATGTACTGATGAGTTTAAGTCCATCACGCAGCCATTGCACTACAGCACCCGCAATAAATACACTTCCTTCCAATGCATAAGAAACTTCACCATTTATTTTCCATGCAACAGTGGTAAGCAGGTTATTGGCAGACTTCATAGGCTTATTACCGGTATTCATCAGCATAAAACAACCGGTGCCATAAGTATTTTTAACCATGCCTGATTCAGTGCACATTTGTCCGAATAAAGCAGACTGCTGGTCGCCGGCAATACCTGCAATGGGAATTTCAACTGCGGTAAGTAATTGTTGGGTATATCCATATACTTCACTGCTCGAGCGAACTTCGGGTAACATGGATGAGGGGATTTCAAACAAGGCTAACAATGATTCATCCCATTGTAAACTATGGATATTAAACATCATGGTTCTGCTTGCATTCGATACATCTGTTGCATGCACTTTACCATTGGTAAGTTTCCATAACAGCCATGAGTCGATGGTGCCAAAACATAAATTGCCCTTTTCTGCTTCTGCTTTAGCACCAGGAACATTTTGGAGTATCCATCTCACTTTAGTTGCGGAGAAATAAGCATCAGTAACCAACCCTGTTTTGGCTAATATTTCTGCATCATGACCTGCCTGTTTTAATTGATTACAATAATCGGCGGTTCTTTTATCCTGCCATACGATGGCATTGTACACTGGTTGTCCGGTATGTCGGTTCCAGACTACAGTTGTTTCCCGTTGGTTGGTTATGCCGATGGCTGCAATATCCTGAATGGTTAATCCACCTTTGAGTACTGCTTCAGTGGCAATACCAAGTTGGGTAGACCAAATCTCATTGGCATCATGTTCAACCCATCCGGGTTGGGGAAAGTATTGGGTAAATTCTTTCTGGGCAACAGCAATAATATTGCTTTCCTTATCAAAGATGATGGCCCTTGAGCTTGTAGTGCCCTGATCGAAGGATAGGATGTATTTTGGCATGTATCAAATATACAGGACATTATGGTGAGGAGAAATTAAATGGTTGGAGTGTTGGCAATTAGCTATTGGCCATTGGTTATTAGGCAAGGAGGTGGATTGAGGTGGGTTGATAAATATTTGAATGACTGCATCTTCGATCATCTCCATTATTTTATTGTATTAACCATATTCGCAATCCAGCTCCAAATCAAACTCTTGAATATCTGACAATTCAATTATCCGATAGGAAACATTCTTTTTCCCCCTTGGTAATGAAATCTCAACATATTTTTTTCCATTCTCTTTAAAAAAAAGATTACTCGGGAATTTTGGATTATAAAATAATTGTGATAAATCATAACGATATACTCTCTTTTGATTTCCCCTACTTACAGAAATCTCTAAAGAAAGTGCATGTCTGACTGCCATTGGTGATAATAGAATGTTATTGAGCCGTATTAAGCCATACTTTTCATCAACAGGTACGGTCCAGGTTTGGAGCTTTTGTTCTTTGCTGTTTTTGTAAAACTTATACGGTCGAAATTCTGGCTGCAAGGGTGCTATTGTAGCAATAGGCTTTCCATTCAATGATTGGTTGACCAGGTAGCCGATAAAATTTACAAAAGGTTCAATATTTTGATCGACACTTGCTTTTTCCAATGCTTGCATATAGGCAGTACGTTCTTCCACCGGGATAACTGTCCATGGATAGCCACCCGAAGCCAGCATGCAATTCATCAAGAATCTTCCCATGCGACCATTTCCATCCATATATGGGTGTATAAATACAAATATGAAATGGCCAAGCACTGCTCTTACCGATGCTTCAGGTTCCTGCTCCAACATTTCAAATAAAGTTGGCATCGCCTCGCGCACCGCATCCTTATTTAAGGGAACATGTTTTGACCCGGAAATATAAACCTGCTGATTTCTGAAACCAGCCAAATCCATTGGTTTTAATAAACCCGCAGTTACAGAAGGTGCAAACAATTCACGATACCATCCTCCGTAATCAGCTTCTGCAAGTTTTCCAGGATTTTCTCCCTGGAGAATTTTTTCTATGCTTTGTTCTACTCTTTGGAATGCCTGCCAATAACCTCTTGCAGCCATTGCATCACGTTGCTTTCGATCTTCCTCATTCTCTTGAAAGTTCCATGCTCCTATGCGCACCCTTTCTATAAGTTCAGGAGTAACTTTATACTTCTCAATAGATAAAGAGTGATATGCATCTGTTAAATAAATTTCCTCTACCTTCTGCAAATATGCTTTAGTATCGGAGGGTATACCGGGTGCTTTTGGAAAAGCCTTGATCACTACTTCTCTCATCTCATGCCATAATAGTTTTATTCTATTGACATAAGGTGATTTTTGTCTAGACGATAACTTTATTGGCAATGCACTTTCAAAGGGATCTAATTCACGAATATCATAGCTGGCAGATTTCATTGTTTGCAAGATTTCTTCTGCTATTTTCTCCTGACCATTATTTCTAAAAGCACCAACTAACCGTCCCGCAATAGTAGTATGTCCTCCCTCCAATAAATCAACCAATAACTCAGACGGGTCACTTATCAGTGAGAGTGCTGTTCTTATATCTGTAGTGTTTTGTGTAAAAGCTCCTGGAGAACAATGAATCAATGATGCAGGAAGCGTAAGCATTCTTATCCCTTTTATCTCTATTGTTTCTTTTTTCAAAGGAAGTGCTGATCGCATACTAAAAAGGGAAGTAGTATGAAGCAGTGCTGTTTTGAAGTTATTTGCTTCCGGAGATTTTATTATTAGTTGATCAGGCACTTTCCAATTGCCAGCATGAATTTGCATAGATTGCTCTGCTGAAATGCACCAATTTTCCTGGTATTTCTCGTTTAAGAACCGGGAACAAAAATGCCAGAAATTACTGTACCATGATGTTGTGTCCCCAGGCTTTTCATCAGGCCGGGAAATAATGTACCAACCTCTGACAACTTCTTTCAAAAAGCCATTCTCTACCAATCTTTCCCGGTGAGTACGGGATAGCTCATCAGATTGAATCGCTACTTTCCCATCTTCCTGTAATTTTCTTAGCTCATCAAGAGAGTCGGCTAATCTTTCTGCCGGGGTTGCCATATAGATTCGTATTAAATTTATAATTTAAAGCTGTATCAAAATTATAAAATAATGTTGTATTAAAGTTATAAATAAACGTTGTGTTTTTATTATAAATTAATGCTTTTTTGTTATGACATAAAGTATTGAATATTAATAGATTATATTTTCAGAAGCTAGACTATCCTTTATTTAGCCACGGCGATGGTTTATAGATATCCTTATTTTATCCTTAATTTATCTATATCTGTATTGTAAGCTTATTGCAGGTCCCTCGCTTCGCTCGGGATGACGGGTAGTGGTATGACTCGACATTAATGGCGGTTGCTTTCTAAGATTCAGAGATTTCACTTCAAGGTCAAGTCGAGCAAGATGTTCGGATCAAGAAATACTTTAGAAGCCTTGTTTCTTCGCATTTTTTTTATAGAACAAGTCCTTTAGATCAGCGTCTGCTGCTATTACAGGTTTATCCAGTTTTTCAATTAGATGGAGAATATTCTTTCTCTTGGAAGGTTTGGTAACAGACTTAAAATATCCTTCTACTAACTCAGACACACTCTTTTGTTGTTTTATTGCATAGTTTTTCACATCTTCCAGTAAGTTACTTTCTATGGTTAAGGTTAATCTTGTTTTCAAAATTCAATTATATGTATAGTTTCAATTTATGCAAATGATTTTTGAGAGTTATTATTTATGCCATTTGCTTCTAACTTTGCGTTTTAAAGTTTTTCCTCCCTTGCTGTTTGCTTATAAGTCTTTCTGTTGCAATTATGGGAACAATACTGGGGTTTCGTTGAACGTGCTATGAATTTGCTGTTACAGAATCTGCAAACTCTTTCGAAATGCATATTACTACTCATTGTGTTTGGTTTTTTTTATGCACACCTTCCTATAAATTTTTGCCAGTTTCCAACCTTATGTGATAATACAGCAAAAAGCCATTACTCATGTATGATTTTAACTGCATCCAGAGTTTTACAATAAGTCAGTTTTACTGACTGAAGAAGAACGACATAACCCGTTATCTGTTATTCAGGAGTTCTATGGGGATGTAAAACTTATTGAGGCAGGAATACATCTTTATAATTTGTAAGAGGTCGCTTTAACACATCCGGATACAATTTATGATGAAGCAAGTGAAAGAGATAAAATTTTGCATTTTATTAAGAAGTTATTAAAACTCATAGAAGCGACGACACTTCTAACAAGCGAATAAAAATTACTCTTGCATATTTTGTTGTCTTTTTAATATGACAATATTGGCTTTAGTAGTATTATTTCATTGACAACAATTCACCTCGGCTAAGATTATATTTTGGCGCTAAAAAGGTTTCTACGTCATCAATACTCTCCATCAAAAGCAACCTTGTTTTTTCTGAGTCTGTTAACTTTGGAATAGAAAAATCTTTTAGATAGTTTCTGCCTAAAGACCAATAACCAGAGGAGTATGGTTTACTTGTATGTTTTATATAAAACCAAAATATTCTCGTTTGTAGAATTTTTCTCAGGATCTCTAGTTCCCTTTTATCATTACTAATAATGGCTTCTCCATTGCAAAAAAGCAACTTCTGTTCATCCGAAAGGACAAACCGAGGCTCTTTTGCGATATGAGGAAGAAAAAGTTTATACCCTTTGATATTTAAGCCCTGCGCTCTTCCAAATGAAAACCACTTTTCATATTTTCCCTTCCCCTTATCTCTAAGTTCTAATAAAGCTCTTTTTGAATTCAAATAATAATACGCGCAAGGATATGTTTCTTGGAATTCAACGCCGGTAATCGACTTATACTTTAGTTCTTGTTTATTCCAGTAATAAGGAAAAATTATCTTTTTCTTCAATTTATCTAAACTTATTTCGTCAGTAACCTTATTAGCATTAATGACTTCGCGACAAATTTTCTTTTCAATGGGATATTCAAAATTGTCATCTTCTAAATAAAAAAAGGAAGCATCTTGTCTTATGCTTTTGAAAATAAATATGTCATTTTTTAGTGTCGCTATGCCAGTGCTAAATGAAAAATTTAAAAATAATTTGTCGTCTGAAGCTTCTAATTTTACTATTATCGACTTTACTGCCGAAAAAGATGTCAAGTTCCACCCTTGCCAGTCATTCAGCTGTACATAGTCATGCTTTTCAAAAGAAAATGCGCTTGGTGCAGATAACATTTGACTCGTGGCAATTGTATATTCAATGTATTCGCGTCTACGTTTTTCAATAATACAAATGCAGGTATATGTATTTCTTTTTTTAAATACCTGCTCATCCTTAAAATCTATTATTCGAATCGAAAATCGATTCTCAGAAAAATAACTGCGGATCGATCTGCCATTAATACTTTTGAAAAAAGTATTAACTGTAATGTAGCCAAGAACACCTCCTTCTTTTAAATTTTCAAGAGCAATCTGAAAAAAAGGGATATACAAATCAGGGTGACCGCTCTGGGCAACGCTCCAATCTCTCAAAAGTGCTTTAGTAGACTCACCAATATTTCTTGAACATACATAAGGAGGATTCCCAACAATCACATCAAAGCCACCATTTTTTTTAATTTCTGCACAGTTATAAGCCCATTCAAATTCTAAGGCATCGCCTACAAACAAGTTAAAATTAATCTCTCCTTCTTCCCCATTTTGAATGGCAAAAAGTGTTAATGTAATTCGACATCTCTCCACACTATAAGATGCAATATCTAATCCCCAAATGTTCTCTTCAAAAATATTAACAAATTTTTTATTTGTTAACTGATGTATTTTCTTCGCTGCATCAATCAAAAAACCTCCGCATCCACATGCTATGTCTGCCAGTCGTAAATTTTTATTTTTAGCTACCACACAAGTATCTATAATATACTCTCTAATATGACTGGGTGTGTATACAGCTCCAGAAACAACTCGCTCATGTGGAGAAATAACAAATTCGAAAATTTGAATTAAATCTTCAACCTCCGTAAAGGAACATATGCCTAAAAACGCTTGTAAACTTTTAAAATCTTTATCCGTTTGCCTGATTAAATAAGGTCGTATTAATTTGTTATTGCAATTTTGCTTTTCATTTGAGTATAAAAAAGCAGAAACAATTAGCCTATTTATGACTAAAGGATCATATGAATATTCCTGTAAGAATGAAAATATTTTTTTTTTTGCTTCGCCTGTCATTATTTAATCCCTATTGATTGTTATGCCATGATCACTTGATTTTATGAGAAACAATCTTATGTCTTATACTAAAATCACTTTTTACTATTGACTCTTTTTTAAATATTCCAAATATTCTGTCATCATCATTCCTAACTCTCCATTCACAATAAGCAATTCTTGTTTCAGTTTTGAATCAAGGGTGGCTTCAATTTTTTGTTTCAATTCTTTCATCTTTATATGAATCCTGTCAAGCGTCCAAATGATTTGATATCGCCTCATATATAGTTTTAGCTTAGAAAACATATAATTTGCTGCCGCAGAATTAGTAACAGGCACGATATTTCCACCCTTGTCTCTAGTAAAGTGGTTATTAAAATCAACGTCAACAGGATCTAAATAGTTGGTTTCATCGTTAGATTTTAAAATGTTAACATACGAGCAACAGTACACAAGATTTTTATAATCAGTTTTTAATTGAGGCTTTTTAGGATAGTTTTTCCAGGGTATAAAGTGATCAATATGAAAACTCTTTACTCCGCCAAACCAAAAATCAAGGCAGTCTGTGTAACCACATCTGTTATTAAAATCTTCTGACAAAGGAACCTTGTAACTTGTATAGTCAGCATAGGTCTTTGTAAAAGTTCTTTTAGGTTGAGTTTCACGAAATTTGTTCATCGTTATTATTGACTTTTTCTAACAAATCATCAACTTTGTTAAGTAACTGATCTAATTTTGAGCTATTTGATAGGGACTTATATTCATCTGGAATAGAATACTTCTTATCTATGGATTTTTCAAGAAAACTGTCTAGTTCAATTAACCTGCTTTCATCCTCAATAGACGACTTCCCGCTATTGCGAAGATCAATAAGCTTTAGAATTTCTTCTTCGGCCTTAGAAACTCTAGATTTATAGTGTTCGATTTGACTAATTACTCGATCTAAGAATTTCGCCTTAGCTTTTGATTCTTCCTTTACATTATGCAGTATATTTTTTATATAGATCTTATTGACATCATCGCTTTCATTTACAGCGACATCATCGAATGATGTCAATACAAAAAATGGGAAGTCTTCTCTCACGGCAAGAAAGCTTTCCATCAATTCAACGCCGTTATAGGGAATATTATACTTAATATCAGTTTTGATGTCATTTAACATGAAATCGACGATAATAGCATCCGGATTTATTTGGTATATAAGTTCTATCAATTCTTCTTTATTCTCTAACGGCAATTGCGTTATAACCTCAATCTGATCCTTTGTGGTCGAAACATCAACATAATCCTTAAAGTGATCAAATGTTTCTGTTTCTTCATCAATGAGTAATATTTTATACATATTATTGCCTTTTGAATTTTACAGGGAATAACAATCGGACACCGAAACCTTGTTCAGGATACAAAAGTTTAACTACTCCATCATTCTCTTCAACGATTGATTTCACCAACCACATGCCTAAGCCAGTACCCTCTTCTTCCCCAGTATATATATTTCTTTTAGTCGTAAACAAAGGCTCAAAAATCTTATCCGGCTGCTCAATGTCTTTTGACAACCCGGGGCCGTTATCATAGTATTCAATAGTGATTTCCTTTGTATTGCTTGTAACATGAATGCTAATTATACGATCCGTAGATTCTTTTGAAATATTAAAAGCATCAATAGTATTAACCAATAAATTATTAAAGATACTGTCAAAATCTATCTCAAAAACACGTAAATCAAGTTCTTCAACATCAGACACATCTAAGTCAATGGCACGGTTCTCTAATACTGTTGCCCAATCATTTTTCAAATCGGTAAAATATTTTTTAAGAAACAATTGCCGTCTTTTTCTTTTATCTTTTCGTGTTGCTCCTAATGAGAAATTCAACCAATTCTGAAGCTTTAAGTCTTGTTTTTTTATTCTTTCAATTTGAACATATGGGTTTTTTCGGCCCTCAATATTTTCAAATTCTGCTTCAGGAATTTTATCTAACAATAAAGTTTTTAGCTTGTCCGCTCGTGAGCTTAATACATCATTTAGTTTGCTCAGGTCATGACTAAATGAAGCCAAGACAATGCCACTACTTGCTAAGCCTCTTAAAACTTTTTGTTCTTCTTTTAACTTCTCTATTTCCTCCTCTTTTCTTTCAATTTCGCTAGCCAGAA
>CAZTCS010000043.1:0-7236 GCA_964611995.1 uncultured Sediminibacterium sp. | reverse complement strand
GTAGTAGATGAGCCATCTGTATTTGCGGCGGCGGCTTCTTTCTTTGCTCTGCTCTCTGCAAGAATTTTCTTGGCTAATGTTTCAGCTCTTTTCCTATCGCGTTCGGGACCAAACCTAATATTATCATAATCAGCCATTTCTCTAGCTACATAAGCGCGATCCTCCTCAAAAACGTTAATGATGGACGCTAAAAGTTGTTTAAAAACCTGAAAAGTTTTATTATCTTGAAGTCCTTCTCGGCTGGATTTGTCTTCAAAATTCACGTTAGTTAATCGAGAGATTTTGACCGCCCCAGCTACATTTTCTGGTTCTACCCTATACCCCCCCTCCTCTTTGGCTATACCTGCAGGATTTGCCGATTTTCTGTTACCCAATCCTAACCAATCAAAAGCAACATCTTCAACTTCGCCATAAGGTCTAACCCGAAAATGATCTCTAAATAATTTTATACCCCCAAACTTGTCTAACCAACTTCTTCTCTCATTAGACATAAATTTTTTATAAAAGAATCTATTTGCATCGGGTGTATTAAATGTTCTTTTTAAGAAATAAAATGAAAATTCAAATACTCCAATATTATCTAGCACATTATCTTCATCTACCGCGCTAAATCCCTTAAGCAATTTTGAAAAAGTTTTATCTGTTTCCCAATAAGTTTTTTGAAAGTCCGACTTTAGAAAAGGTACTTTTTGCATTCCTTCGCGTTCAAAAAAATCATTTGGGATTAGTTCAATATCATATTCATTGCGAAAAATCTTGATGTGAACGTTTTGATTTTCATCGGCAGTAGCAACTAATTTATAGTCATAATCATCACAAATGGAGCCTAAAACTTCTCCATATTTGTCTGGATTCAACGTGCTAAGCACATGGATTTCAAATCCTCCACTTTCTTTAGGGGGAACAAGAACCTCCAGATCTGAATACACTTGATCGACGAAGTAGTCTTCCCAATCCTCCCTTAGGTCGGATATTTTAAGAATAGTACCATACTTGAATTCCTGTTCTGCGTTTATTTTCCTAAAGTCAATGGGAGGAACTACCCTGATCAGTTCTTCCTTCAAAGAATTAGGATTGATTCCTATTAAGCTTGCGCTTACACTGTCTATAGTTTTGAATTCTCCTTCAAAATCTTCCCAATTCACTTTCCAATTATAGCCTGTATAACCTTGACTATCTACATCAGATTCACGGCCCTCAGGATCAAACACAGTTATCATTTCACATTTACTTCCGAGTTTATCTAACGCAAATCTTCCTATTCCCTTGGCACCGGCTTTGACACGGCCAGACTTTGTAAAGACATTTATTGCTTTATTATCAGTACCGATAATCATCCATTGATCCCTGATTATTTTTTTTGTCATCCCCTCACCAGCGTCTATAATATACAAAATCGCAAGTGATGAAAGCATTTGTTTTAGCTCTGCCCTAAATGTTTCGTCAATATTTGATTTGACCCTATACCCATCTTCTGCTGGTTCATAGATTTGCAAAAGGAGAGGCTCTGGAATTCCTTTGGACTTGAGATCCTGAAAATAAACGTCTGAAATTTCGGAATGGATTCCAGAATATTTATTATCAAAATATACAATACTTACCTTGCTATCTGCATCATATCCATTCTTAACTAGCTCAATAATTGCCCCTTTAGAAGTAGCAATATTCTCCCTACCAATTAACCTGGCTGTTCTTGCTGAAACTTTAAAAGGAACCTTTTCTATATTATTGTCAATGATTTCCAAGCTAAATGCTATTATAAGTTAATGTATACGTCTCAAATATAGCAACATTGGTAGGTATTCCTAGTTTGTCATAGCCCGCACAGTTACATTTATGCCCTAGGTCTTAAATATATAATTTATTAACAATGTAAAATGCTGTAAATCATTGCAAAATCGCAATATTGCAATCATTTATATTAAGGTTTTAAAAAATTGGGGCATGCTTGATTTCAATACTTGGTCGGCCATTATAACCTCGATTAACTAAAACCAATTAAAAAAGCCGATTTAGAATTCCAACTACTGGTGAGTAACATTCTATCACTCAACTTTTGCAAAAACAATGTTAGCTGCAGTTTTTAACCCTGAAAGTCAACATAGCCATTTTTAATGAGCGTTTGTTTAACATTCTGAAACCACTCTATGTATGCTGATTTTGGAAAGTTATTAATCATACTGTCACAAAAATCTATTGCTCTCTGAACATCGTAATATTGAAAATCATTTATAGCTATTATTCCTGCCCAAGATCGAGTTTCGTCTTTTGTTTCCTTATCTAGAATTACTTTTTTAAGGGCTTCATATTTTCCAGGAACAAGATCTAGAATAGGATAAATGCTTTGACCAAAGCTTCCTCGACTTACTCCATTCTCATCAATATGATTTACTAGTTTAAATATTTCGTTCTGCCCAAATGTTACTTTTATTTCTGAACGTCCATATGCGCGTATATCCTCAGGAATGGTATTGTTTTTGTGCCAAAAAATATCTCCATGGCCTATTAAGTGTATCATTGTATAAATCAGTAATCTTTGAATATCGGTGTCGTTTTCACGGCGAAAAAGTTGAATTAGATAATACCAACTTTCTTTGCAATCGCGATGGTAATAAAATAAAGCTTTAATTGCGTCAAAGCGCTCTGTTTTGGGCTTGAAATCCACAATACCTTTCAGTGACCTGGCTAGATTCCATTCTAATCTATAAGCATCTTTATAACTTAGAAATTTATTGAAAAATGTTTGAAAAGATTCTTTATCAAAAACATTTAATTTATCTACCCTCATTGAATAAGGGCCGTGTGCGATTATAGAAGGATTATTCTGTAAATATTCTGTGATATCTATCCAATAGGCTTTTGCTTCTGATGGAATATAGACTATCCCGGCAATAGGTAATGAATGATTTTGCCAGTAGTCAAAGTGTGCTCTATCAGAATTAATGACAACAAAATCCGCATCCTTTTTCTTATTGCTATCACCTGACTTGATTTGCACGCCTATGCAAAGCCCTGTTACGGATTCATCTTGTACAAATTCTAAATAGCCATCTATTCCCACATCATTTGATCCATCAACTTTATTGAATATTCCATTACAATCGTTGATTACACTCTGAACAAATAGGGTTCCCGAGTTTTCGGTTATTTTACTATTTTTCCATTTTGTAGACATTTCGAAGCATAATTGCCGCTAACGTTCAAGGCTTTGCGAAGTTTGGGAAATAGAAATCCTGTCGCTCGCTTGGCCAATATTGATTGGTTAGCAGAAGCCAAATTACTGAAGTTGGGTCAGAATTCCAACGGATGATGGGCGATATTCGTCTGCCTAACTTTTGCAAAACCTATGTTACCTGCAGGTGCGGTTCAGTAATTGCGATAGTATTCAGGAACACATTCAGTCTTTCCCAAATCTAAGAAAACCCCAAGCCCATATTTGTATTCTCCTTCTTGGTGCGTAAAATCTTCAAGTTTGGTTCTATCGACTTCTCTAGGTTCGAGATTCCACCACCCTTTTATCTCTACAACTAAGATGTTAGTCTCATTAGAGTTTCTAGTATGAATAATCAAATCGGGTCTAACACCGTTCGGACGTCGTGGTGTTCTTTTTGGGCGGGTTCCATTCTTGTTATACTCCATATCAAAATCGTATCCTCTAAGCCAATCAATCTCCTGGCACTGATTTAGTAAATAAGTGCCGAAGCGGAATGCCACGGCTTGTTCCATACCACCTCGCTGAATTAAGTCAATGTCGTTTTGATACAAATTTTGTATACAGCTTTCGACTACCCTCCTCAACTGTACGGTTTGGTCATCGTTAAGTATCATTAAAAAGTGGTTATTAGCATTTGTAGGTAACTCTTAAATTTGCGAAATTAACGTTTTCAAACTTTCTCCAATTACACTTATATATGATGGTTTTGCAAAGTTTGTAGGCTCCCCTTCTGAATCCGTTAATTGTATTTGTTTTGATGTTCTTCCCATATATCTATATCGACATTATTTATATTTAATTTTGAAAGACTACTTATGATGATTTAAGTGAGACGGGTGTTGTGAAGTATTGTTAAAGTAGTTGAAGAAGATGGTGGGAACTAGCTCGCTATTAGTTAATTTTCTTAATACAAAACAACCCAAGAGCACAAATTATTTAGCTGTTAATAATTGTTTTAGTTTTTCTTTTATTTTCATGATAACGTCATTAATTGATGTATTTTCATCAAACGGTTCAATCTTAATATCATTTAAGCGATCAATATCATCTTTATCAAATAGATGAACCTCAACTACAACTCTATTATCTTCATATATTTTCTTCTTCTTTCTAGATATGTTGCTAGCAGGTTTAGCTAAGAGTTCTAAATAATTATCTTTTTTTTGAACTTTAAATGGCAATTGATCAATTGTCGGATTTGTATCAGTTATTGGATGTGACATAACGTTACATTTTATGTTTGCTTAGGCTTGTTACGAAATAAAATTATATCATAAATCCCATCCGCTACTCCTTGCAAAATTGCAAGATCATACTTAGTGTCAAAAACATTCTTCTCATTACTGTCAATACACAAAAAACCGAGGATTGAATATACTTTCTCCTCATCATTATGAAGAGGTAAAATAGGCACCACTAATTCACTCTTATATGGCAACTTTTCGTCTTTGTAACAATCCTTACTTGTGTTTTCATAATCCACAGAACCTTCAATATCATTGTTAATATAAAAAAGTTTTGCTCTTTTATTTTTTGTAATATTTGTTAAAATTGAATTATAGCACGTATTACCAAAAATATAATGTTTCGAATCTCTATATTTTTCAGTATCTCTGTCCAATGCATCGTTATTTCGACATAAATTTTTTACTTCAGTATTCGCACTAACGCTAGCTTCAATTGGGACTTTTATAGAAACAGAACAAACAGATTTTGTTTTCCTGTCATATATCTCTTTAAGCTTTTCACACATAAAAACCATTACTGTCTTAAATTGTTCATCTGTTATATTCTCTACCTTTCGAAGCCAATGTATTCGCGAAAATGCGTCTTTAAGAAAGATGATTGCATCACCATATATACTCTCTTTATAAAGATAATACCAATGTTTGTATGCGTTCTGCGAAAAGAATAAGATAAATCTAAAAATATACAAAAGCAATAATGAGCCTAGGCCCCACCAAATCGATGAATTAAGACTAAGAGAAAAGAAATTCTTTCCAATCAAAAGAATCGCAATAAGCGAACTAATACTACCTCCAAAAAAATTCCAGAACTTCTTTGTAGTGGTGTCTTTCCAAGTCTTTATAATAACTTTTCTCATATTCTAATAGCAAGGCTTCAAATTGATAGTCGTACTAATATACATAAAAAAAAAATATGCAATAGGTGAGATAATATTTTATTCTATACAAAATAAGCCTAGCCATAACAGAACCACTAGTATATCATTTCATATCATTCTTGTCCATAATTTCCACCTAACTTCCCAAATCTGTTCCCAATAAAAAGTATTATCCGAAATAATCATTTCGCAAAACTACTACGCTAATTGACAGAAATATAAAAATAAAATCAAGCTAACTGATTGATTATGAGGGGGGGGGTATCATTCAGTAGGTCCCTCGCTGCGCTCGGGATGACGGGTAGAAGCAGGGGCTACTTCCCAATACAAAACTTACTAAATATAAAATCCAACTGATCCTCATTGGTTATTTCACCGGTGATAAGGCCGAGGTAGTGGAGGCATTGGCGGATATCGAGGGCCAGGAGGTCGCCGGGTATTTGATCGTTCATGCCATTGCGCACATCGGCCAATGACTGGGAGAGTTTTAATAATGCATCGTAATGACGCGCATTCGTTACAATCGTAGCTTCTGTATTTACATCGCCACTGATCGCTTTCTGTGTGAGTGCCTGTTTCAATATATCAATACCTGTGTTCGCCTTAGCAGAAATAGCTATGGACCATGGACCATGGACCATGGTCTGAATCTCCTCTGGCTTAGCAGTATCTGTTTTATTAGCTACCAGTAAGTATTGTATGTTTTTTGCCTTGAGTGTTTGCTCAAATTGTTGCAACTCATCTACACTTGTCTGGTTAACATCGAAGAGGTAAAGCACTATATCAGAGGCATTCATTTTCTCCAGACTCTTCTCTACGCCTATCTGTTCAATAATATCTGCGGTATGTTCACGAATACCCGCTGTATCTACCAATCTGAACAAGATGCCATTGATATTGATGACTTCTTCAATAGTATCTCTTGTAGTTCCTGCAATATCACTTACGATTGCACGGTTTTCATTGAGTAATGCATTCAGCAAGGTTGATTTACCCGCATTCGGTTTCCCAATAATCGCAACCTGCACGCCATTACGGATAACATTACCCAGCGAAAATGATTTGATGAGTTGGTGTATAGAAGATTCCAGTTCATCAATCAATTGTTTCAATGCAGTACGGTCCGCAAATTCTACATCTTCTTGTGAAAAGTCTAACTCGAGTTCTATCATCGCAGAAAAACGAATCAGTTGCTCACGCAAATTTTTCAGGTCCGACGAAAAACCACCCCGCATATTATGCAGTGCTGTTTTTCTGCTGGCTTCTGTATTACTGGCAATCAGATCGGCTACAGATTCTGCCTGGGCAAGGTCTAATTTACCATTGAGGAATGCCCTCTGTGTAAACTCTCCCGGTTTTGCCAAGCGCGCTCCCAATTTGGTTATAGCTCGGATTACCTGCTCCTGTATAAATGGCGAACCGTGACAACTGATTTCAATTACATCTTCCCCCGTATAAGATCTGGGCGATTTAAACAGCGACAACACCACTTCATCCAACACCTGTTGTCCTTCTTTTAAAAATCCTACCTGAATGGTATGCGATGGTTGTAACGATAAATCTTTTGAAGGAAATAATTGATTGAGTATTGCAAACGTGTCTTTCCCACTCACCCTTATCACCCCAATAGCCCCAATACCCTGCGGTGTAGCCAACGCCACAATGGTATCATCCCAACCTGATAAGTGAATAGACATGCAGAATCCTTTTCGCAAAGATACGGTAGATTGATCTGTGAGGTGTGAATTGTGAATGGTGAATGGTGAAAAATGGTGAGTAGTGAGAGGTGAATAGTGAGTGGTGAGTAGTGAGTAGTGAGTAATTTGCCGGCGAATATTCACCACTGACTACTGACTACTGACTACTGACTACTGACTACTGACTACTGACTACTGAC
>CAZTCS010000042.1:25843-28364 GCA_964611995.1 uncultured Sediminibacterium sp. | reverse complement strand
TAAGATCCCTGCTGAACAGTATAGGGTATGATATCGTAAAAGTGAATGTTCATTCAGATAAGAAAGTGAACAGGATCAAAAAAGTTACCGTTGGCAATTACCTGCTGGAAATGCCGGGCAATAACCCCCAGATCAGTACCTATAAATACGATCCGGGTGCCAATAGCCAGTTAGGCCGCTTATCTGTATGTGTAGCTGCCAAATACCCCACCCTTTCTGTATTAGATGTAGGTGCGAATGTTGGCGACACCATTGCCATCATTAAATCTGCTATAGAACTCCCGGTAATTGGTATTGAAGGCGACGATTTTGCTTTTGAGTTCCTCAAAAGAAATACTATGGCACTGAAGAATGTAACCCTCATTAAAACATTCCTTGGTGAAAAAATAGAAAGTAAAAAAGTATCGATGGAGAAATCGGGATGGAACACTACCCTCATCCCCAATGAAGACAATGGCGAAACGATACACCTGAAAACACTGGATGAAGTACTGGCAGAAGAACATCTGCAAAACAGAACATTGAAATTATTGAAGATAGACTGTGAAGGTTTTGATACTATTATTTTACGTGGATCCGCTAAGCTGATCCGTGAAAAAAGACCTGTTATCTATTTCGAATACAATCGCACCAATATGGATGCTATTGGGGAAGATGGATTATCTACTCTACTCAC
Organism: uncultured Sediminibacterium sp.; assembly: GCA_964611995.1. Lineage (GTDB taxonomy): Bacteria > Bacteroidota > Bacteroidia > Chitinophagales > Chitinophagaceae > Sediminibacterium. The sequence goes on along the minus strand of CAZTCS010000042.1, from coordinate 27,688 downwards.
CTTAAGTGCCGTAGGTTACCGTAATGTAATTTTCTTTGATAACAAAGGGCGGTTCATCATGAATGCGCCTATTGATCAGGAAGGCATCATCACTGACCTGCACCGTTATGCACAAGCCGACAACAGTTGTATCGCCTATTATGATATCTGTTTGTTTCATGAAGATGATACCGATCTGGCGCAACAATTCATTGACTCAGAAAACAGTTTACAACCTTAAGCAATAGCCGTATGAGTGAACTGAAAAACTTTCTGGTTAAAATAAAGGGGTATTTCAAAAAAAGAACGCCTACTCAGCGTTTGTTAAACCGCATACACACCCAGGAGATATTGGGTAATATTTTCCACCTGGGTTTTTCCTACTGGGGGCCTTTTTTTACCGCCTACCAACCCGATTCTCATACTGCATTTGAGGCCCATCCTGAATTCAGGGAACTGCAAAAAAGATTTACCAAACAAAATGGCAGGAACAATGGTGGTGATACTGCCAGACTCTGGAGTTTTATACTTAATTGCAAACAGGTTTTAGCGGAAGGAGTATCGGGCGATTTTGCTGAATTAGGCGTTTGGAGAGGTAATACAGCTTCAATACTGGCCTATTATGCCAAGGAACATAACAGGAATGTTTTTCTTTTTGATACTTATGAAGGCTTTAGCAAAAAAGACCTGGAAGGAATTGATGCTGCAAAAGATACCGATTTCAATAACACTTCTATTGAATTGGTAAAGCAGGTAATAGGCCCTGCAGTATCGCAGTGTTCTTTCGTAAAAGGCTTCTTCCCTGATACAATAACCGATGAGCATTCCAACAGGAACTATGCAATTGTTAGCCTTGATTGCGATTTGTATGCCCCTACCAAAGCTGGGTTAGAATTCTTCTATGAGCGGATGCCCAAAGGCGGATTATTTTTGTTGCATGATTATTCCAGCCTCCACTGGGATGGTTCTAAAAAAGCCATTGATGAATTTTGCAAAAGCAGTGGCGAACACGTGATTTTACTTCCCGACAAAAGCGGAAGTGCATTTATGCGGAAAACAAAATAATTGAGGTATTAGAGACTTATCTTTCTTGGGTGACCCGGCTTCGTGTATAAATGATAACGCGGAGGTTCATAATGATTTGCAGCGGTAAACGGTCCGGTGAAATGTGAACCTATCAGGTCTTCCCGCACGAAATATGCGTTAACACCTGCGAAACAACATCCAACAAGTTTATATCCCTTTGCTTCTCCTAATTTGCAAAAAGCATCCAGGCTTGCACCAGTATTACTTGAGCCATCCCACATTGCTGCTGCGTCGTAGTCAACCACAAACTCACAACCCGGACGATACACTGCATTGTACTCAACAATTACAACCCTTGGTTTATATTGATTGATGGCTTTCCAAACATATAAATCATTGCGGTCGATATCAATCGATAATAAATCTGGTTCTGTTGGTACTCCGGCCTGCTGAAAAAGGAATTCGATGTTTTCAGCGGTAATAAATGCCTGAACGGCTTTTAAATCGCCTCTAGCTATGGCTTTTGAACAGTGGTGGTGTATGGCTTTGATATTGGCTTCACTTCCATCCATCCACAAACCTTTCCAGCCTTTATATAACAGGTAGGTGCTGTTTGTTTCTGTACCATCTTCAACACCAAATTCAATAAAATACTGGTTCGTTACCCCTATCCTATTGAAAATTTCTTCAATGATACCATCATCACCAACCTGAGAAAAAGCCTGAAACTCAAACCTATTGAGTTTATCGGGCTGTTGGTAACGGGGATTATTGTATAAATGGGTTTGCAGGTAATCTTCTACCTGGAGCATATTTATCCGGTTCAACTTACTGTCTATC
>CAZTCS010000042.1:5575-25833 GCA_964611995.1 uncultured Sediminibacterium sp. | reverse complement strand
TGTTCAAGATTCAGCGTTCTACGGAGTTTTGTATAAAAACGATTTTTCAGATCCCCCAAAAAGCCCATTATTGTAGATTTAATCCGGGTAAAAATAAGCATCACTGAGCAAGACATAAAATCTGACTTCATCTGTTTTCAGATTGTACATTTGTAAGGATTAGCAAGATTCATGTTAAACCAGATTAAAGGCATTATATACGACTGTGTTCTGTGGCTGGCCCGTTTGGGTTTCAGGCAAAGAATGTCTGATAAAAAGCTGCTGATCGTTCGTGTGGATGAGATTGGTGACTATATGCTTTGGCGCAATTTCCTGAACGAAATAGTCTCATCTCCCAGGTTTCGTGATCATGAAATTCATTTTTGTGGCAATCGAAGCTGGAAATCGATTTTTGAACAATTTGATGCAACATCGGTAGATAAACAGTTCTGGATCGATAAGGTCAGGTTCAAGAAAGAAATAAAATATCGTTTTCGATTTCTCCGGATGATTTACCAACAAGGGTACACCACTGTAATTAACCCTGTTTATTCACGCGATAAACGTTACGATGACAGTATCGTCAGGGCTGCCAAGGCCACAAACCGTATTGGAATGGTTGCCAATACAGAAAGTGTTCAGCCCTATGAATTGGGCTACGATAAAGGGCTTTATACCGCACTCTTCAACCATACCGAGAAGCCACTATTTGAATTCTACCGGAACAGGATGTTTACAGAATTCATTACCGGTCTCCCTTCTGCAGTTGTTGATACAACCATACCGACTTCATTATTACCGGCTTATCCAGGCTTACCAGCCAATTATATAGTTGTTTTTCCTGGATCGAGAAGTAAGAAAAGAATCTGGCCTGTATTAAATTTTTGCAAAGTTGCTGCTCATCTATACGAGCAAAAAGGTTATACGGTGGTTGTTTGTGGCGCAGCGGGGGATAAAATTTATACAGATGCTTTTTGCGAAGCCTATCATTATCCGCTTCTCGACCTTACTGGTAAAACCAGTTTACCTGAAATGCTTACAGTGCTAAAACAAGCTTCTATGTTATTATCTGTAGATACTGGTTCCATTCATTTGGCCGTAGCTGCGGGATGCCCTGTTACAGGCATATTCAATGGGTCTCAGTATAATAGATTTGCTCCTTACCCGAAAGAACTCACCAGCAATTTTTCCGCTGTTTATCCTAAACAGATTATGAATGATTTGAAAGATATAAAAACGGTGAGGGAGAAATATGAGTTTGTGATTGACCTACCTTATGATCTTGTAACTCCAGAACAGGTTATTGAAACCTTTGTGTGATTCTACCAGTTTTCAAGCCCTACCTTTTTCTTCAGCCGAAACATCCACTGACCAAAACCGCTTTGCAATAAATAATGCAGGGCTTTCAAACGTAATTGCCAAAGGCGTTGTTTCAGTGATGGACCAAAATGCGATTCAAAAACTTTTCTGTTCTCATCCAGTGATTTCAGGTAGGCAGTGGAACTAACACCGGTGTCATCAAAAATGGCAATGGTTATCGGTAGGTATTGATAGGGCTCTTTTCCTAAGCGACAAAGCATATCATAATCCATTGCTATTTTATAATCTGGCAAATAGCCACCAACCCTATCATAAACTGCTTTATTCACAAACCAGGTAGGATGAGATATACTTCGCATGCCCCTGTACAACTTTGCGGGTTCAAAAGGTTTACCCACTACTACCTTTTCGCCGCCTCTGGTCAATTCAATATTTCCGCTGATCCATTGCACATCAGGGTATTGTTGAAAGAAAGCTGCAATCGTTTTTATGATATCAGTTGAAGCATATATATCGCCCGAGTTCAACAAATGAGTAACAGGGCCCGCTGCATATCCGATACCTTTGTTAAAAGCATCTGCTATTCCTTTATCTCTTTCATTGATCCATTTTCTGTAAGCGGGCTGAGGAGTTGTTTCCAACCAATTTGCGATATCAGTTTGAGTAGAGCCATTAATGATCCAATGCTCCTGTGGAGACATAGATTGCGCATCAACCGAGGCACAGGTTTTTTGTACATCGGTCAGGTTATTAAAAGCAATTGTGATCACTGAAATACCATTCATAACTGCATCAGCATTGGGTTAATTTCTGAAGAAAAAGTTCCATTCCTTTTCTTTTTTCTTCATCTAATGTATAACTGATATTCTTTGTATAATATTCTTTTAGGTCATAATCTGCAAAATCAATCGATTCAACCACTTCATCAATATGGTTAATTCCATAAGCATTGGCCAGGTTAAAAGCGTCTTCAAAATCAGGATCTATCGGTTTATTCGCAACCCATGCCGCAAATACAAATGGCAATCCGGTATGCTGAAGCCATGCTTCACTTAGGTCGTAATAATAAGCTGATTTTTTATGTTGAGACAATGCCCTGTCACCAATAACAACTGCTGCGGTAGTTTCTTTGATAAGATGACGGTAATCTTCCTGAGCCTGCACCAGTTCTACATCTTTGTGCCAGTATTCCTTTAGAAGAATTTTAGCAAGATTAACGGAGGTTCTGCTCTGGTAATCCAATATTAACTGGGTAATCTGGTTCATGGGCACTTCACTGAAAATCCCCACAGAAGCTACCCTTCCAATAGCACCAATGCAATAATTCGTAATTACCTGCGGGTTATTTAAACGGGGAATAATAGCAACTGGCACCAATCCAACATCAATTTCATCGTTTAATAACATGGAAGCTATATTGGCCGGGAAATCGGCTACAATATCCACTTTTTGCATCAATCCAGACCGTTGAACCCCGTGCATTAATGGGCGGGTATTCAAATAACTAACGGCTCCAATCCTTAATCTCTTGTCCAATTCAGCTAAATTTGCCAGCAAAGAAAACCAATAATCAATAAATAACCTCAAAATCGCCGATGGAACTCACTTCTCTTACCGCAGTTACACCCATAGATGGCCGTTACCGGAAACAGGTACAGCATTTAGATGATTATTTCTCTGAATATGCATTGATTAAGTACAGGGTACTGGTAGAAATAGAGTATTTCTTCTTCCTGGCCGATAAACGCTTTTTTAAACTACCTCCAAAAGCAAGGGTACAGTTAAAAAAAGTGTTAGACGATTTTAGTATCGATGATGCCCAGCAAATTAAACAGATCGAATCGGTAACCAACCACGATGTAAAAGCGGTGGAATACTTCCTGAAGGAACAATTAGACAAAGCTGGAATCAGCAACCTGAAAGAATGGATTCATTTTGGACTTACTTCTCAGGATATCAATAATACCTCCATTCCACTCAGTTGGAAGCATTGCATGGAACATGAATACTTGCCTAGTCTTATAAACCTGCATAATAACCTGTACCAACTAGCGCAGCAATGGAAAGACATTCCCATGCTTGCACGTACACATGGACAGCCTGCTTCTCCAACCAGGTTAGGAAAAGAAATCATGGTGTTTGTGGAGCGACTGTATAACCAGATTGAACTTTTTGCCAGCATTCCTTATGCTGCCAAGTTTGGTGGCGCAACAGGCAATTTTAACGCACACCATATAGCTTTCCCAAAAAAGAACTGGGTTTTACTAGGGAATGATTTTGTAGAAAACACTTTGGGACTGCAAAGAATGCAATTCACTACTCAGATTGAACATTATGATAGTCTTGCAGCTCATTTCGATTCATTGAAAAGAATCAATAATATTTTGATGGATCTATGTCGTGATATCTGGACCTATATCAGCATGGATTATTTCAAACAAAAAACCAAAAAAGGCGAAGTAGGTTCATCTGCTATGCCACACAAGGTTAACCCCATCGATTTTGAAAATGCAGAAGGCAACCTCGGTATGGCCAACGCTTTACTGGAACACCTATCTGCCAAACTTCCGATCAGTAGATTACAGCGTGACCTGACAGATTCTACCGTTTTACGAAATATCGGCTCACCTGTTGCTCATATTGCCATTGCATTTAAATCAATTGAAAAAGGCCTAGGTAAGCTGGTGTTGAATGAAGCAAAACTGAAGGAAGATTTGGAAAACAACTGGGCAGTTGTAGCAGAAGCAATTCAAACCATACTTAGAAGGGAAAATTATCCTAACCCTTATGAGGCATTGAAGGACCTGACACGTGGCAATCATAAAATTGATAAAAAAACCATGCACACTTTTATTCAATCTCTCAAAGTAAGCGCAGCGGTAAAAAAAGAATTAAAAGCTATTACACCTTCAAACTATACAGGCGTTAATCCGGATTTTTGATCTTTGATTTTTTGATCTTTGATTTTTTGATTGGCATTTCTGCTAAAATCAAAAAATCAAAGATCAAAGATCAAAAATTATTATTCTTTTACAGTTGTAGTTATTCTGGGGGTTTCTTTTGTCCAGGAACTAATATCTAGTTTTTTCTGGCTTGGGTAAATTTCGTCTAATGTATTACCATCATACAATCTTCCGTTTTTAATTACATACCGTATACTATTGGTATTACGAATATTTTGAAGCGGGTTATTATCCATGATAACAATATCAGCCAGTTTGCCTGCTTCAAGGCTTCCCAGCTCTTTGTCTAAACCTAATGCAGTTGCTCCCAAAATAGTAGCTGTTTTAAGGGCATTTAACGGGCTCATACCACCGCTTGCCACACTCCATAACTCCCAATGGTATCCAAGGCCTTGTAGTTGTCCATGGCTGCCGATACCTGCTAGTCCACCTTGCTCCACAATACTTTTTGTTCCTTTAGCATGTTTGCTAAACACATGATCTTCCGGAGTAAACCATCCACCATTTGCACCAGTTCTTCTTCTTGCTTTGGTACTCAATTCTTCATAAGGTGTGAAGCGGTTTAATTTAGGATCATGTACCGGGCTCTCTGTAGTATAATAATAGTTCTCTGCCCAAGGCCCGCCATAAGCTACCAATAGCGTTGGGGTATGTGCCATTTTACTTTCAGCAATTGTTTTGGTTACATCTTTATACAACGGATGAATTGGTATGGCATGCTCTACTCCGGGATAACCATCTAATAAATGCGTCATATTGAGTTTATAATCGAGCCCTCCCTCTGTTGTTGGCATTAGCTTTTGTTCTTTCGCAGCCATGATTACCCATTGACGTTGTTGTCTAACACCCGTCAGGTACATTTTAATGTATTGTGTTTTGTAATACTTACTGTATTGTTCCAAAACTTTCTTTGTTTGATCAAGGTCGCGAAGATTATACATCCAGAATCCTACGCCAGGGCCGGTACTATATACCCTTGGCCCAGGTATCGTGCCAGCTTCTACCATATCACTATAGGTAAGCACATCGGTTGTTGAAGTTTGAGGGTCACGGGTTGTGGTAACACCATATGCCAGGTTTGCGGCATAGATCCATACCGTATTCTTATGAAGCCCCCAATATGGCCACATATGAGCATGTGTATCAACAAATCCGGGTGTGATTGTTTTACCGGCACAATCGATCACTTTTGCTCCTGCTGGTGCAGCGATATTTTTACCTACTTGCTTAATCCGGTTATTAACAATCAGTACATCTCCCTTTTCTATCACTTCATCCCCTTTCATAGTAATGATTCTTGCATTTTTCAGGAGTATGGTACCATTCGGCATGTCTTTGGCATAGTATACTTTCACCTGTGTTTCATCTGGACTATATTTTTCTTTTTGTTTTAAAGCTACTTTATCAAGACTGTCTTGTTTTGCTTTTGCAGGGTCTGCCTTTAATGCTGCGGCCAGGTCAGCGGCTTTCTTTTTAGCAAGAGAATCCGCCAGTTTTTTTGCTTCTGGTCCGGCAGCAGTGAGTGCTTTTAAACTATCAGCTGAACGTTTGGCTTCCAATTTTTTCGCTTCTTTCACGGAATCTTCAACTGCTTTTGCCCTGTCTGTATTATAAACCCAATGTCCATTACCGAGACTCCAGTGTACTGTTTTACCATCTGCTTCCCATGCAGGAAACTCGCCACCGATTTCAGTTAGTTGACGGGAAGGGAAAATACTGGAAGCTGCATCAGCTACAGATATCGTAGGAACTTTACCGGTTTCGGGTATGGTTACCACATAAATATTATTGTTTACTTGTGCAAGGGCCTGATTGCCTGTTGGTGCCATTAAAATAATACCGGCTGAAGACGGCATATTCTGTGGTTCACGGCTACTATATGATTCTGGCAGCATACAATTGTTCAAAGGATCAGATACAGACATATACCTGCCCATTACATATTCTTTACCAGTTGCTTCACTGGTTGAAGATGCTTCTGCATGTTCATCCAATGCTGTACCAAATGTTGTAATACCTGTAATACGCACATGCATTTTAGGATCAGTTCCATCCCAGCGTATTGATATCAGCATACCGCCACCAGTATTGAGAAAAATTCTGTCAGATTCTTTTGTAAAGTGAATATTCCCCCTGTTCCTGGCTTTATCGATAACGGTAATATTTCCGCCATTTTCATTCATCCAAACTATCTCTGCTTCCTCACCGCTCATAAATGGATCTTCTGCATCTTTGAATAAGCGGTTAGGTCCACGGAAAAATGCAATTCGTTGGTTATAACTCCATGCGGGTTGCATGTAAAATGCTGCTTCACTGGTGAGTTTTGTAATTTTTCCGTCTGCAATATTTGCCTTGTAAACACTACCTCCTTCTTTCTCTTCCCATGTTACAAATACAAGTTGCTTTCCATCAGGACTCCATGCTGGCATGGCTTCTGTAAAATTGTGATTGGTTAATCTTTTAGGTGTTCCATTCGGATAATCCATTACATATAACCTGTTAAGCACGGTAAAAGCTAATTGCTTACCATCCGGACTTGGCACTGCGTCACGTATCTGAGAGGCAAGTGCGTGGCTGGTGTCTTTGATATCGTAGTTAAAATAAAGTCTTGGTCCTAATTCAAGCTTCACATCAACATCAAAAGGAATTTCGGTAGCGGGTTCTCCACTTACTGGTATTTTCCAGATTTTACCTCCATAACTGGCAATCAAATTTTTGCTATCGGGTGTAAATGCCATACCGGGCAATACACCTTGCGGGGCAATACTTTCCTGTTCATCGCGCTGTACCGGATATGCCAGCCATCTTTCATCACCGGTATTCAGATTACGGATTACCAATCCTGTTTTATCCTGGTATCGTGATCCATAAACCATCCATTGTCCATCTTTACTAAGTGTAGGTGTAAATGCTGAACCATAACGTGAGGTAATGGTTCTTGTTTGTCCTTTTTCTCTTTCATACACACCGATCTGGTATTGAGGCAAAAGGGCATTATAGTTCCATGATCCGTTTCGTTGGCTATAATAAATCGTTTTCCCATCATTACTAATAAAAGGATCAATGGTTTTTAAGCTGCCTGGCGCATCATTTAATTGGATACCTCCTCCACCATCAGCATGAAACATCCATAAACGTGGCAATCTTCTGCCCCTGCTGGCAATAACATATTTACCATCGGGCGTCCACACTGCATTTACATAATCATCGACCCTTGTTTTGGTAAGTTGAGCAGTGTCTTGCTTTACCCGGTCAATGATCCAAATATTTTCACTGCCACTTCTGTCGCTGGTAAACAATAATTTATTGCCATCCGGACTAAAACGCGGGTGGGTTTCATAGGCAAAACCTTTTGTTACAGGAGTTGCTTTACCACCTGTTATAGGCATGGTGTAAATATCTCCCATAAGATCAAAGGCAATGGTATTTCCATCTGGACTTACATCCACACTTATCCATGTGCCTTCCTGTGTATTGAATGAAATGGTTCTTTCAGGTTTCAAAGGAAGGTCTTTGAAACTAGCATAAACATTCGTGTCTTTTTTCACAGAATCTTTTAAATGCAATACAGAAGTAACCCAAATACTATTGTTATCATTAGTAGTTACAACTGTAGCAACCAGAGCTGAAGCCGCAATGGCCAGTCCAGAGAAGAAGAGTTTTCTCATTGAGTAGGTATTTTAAAAAAATAAGATACTAAGGATTTTTGATCTTTGAATTTTTGATCTTTGAAAAAAAAACAAAGATCAAAAATCAAAATTCAAAATTCACCACTTAATTACAGCATACCCCTTTAATTGATAAGTAGTTATGGTTGTTAAAGCTGAGGTAGCTACTCCAACACCTGGGGCAAGTGTTGCAGGATCTATTCCTCTTTTTTTAAGTGTTTGTCCGCATACCACAATTTTAACCCCAGCTTCCAGTAAAGCATTAATCATTGGCAGGTTGGGGTTATCTACCTTATATCTTGCACGGTAAGCTTCATTATTCAACACAGTATATCCCGCTGCATTGTGAACAGCCATTACCATTTTTATTTTTTCTTTTGGCACACCTCCTACACCGTGCAGGTTTAATAAAGTGCAGGCGGCTTCAATACCAAGGTTGATGGTATCGGGTTTGCTGCTGGCCATTACTAAATCTACCAGCAGTTTATATGTCATTTTTGGATCAGGCTTTTCTACCGCATCTGGTATCTCATACACTGGTCCAAAATCTTTAATAATAGGATTCACCCTTGGGTCCTGTGCATAAGACAGGTTAAAAAGCAAAACGCCAAATAAAACAAAGACAGTCTTTTTCATGATAATGGTTTAAAGGATACAAGATAATTCAAGTTCCTTATACCGCATCACCATTTATCAACTCATTCAGCGCTACTTTCCTTACTTACCGAATTTCTTTTTCAACGCATTAAGGGCATCATTTACACTCATGGCAGAAAGATCTTCTTCTCTTTTTGGAGAAGCATTTCTATTTTGACGTGGGCCATTATTTGTTCCGGTGGTTTCTTCCGTTTGTTTTATTGACAGGGCGATACGTTTTCGGGCAATATCTACTTCCAATACTTTAACCTGTACTTTTTGACCCAATTTCAGCGCCTCTCCAGGATCGCTGATATAACGGTTTGCAATTTCACTTACATGCACCAGTCCATCCTGTTTTACGCCTATATCAATAAAAGCGCCAAAGCGGGTAAGGTTGGTAACTACCCCAGGTACAACAGCCCCCACATGCACGTCCTCGATTTTATAAATCTGTGCAAATTCAAATTGTTCTAGTTCATTCCTGGGATCAAGTCCGGGCTTTTTTAATTCATTGAGGATATCGCGTATGGTAAGTTCACCGAACTGTTCTGATACATATTTCTTTGGATCAATTCCTGCTACCAACTTTTCGTTGCCAATCAACTCCGATACTGCAACATTTAACGACGCCGCCATTTTCTCAACAACCGGATAGGCTTCCGGGTGAACCGCACTTGCATCCAATGGATTTTTACCATCGTTAATTCTTAAGAATCCTGCACATTGTTCGTAAGCTTTTGCGCCTAGTCGCGGCACTTTCAATAGCTCATTCCTGTCTTTGAAGCCTCCTAATTCTGTTCTGAATCGAACAATATTTTCTGCCATGCTTCCACCAATACCACTTACATAAGCCAGCAAATGTTTACTTGCTGTATTCAGGTTTACACCAACGGCATTCACACAACTAATAACGGTCTGGTCGAGTCTTTCTTTTAAACGAAACTGGTTTACATCATGCTGGTACTGCCCTACTCCAATACTCTTCGGATCAATCTTTACCAGTTCGGCCAAAGGATCCATTAATCTTCTGCCGATACTTACTGAACCCCGAACGGTAACATCCTGATCTGGGAATTCCTCACGAGCGGTTTCAGATGCAGAATAAACAGAAGCTCCATCTTCATTCACCAGAAATACTGGCAAACCCAGATTAAGTTTTTTAATAAACTGCTCAGTTTCCCTTCCTGCTGTACCATCTCCGATTGCAATTGCTTCTACCTTGAATTGCTCTACCAGTTTTTTTATTTTGTGTTCACTCTCATAAATGCGGTTATTCTCGTGAACATAAATCAAATCGGTAGTCTGCAGGTCGCCTTTGTTATCGAGACAAACAACCTTACATCCGGTACGGTAACCAGGGTCGATGGCTAGAATATTTTTTCTTCCAAGTGGCGCACTTAGCAATAATTGACGCAGGTTTTCCGCAAATACCGTTATAGCTTCTTCATCCGCTTTTTGCTTTAAAGCTGTTCTGAATTCTGATTCAAGGCTAGGCTGCATCAATCTCCGGTAGGCATCTCTAATAGCTTTCTTAAGGTGATCAGACCATGGACTCATGCCCTTCACATATTGTTGTTCAAGCAGGTACAAAGCATCTTCTTCTACTGGTGCAATACTCATACGTAATACGCCTTCCAGGAATCCACGCAGAATGGCAAGTATCCTGTGTGATGGTATTTTATGAATGGGTTCTGAAAAATCAAAATAATCCTTGTACTTAACGCCTTCCGTTTCTTTATCTGTCAGCACTTTACTTTGCATGGTTGCAGTGTCTTCAAAAAGCTTACGCATTTTTGCGCGCATTTCTGCATTTTCGTTAACCATTTCTGCGATGATATCCCTCGCTCCCTGCAAGGCTTCTTCAACTGAACTTATTTTATCGTTGAGGTATTTTTCAGCCACAGCGTTTACATCATCCTGCTGTTGGGCCAGCATGGTTTCTGCAAGAGGCTCTAACCCATTTTCTCTTGCAGTTTGTGCCTTTGTTTTACGTTTGGGTTTATAGGGCAGGTATATATCTTCAAGCGCAGCAATGGTAGATGCAGCATCTATTTTTTGCTGCAATGCATCTGTCATTTTACCTTGTTCGCTGATTGTTTTTTCAATAAACGTCTTACGTTCGGTAAATTCTTTCAAAAACTTCGCTTCATCCTGTATTTGCTGAATCTGAACTTCATCCAGCCCACCTGTTTTATCTTTTCTGTATCGCGCGATGAAAGGAATGGTAGCGCCTTCACTAAATAATTCCAATACTGCCTCTACCTGTACAACCCTCAGGTTTAATTTGGCAGCAACCAATGGTGCAAAATTCGACATGAACAATAACCGTTTTTATAAGTTTTAAAGGGGAGCGAATGTAGGGGGAAAAAAGGGGTTAAAAAAAAGATGTGGATAAGAGTCCGGAAGTTGAAAAGTCGGAAAGTCCGGGGGAAGAGTCCGGGAGTCCGAAAGAAAAGGCGTTTAGGTGATAAAAGTGTTCTCCTGCAAAAAACTCTGTCTTTCGGACTTCCGGTCTCCCGGACTTTCCGGACTTTCTGACTCCCTACGCTATCCCAATCACTTTCGCCGGATACCTTTCCGTAAAGCTGCGTATCATGGAACGAATAGCTTCATTTTCTGGATAGGTAGTAAGGTGTTCTTTCAGCACATCAATGGCTTCTATTTGTATGGCACTGTCGGGGGTACCCATCCCATAGAATACCCCATTTTCTACCAGCACACAGGCAGATTTATCCCGAATGATAAAGGTTTCTTTTTGTTCAATGGTCCATTGAATAGCTTCGGCAACTTTCTCATTATAAACAGCTACTTCAGGCCATTCATTTTGGGGAGTAAGGTCAAGAAAACAAAGCGCAGGATTCAATTCAAATGTCTTAACCAGTTTCCATAACATCCGGTGAGCATCTGCCAACAGGGCAAATGAAAGTATTGGTTTCAGGTATTTTCTTTTTTTGTCGATGGCCAAACGCTGGTATCCCCTGTTATCTTCAAAAACATAAATACCCCATACCTGCTCAAAGCGTTTTTGACTTTTATTATGTGTCGGCCAGAGTCTTTTAATTTCTACGCTTTCAAAGAGTGAGGCAATAAATTCAGTTGGACATTCCACATGCGATATCCGGTAAACCGTACGTAATAATTCCTGCCTTTTTTTGCTTGTATCAAGTCCTGTAAAATGACTCAGCACCCTTTTTTTAAGATTTTTTGCTTTGCCTACATAAATCACTTTGTCTTTCTGGTCGTGGAAATAATATACACCTGGTAATTGTGGCAGATCCTTAACCTGAGTTTCTGGTAAATGCGCAGGAAGGGTTTGGTTATGGTTATCTCTTTTTAATAATTCTTTTATTAAACGCATACCATTATTCTGCAGCACCAGGTCCAGGATTTGAGCCGTAGCAATTGCGTCACCACCTGCACGGTGGCGGTTGGTAATGGTGATATTCAACTCACGGCATAAATGCCCAAGTCCGTATTTTCTAAAGCCTGGAAATACTTTTCGAGCCAGCCGAATAGTACAAAGTTTCGAAACATTTAATTGATGGCCAGCCTGCTGTAAATGATACTTAACAAAAGAATAGTCGAAATTAACATTGTGCGCAACAAATATCCTGTCCTTGAGTAAGTTAAAAATATGCGGTGCCACTTCTTCAAAAGATGGTGCCGCAGCAACCATTTTATCCGAAATTCCTGTCATGTTCGCTATATACGGCGGTATAGGTTGATGTGGATTAATAAGCGTCTCATATCGCCCCTCAACCTCCGTTCCATTATGCAATACAATGGCAATTTCTGTCATGCCATGTTGTTCCGGGAATCCTCCCGTAGTTTCTATGTCTACTATCGCAAATTGCATAAATAAGGCTTGTAAATTCGGGAATAATCGGATATCTTACAAACAAAGAATATTTGCCCCCCAGCCCCGGAAATAAAAGTCAGACAGGTTTCGCTTTCCCGATGTAAAATATCCGTTGAAAGACCGTAAAACCATTTACGCACCTAAACTACTTGCCATGTCTAACACAAAACCTAATTTTCATCTAAGTGAAAACGCCCGTAATGCTACCATAGTAGCACTTGTGCTCATTGTTGTAGTCGTTATTTCATACCTGGAATGGAAAGGAAGGTCATAAATGATGTGATAATATAAATGACTGATTAACAATAAATTACACATAAACCAGTTAAACCATTTTACTAAACCAACAGTCATTTTTGTGTCTATTGGTTTTTTTATTGGTTACTGAAGAAAATAAAAGCCTCTATTTAGCTTAAAAGGTGGTTTGAAATGAAAAAAAAGATCAATATTTCCTTTTTAGGTGTAATAATTAACATTTATGGGTGACTAATAAAAAAAAGTAGAGAATTGTTGTAACCTAAAACCTTAATGATCGTTAGGTATAATTAACAGAGATTAACCTGACATTATTAAATCCAGGATTAGTTTTGCACCAGAAAATAACTGATATGAAAAACATTATGCTGATCTGTCTGCTTATCGCATTTACCAGTTGTACAGGTAACCAGATCCGTATTTTAAGCAAGACAAAAAAAATAGCCAGTTGTTGCACTTCCATGAGCATTCAGAAGAAGGAGGCATTGGCCACTGCATTGGTGGTTGGACAGGAAGAGATGGAAGAAAAATCCTACAAGAATACCTCTAGTTCGAGTGCTGTTTCATTACTTGAATGGAGTGAAATAGTGCATATTTGGTAAAACCACACTCATATAAATGATTTTCAACCACGTATAACGTGGTTTTTTTATATCCCACCCGATCTGCCCCCGGTTTTTCGTAAGTTTGCAACCCGTAAAACCCTAACGAAAAGCATAAGATTTTAAAACAAGATCAGGAATGGAATTGAGCAAAAACTATATACCAGGTGATATTGAAGCCAAATGGTACCAGCATTGGTTAGACAAAGGTTATTTTAATAGTACCCCCGACCATCGCGAGTCATTTACTGTTGTAATACCTCCTCCAAATGTAACCGGAGTATTACACATGGGCCATTGCCTGAACAATACCATTCAGGATATTCTTGTACGTCGCGCTCGCATGCAGGGCAAAAATGCTTGTTGGGTTCCCGGAACCGATCATGCTTCTATTGCCACTGAAGCAAAAGTTGTGGCTATGTTGCGTGAAAGAGGAATTGCCAAATCTTCATTAGGCAGGGAAGAATTTCTTTCCTATGCCTGGGAATGGAAAGAAAAATACGGTGGAATCATCTTACAACAATTGAAGAAAATGGGGTGCAGTCTTGATTGGAACCGCACTTCCTTCACCATGGATGAAGATTACTACCGCTCAGTTATTTCCGTTTTTATAGACCTCTACAATAAAGGGTTGATCTATCGTGGTAAACGCATGATTAACTGGGATGTAAAAGCCAAAACAGCCTTGAGCGATGAGGAAGTAATTTATAAAGAAGTACAAAGCAAGCTTTACTATATACGCTACCAGATTGCAGATACAGATGAATTTATCACTATCGCAACAGTGCGCCCGGAAACTATTTTAGGTGATACCGCCATTTGTGTTAACCCGGATGATGAGCGATATAAACATTTACATGGCAAACATGCAATAGTTCCATTAATTGGGCGTCGCATACCAATTATTGCGGATGATTATGTAACTACCGATTTTGGAACAGGCGCATTAAAAGTTACTCCTGCGCATGATATGAACGATTACCAGTTGGGACAAAAATACCAGCTCGAAGTAATCGACACTATGAATGACGATGGAACATTAAGTGAAGCTGCCCAGTTATATATTGGAGAGGATCGCTTTGAGGTTCGTAAAAAAATAGTTCCTGAACTTGAAGCAAAAGGACATATTGTTAAGATAGAAGACTATACCAATCAGGTAGGTTTCAGTGAAAGAACTGACGCCGTTGTTGAACCAAGGTTAAGCCTTCAATGGTGGGTTAGCATGAAAGAACTTGCAGGCCCTGCCTTGAAAGTTGTAATGGATGATGAAATTCAGTTCCACCCTGCTAAATTCAAAAATCTGTACAGACATTGGATGGAGAATATCAAAGATTGGTGCATAAGTCGCCAACTATGGTGGGGGCATAGAATTCCTGCATGGTATGCTCCTGATGGAAGTTATGCTGTTGCTGCTACAAAAGAAGAAGCGTTGGCTCAACTCACTACTCAACATTCACAACTCACTATTGACGATCTGCGTCAGGATGATGATTGCCTGGATACCTGGTTCTCCAGTTGGTTATGGCCTTTTGAAGTATTTAAAGGATTGTCTGACCCGGGAAATGCCGAAGTGAAATATTATTATCCAACCAACACTTTGGTAACTGCTCCTGAGATCATCTTTTTCTGGGTTGCCCGAATGATTATGGCCGGTGAGCAATACATGAATGATATTCCTTTCAAAAATGTATACTTTACCGGAATTGTTAGGGATAAGCAAGGAAGAAAGATGAGCAAAAGTTTGGGCAACTCGCCTGACTTACTTGCATTGATTGACCAATACGGAGCGGATGCTGTTCGATTTGGCATTTTGATATCTTCTCCTGCTGGGAATGATATTCTTTTTGATGACAGCGCATTAGAACAGGGAAGAAATTTCAATAATAAACTTTGGAATGCACTTAAGCTTGTAAAAAGCTGGGAATCACGTATTGCAACTGATGCTCAGGAAGCACAAGAAACATTTGCAACGAGTTGGTTTGAGTCGCGACTAAACCAGGCTAAGCAGGAGATAGAAATTTTAATGCAACAGTTCAGGTTAAGCGAGGCATTAAAAACACTTTACTCTCTGATATGGGATGATTTCTGTAGCTGGTACCTGGAATGGGCAAAACCAGGCTTCGAACAACCTGTTGATGGAACTGTATACAAAAAAACAGTTGCTTATTTTGAAGAAATGATGCAGCTACTGCACCCTTTCATGCCATTTATAAGTGAAGAAATTTATCACCTATTAAAAGACCAGGATGTAGACCTCTGTGTTAAACAACAGGCTCCTGTTGGCTCGATCAATGCTGATATTCTTGGTGCTGGTGAATTATTGAAAAACGTGATTTCCGCATTACGTGATGCCAGAAACAAAAACCAGATTAAACCCAAGGACCAGATTAAACTTCATATTGAAACAATAAATGAAGCTCCTTATAGGAATATCCTTGGCATTTTATCGAAGCAAGCCAATGCCGAGTTGATTGATTTCGAAACTACATCTACAACAAATATGATTGTGGTAGCAGTAGAAAAAGACAAGTTCTTTATCGAAACAGAAAAGCAATTGGATACAACAGCATTAAAAGCAGAACTATTAAAGGACCTTGATTACCAAAAAAAATTCCGTGATAGTGTGCTGAAAAAATTAAGCAATGAACGTTTTGTGCAAAATGCGAAGCCTGAAGTTGTTGAATTGGAGCGTAAAAAACTCGCAGATGCTGAAGCAAGAATCAATAATATTGAAGAAAGTTTGAAAACGCTTTAAAGTTGTTCGCATTTGTTATTTATTAACGGCAGCTCTTTTCTACGAATAGACCATAGCCACAGATTCACAGATTATTTGTTTAAAATCTGTGAATCTGTGGCTACAACATTACAATGTATTCAATTTATGAAATTGCAATATTGATGAAAAGAAGATCAAAAAATATCATTTGCACAATACTCTGGATAAGCATACTGATAACTCCTTTTCAATTTTGTATTGGTCAATCAAGTTGGGAATTAAACTTGCTTAGGAACATCAACCCACAACAACCGAATAGTGGAACCTGGAAAGCATTGTCTACTACCGCCAAACCTTTGAGTGTTTGCTTAATGACAGCCGCACTTTTAAATAAGGATTCAGATACCAAACAAAAAGCCTTAGAAATAGGCGGAAGTATTTTCATTAGTGCAGCTTCTGCTACTATCTTCAAACAGATGGTTAAAAGAGATAGGCCGGCAGTTAAGTACAATGATATTTACCCAGATAAACCAGACCAGGGATACTCCTTCCCTTCTGGTCATGTTTCAGTAAGCTTTGCTGCTGCCGCTTCTTTATCTATCCAGTATAAAAAATGGTATATCACCCTACCTGCTTATTTATGGAGCACCGGGGTTGCCTATTCGAGACTATACCTCGGCCAGCACTACCCGACTGATGTGCTGATGGGTGCTGCTACGGGTATTGGTAGCGCTTATCTTGCACATTGGCTAAACAAAAAGATATTTCCCCAAAAAATACAAAAGAAATAAGCATGTCTCAACCCTTATCTATCAGAACTGCTACAATTGCTGACATTAACATCATCAGGCAATTAGCAGAAGCCACCTGGCCAGATGCTTATGGTGAAATAATTTCTGAAGAGCAAATCAACTATATGCTCAACTTAATTTATAATGATGGGGCTTTGACAGAACAAATGCAAAAAGGTCATACATTTTTTATTGCAATTTTTAATGGTACAGATATTGGATTTGCCTCTGTTTCCGAGGAAGGAAGCGAAGGATGTAAATTGAATAAATTATATGTTTTACCATCCATTCAGAAATCGGGTGCCGGTAAAGCTTTACTCGAAGAAGCAATCAACTATACCAGGATAAAAAAACATAACCGCCTATTCCTACAGGTTAATAAAGCCAACAAAGCAAAAGACTTCTATATTAAAATGGGATTTACCATAGAGAAGGAATATGTACTTGATATCGGCAATGGTTTTGTGATGGACGACTATATCATGGAATACTTTATTTCAGCATAGCTTTTAAAAAACAATGGATTACTATAGGGCGAAATTTAGCTGCCTTGTAGGATGGAACACAGATTATCATGATTTTCAAGATTTATCATGATAATCTGCGTCCCATTCTACGCTATACTTGTAGCGATCAACCAAATTTCCCTGAACAGCACTATAAACGAATCCGCTACTATTGCAAATTCCCTGAAATAAATTTAATTTGGTCGTAGCACCAGACTCCCCCATCTGCTTTGCCATAATGTAAAATCAAAAGCGATGGTTGTATCATCTACAATTCCTAACAAAGTTTACAAGTTTGTTCATCGAAAAGATGAATTCATTCTAACAAATATTAAGAACAGGTATTTTGAAAATGAATGGTTATGCATTCAAAATGATGGAAAGATCATCCTAAAGGGAACGAATCAAAACGGTTATGCATGGGATGGTTGTTCCCCAAAATGGGAATGGATCGATCTAACCTGGGGCACTCCTGATGGACGATTTGACGCAAAAACCACCCTAGCCATCACTTATTTCAGTTCTATGTTTCATGATGTTTTCTACCAATTCAAAGCTGAAATACCATTATCACGAAAAGAAACAGACCTTATTTTTAAAATTATGCTTCAACAGGCTGGTTTTAAACTAGCAGGAACCTATTACCTGTTTGTCCGGTTATTCGGGGGACTATTTGGTAAATGGCTTACTGTACAAACGGAGAAAAATTTACATATCACTGGTCAATCCTGGTAGAGGAACAGTCCATAGACCATAGACCATGGACCATGGACCATGGACTATGGTCTATGGACTATGGACCATAAATAACAGTTTTCCCCAATATAAAATTGCAGTGTAAAAACTACGTTAAACATTCGTTCGTAAATATGAAGACTGTCTTATATTACATCCCAATACGAAGGTTTTTACATGAGGCTTCTTTTGTTGTTTTTCATATGGTGTTTTTATTTTGAATCCATTGCTCAGGGTCCTGGGACAGAGAGCACGTCTGCATTATACGACCAACTTAAAATTACAAAGGGCGAACCAAGAGCGGCGATATTATTGCAGCTTGCAAGAATGGAGTTTCTTAGACTACCAGATCAGGCAATGGCCTATACACAAGAAGCGCTCACTATTTACAAGGCGACGAATAATGAAAATGGTCAGGCAGATGCAATGATTGGCCTGGCAAGTATGTACCGGAGAAAAAACGAGCCATTACTTGCCTATCAGTTGGATTCATTGAGTTACCAACTTGCTTTAAAAAATAATTACGCCAGAGGTATCGCTGGAGCGGCAATGAACCTGGTACCTAATTTAATGCGTTCTAGGGATTATGACAAAGCATTGTCTTTTGCCAATGAATCTGTTGAAGCAAGTAAAAAGGCTAACCTGGAACCTCGCTTTATGGTTGGCGCTTATCTCACCAGAGGGAATATCTACATGCAGCAAAAAGATGCTGAAAAAGCCAGTGCCGACTATGAAGCAGCTTATGATCTGGCAGAACAAACAAAGGATGAAGTAAGTAAACAAAGGGCTTTAGCTGCAATGTCTGCAGCTTCTAGGATGCTTGGAGACAAAGTAAATTCACTGGATCAGATATTACGTGCAATCAAAACAGCTGAACGTTTAAAGGATTATACTTCATTGGCTAGTTGGTATCTCTCTGCGGGAAATACTTACCTGGCACTAAATAAGATAAGGGAGAGTTTAGATTATTATTCTAAAGCCTATTCACTGCAATCATATATAACACAGCCGACCGTGAAACTATCTGTGCTTGGAAATATTTCCAGTTGTTTTGTTGCACTCAAGGAATACGATTCTGCATTGCTATATAGTAACCGAAGGTTGCAGTTGGCTAATACACAAAATGACTTATATGCCGTTGCGGCTACTTATATTGATTTGGGAAATATTGAATTAGTTAAAGAGAATTATCCGGCGGCAATTGAACAATATCAATTGGCTCTAAAAGGCTATGCTAAATCAAATAGTTCGGCTGATTTAACAAGGGTGTACAATGAATTAGCATCTGCCTATCTGAAAACAAAACAGTATAAAAAAGCGGAAGAATATCTGTTAAAGAGTTATGCCTTACAATCACGTGGCATTGACAAAGGATCCAAAAAATACACAGATTATCTGTTAAGCAAAGTGTATGAAGAAACAGGTGAAATGGATAATGCAAAACGTTTCCGGAACGAATATTTTGCGTTAGGAGGTGATGCCATCAATGCAGAAACCGAACTGAAAATAAACAAGCTCCAGTCTGAGTATGAAATCAGTAAAAGAGAAGATGCGCTGGCACTTGAAAAAAGAGAAAAGGAATTGAAAGATCTTCAATTGAAAGATGCCAATATTCGTTTATGGGGATCAGTAGCATTGATCATACTATTAGCCATTGTGGCCGTGGTGCTGTATCGTAATTACCTGCAGAAAAAACAATCAGCCATATTATTGGCACAAAAGAATGAACGAATTGAAACGCTAATGCGTGAATTACATCACAGGGTTAAAAACAATTTACAGGTAATCGGCAGTGTACTTAATTTACAATCACTCAAACTAACCGACCCTGGCGCCAAATCTGCAGTAGAAGAAGGAAAAGCGCGTGTTGAGGCTATGAGTTTACTTCACCAGAAAATGTACCTGGATGAAAACCTGCGTGCAATAAATATTGAAGAATACATTACTTCCCTTTCGAATATGCTCGCCAGTAGTTTTGGGTTTGATGAATCAATCGTTCAAACTAATATCAAACTGAGTTCCAAAAATATGGATGTTGATATGGCTACTCCATTGGCACTTATCATCAATGAACTTATAACCAATGCTTTCAAGCATGCATTTCAACAGGTAGAAAAACCTCAATTGACTATTGAGCTAAATGAAGATGAAAAAGAACAGGTTTTATCACTGACTGTAAGCGATAATGGTAAAGGAATTAACCTTTCTTCAGTTTCTCCTACCTC